>JASJEI010000546.1 GCA_030064795.1 Pleurocapsa sp. MO_226.B13 | reverse complement strand
CGATTGGACGGCTTCACGAGGAGGACGTCAAGCCTGGGGTGATTTCCACGAGCAATTGCTCAGCTATGGTGCCCCGCCCATCCCTCTAGTGCGTGCTGCCATGCTCGGCTCCGATAATGGTCCTCTTTTCTAACTGGAAAAAAGCTTTTCCTAATCTGGTTAGTTAACGTCAGCAGAGGCGAAAAATGATTTTGAGATTTTTCTAGAAAATCAATCAACTATCAACGACTCAGTACAAGAGTTACTTGATTATCAATTAAATTAGGATTTCCTTCACTGTCAACCGCACTAAATTGTTGAAAATGTTTTCTTAGTAATGGGGGGAATTGGGGGAAATCAAAGAATCCATCTCCAGCAGCCAGATCTGACCAAAAATAACGTAAGTGGGGAGTATATTTTGCTGCTTCTGTAGGAGATAAATTGAGCGGTGGAGAAGTTAGCAGGCGCATCATAAATTGACCAGAGCGAGCGCCTAAGTATTCTCGCGATCTCTGTGTCAAATTTTCCCATCCGAGAACAGATTTTATCCAGTGAGATTGTATCTTGAGTTTTATCGCTTCGGAATTTGGTGCTGTCACTTCTATGACTCGATAAGGATGGGGATAGCTCACCATCGAACCAGTACAGACTTCGTAAATCCCCTCAAATTCGGCAACATCTTGTACGTGGAGATGTCCTGTAAAAATCAACTTGACTCCATATTTTTGGAGTAAATCCAATAAAGCAATTCTGTTATCCAGCATATAGCGTTTGCCTATAGGATGCTTGGATTGCTGTGGTAAATGTTCGATAATATTATGGTGGATAGTTAGTAGTACAAGCTGTCGATTTGCCCTTTGGAGAATTGATTCCAACCAAAGTAATTGTCGCTCGTACAAACATCCTATTTGCCGACCATCTCGATCGAAAGTATTAGAATTAAGAGCAATTAATCGTACTCCAGGCAAAATTTCTTGGCTGTAATAAAGTTGCTCGGTATTTTGATAACCGCAATTTTGGTAATATTGGGGAAAATCGTTAAAGCCGATGATGCGTTGGCTCTGCTTTTCCGAAAGCGGCTTTTCGGTGGCTAATAAATTAGGAATATCGTGATTACCTGGGATGACATAGGTAGGAAAAGGTAGTTTAGATAAACGATTTGCTAACCATTGATGATTTTCCACTTCGCCATCTTGGGTTAAATCACCTGGTAAGAGGAGAAAATCCAAATCTAATGTTTCTAAATGTTCTAAAGCCTTTTCAAAAGCTGGAATACTAACTTCTACTAAATGAAATCGTTCTGGTTGTTTGCTAATAGTTTTAGGTACGGCTATGTGAAGATCGCTGGCAATAGCAAATTTAAAGTTTGGAGTCATATTGATCGAAGAATATTCTTAGACGATAATCTATAGTTCTCAATTGCTGTATCAATCAGTTTTTCCTGATATTTAATTGCATTTTTTGGGGTAACGGCAAACACATTTTTAGGCAATTTTCCCGATCATAAAATGCTGCTTTTAACATCTTATTAAAAGATAATTAATTTTGGGGATGAGCTGTGTATTTTCTGACACATTCCTCTAGAAAAATAGATGAAAAACATTAAATCAACATCGGACTCAGAGGAAATTAATTAAGGTCTTGATCGTGGAAATCCCCCCAAAGCAACTACTAGACCTACTACCGAAACCCACTTACTTAAAAAGTAAGATATTTGAACTATAGATCGCAGTTGTTAAAATTAACCATAGGCTTCAAACCAACTTCTTCATTCAACGACCGCCGATGATTCCTCGCTTACCTCTCAGGGATACTCTAAAAACCGATGTCGAGCGCTTTCTTCAGGCACTCAAACAGACGGATTTCTCTGGGGAAATTCGCGCTGATTTTGCCAGTCGCTTACTCTCTTCCACCGATAATAGCATCTATCAAATCTTGCCCCAGGCTGTGATTTATCCCAAAACTACAGCAGATCTAGTAGCAATCTTTCAATTGGCAAATCAGCCGGCTTTTCAAAGGCTTACCTTTTCGCCTCGTGGTGGTGGAACGGGTACTAACGGACAATCCCTCTCTAGGGGAATTATTTTGGACTGCTCTAAATACATGAACCAGATTTTAGAGGTGAATCTGGAATCTGGCTGGGTTAAGGTGCAACCCGGGGTAGTACTAGATCGGTTAAATAACTACCTCAAACCCTATGGAGTTTTCTTTGCGCCTAACCTCGCTCCTAGTAGTCGCGCTACTTTAGGAGGCATGATTAACACCGATGCTTGCGGTAAAGGTTCTCGCATCTATGGACGTACCAGCGATCATATTTTAGAACTTACTTGGGTGCTAAGTGATGGAACTACAGCTAATTCTGCCCCTGTCGAGCGGAAAAATCTAGCTCAACTTACAACCAAAGGCGATCGCCTAGGTCGAATTTATCGGCAGGTAGACGAGATTGTAACTTCCAAACAATCTCTAATCGAACAACAGTTCCCCAAAATGCCGAGATTTCTTACAGGCTATAACTTAGCAAAAGTTTACGATTCAGAACGACAATTCTTTGACCTCAACCGCATTCTCGCCGGTTCAGAAGGGACTCTGGCAGTGATTACAGCCGCCAAACTCAAACTCACCCCCATTCCTCAGTACAAAGAACTGCTAGCGATCCATTACGACTGTTTTGACGATGCCTTAACAGCGGCCCAATCTTTGTTAGCTTTCAACCCTGCTGCCATTGAAACCATTGATGAAACCATCCTCGAGCTAGCAAAACAAGATGAAATTTACCCCCGCGTCAAAGATTTTCTTGCTGATGCTAAAGCGATAAATTTGGTGGAATTTGTTTCCGAAGATCCAGCCCAACTCCAAGCAACCGTCGAGCAACTGAGACAAGAATTAAACTTCAATTCGATGGGCTATTATCAAACTAGCTCGGTGGAAGAAATCACTTCCCTTTGGGAATTACGCAAACGGGGGGTAGGCTTACTAGGAAATCGTCCAGGAGCCCGCAAACCGATTGCTTTTATTGAAGATACGGCAGTGCCACCAGTTAACTTGTCGGCATATATTCAAGAATTTAAACAGCTGCTTGATGACTACAATCTCGACTATGCCATGTTCGGTCATGTGGATGTCGGTTGTCTTCACGTACGCCCAGCGTTAAACCTCCAAATTCCTCAAGATGAAGCTTTGATACGTACCATCTCAGATCGAGTTGTGACTCTAGTTCGCCAATATGGGGGAGTCATGTGGGCAGAACACGGTAGAGGTTTTCGCAGTGAATATACCTCGATATTTTTTGGTGAAGAACTTTATCAAGATCTACGCAAAATCAAGTCAGCTTTCGATCCCCATAATCGCTTAAATCCAGGTAAGATTGTCACTCCTTTTAATAGCTCGGAGCAGGTTGTAACTCTAGAAGCACCCTTGAGAGGGCATTACGATCGCCAAGTACCGACTGCTATGCAAGCAGATTATGAGGTCGCTTTTAGTTGTAATGGCAATGGAGCTTGTTTCAATATCAACCCAGACTATGTAATGTGTCCTTCCTATAAAGGTAGCTTAGAGCGCATTCATTCTCCCAAAGGTCGGGCTAGTCTGCTGCGGGAATGGTTGCGTCAACTTGCCTTGAGTCAAGAGCGAGATTTAGCTCGACCCGCAAATTTCCTCGTCAAATCTTGGCATACTCTCACTAAAACAATTGGTCAATACGATTACTCCCATGAAGTTTACGACGGTTTACATGGCTGTCTCTCTTGTAAAGCTTGTGCTAACCAATGTCCCATCCATGTAGATATTCCCAGCCTCAAGTCCCAATTTTTGCAGCGTTACTACACCCGCTATCTGCGATCGCCACGGGATTATCTGATGGGTTACATTGAATTCCTCACTAAATGGCAGGGCAAGTTTCCTCAAATAACTAACCTGTTGCTGCAAAATCCTCTTACTCAAGGATTGCTGCGTACTGGGTTGGGTATAGTCCCTCCTCAACCAGTAAGTGAAGTAAAAGTTACAGCCTCCCTGCACTCCAGAAATGCGCCCTCCTTAGATCTCGAGCGCTTGGCGAAAGCCGATCCTAGCAACAGCGTTATTTTACTTCAAGACTTATTTACCAGTGTCTATGAAGCACCATTGGTATTAGCTACCTACGATTTATTGACCCAATTAGGATTTCAGGTTTACGTGTTACCACCACCAATCAGCGGCAAACCACTTCATGTACTGGGATTCTTAGAGAAGTTTGAACAGGTAGCGCGACAAAATATTGCCTATCTCAATGAGCTTCAGCAGTTTGATATTCCGATAGTCGGGATTGAACCCAGTATGGTGCTTACCTATCGTGATGAGTATGCCAATATTGAGGGAGGAGCTGCTCTTAATATTAGATTACCTCAAGAATTTCTCGTCGAGCAGGGCGATCGCTTTCCCCAATCGCCGCGTCATCGCTCCTACACTCTGTTAGGACACTGTAGTGAAAAAACTCTGGCACCAGCATCCCAACAGCAATGGCAACAGGTATTTCAAGCGGCTGGATTACAACTCAACACTCTGGAGACTGGTTGCTGTGGCTTGGCAGGTATCTATGGCTATGAAGTCGAACATTTAGCAACATCACGAGAGATATATCAGCTTAGTTGGGGACAACATTTAACTACCAATTCTCAAGGTAACTGCGAACGTCTGGCTACAGGCTTTTCTTGCCGTGCCCAGGTGCAAAGGTTTGCCGGCTGGATTCCACTGCATCCTCTACAAGCTTTACAGCAAGAGTGGTTCTGTCGCCAAAAATGGGAGTAATCATGTAGTATGATGCAAATAAGTAAATCTACTCACGACTTTGACTCTTCTGATGAATCCCAAGGAACCTTTTAAATGGAGACATTTCCAGACATGAGATTATTTTACTCAATGTTCGTTGGTATCTTCGCTATCCTTTGAGTTATCGGAATTTAGAAAAAATGATGAAAGATCGAGGTTTAAAAGTCGATCATTCTACTATCGGTCGTTGGGTATTAGCTTATTCTCCTGAAATCGATGAAAGAACTCGTCGTCACCTTAAGCTTACCAATGACTCTTGGCGAGTAGATGAAACCTATATCAAAGTGAATGGAGATTGGAAATATCTGTACCGTGCAGTAGATAGTGAAAGCAACACTTTAGACCGCGGAATGCGGTCACAGGCAAGCACCCGAATTCAATTCGGGTGCTTGCCTGTGACTTTATGCTCAGTGCGAGAAGAAATAAAAAAGCTGCCAAGAGATTCTTGCTCCGTCCTTACGCGCTCGGAAACCGTTGACTCGCGGGCGGTGCGCTTTTTCAAGAAGATGCTCAAAGCAAGACATAACAAACAGCCTAGTACAGCACGGCGGAAATAAAATACCCATTAAACCGCTAACACCTTACCTTTATAAGTCCACTTGAATGGCTTCGCCATAGTTCGATTAAAGTAATCAATAAAATCTAAAATTCGATTTTTCAGGTCAGTTGTACTGGTAAAATTCCCACGCTTCAGCAGCTTGCGGACAAGGATGCGATCGCCAGAACTCAATTTGATTCAGCCAAGAGGAATGTTTAGGGG
>JASJEI010000112.1 GCA_030064795.1 Pleurocapsa sp. MO_226.B13 | reverse complement strand
ATAGCCAGTTACCCCGATTACAAACTGACGAAAAGCATTGTTGGTTACTCCCCTCGCCAAAGCCGATAGCGAGTCGATCGCAATACGAGAAGGCTTAAATTCGGTAATCTCTGACTTGATCATCTGTAAATGATCTTCTAAACCTGCTGATTCGGGATAACAACAGAGTAGCTTGAGCAAACCTTTACGCTCCATCTCCTCGAAGTCTACTCCCCAGGAAGAAGCATTTCGAGATAGCTGCGCTCTAGATTCTTCGTAGGCGAATAAGACGGCTCTTTCTCCTTGAAGACAGCCTTCTTCTAAAAATTTGCTGACTAACAGGGTTTTACCCGTACCCGTTGCTCCTGTCGCCAAAATAATCGAATCTTTAAAGAAACCGCCACCACAGAGCTTATCCAGAGTTTTAACTCCCGAAGAACGTCGCACATTTGAAGAACGTTGAGTAAGACGCATTGCTCCCAAGGGAAAGATATTGATGCCATCATTAGTAATTGTAAAGGGATATTCTCCCTTCATATGGGTAGTACCGCGTAACTTGAGGATTTCAATAGTACGGCGACGACGTTCCCCCTCTAAAACATTGCGAATAATAATTACGTTATCAGAAACAAATTCTTCTACACCAAAGCGAGCAATTGGCCCATATTCTTCTACTCTTTCTGTGGTCAAAATTGAAGTGACTTGCAACTGTTTGAGACGAGCTACTAAGCGAAATATTTCTCGTCTGACTACCGAAGCTGCATCGTACTGCTGAAATACTGCTGTAACTGAGTCAATGGAGACTAGTTTCGCTTTATACTTACGAATAGCGTACTGAATACGTTCGATTAATGCCGATAGATCGAAATTACCTACGACTTCTTGTCCTTCAGGATCGGGTGAGGCATCCAAAATAAACAACTTACCGCGATCGACTAGCTCCTGCAAATCCCAGCCAAAACTATAGGCATTTTCAATAATATCTCTGGGTGACTCCTCAAAGGTGACAAAAATACCAGGACAGTCAAAAAATTCAATTCCTCGATAAAGAAATTGAACTGCGAGCAAAGTTTTACCCGTACCCGATGTTCCACTTACCAGGGTAGTTCTACCAATCGGTAATCCACCATGAGTGATTTCATCAAATCCTTCAATCATGGTGCGAATCTTGCGAACGCCTCTGGTTAATATTTCTGTTTGTTGTGGCTGATTATTGGGATTTGCTTGGTTCATCTAAAACTCACACGGAAAAAATTTAATTGCTGGGAGTAATACTCAGAGAAATCTCAAACGACAGTATAATATTTTACGACATAGCTTCAAGACGAGCCTACATTTCTCGCTCGCGAATTTCTTCATAGAGTAAATCTAAACCAATCAATACTTTCTCGCGATCGCTCAAGTCGCCGATAATTTTGCGTACTGGAGGCGGTAAGACTTTGGATAAAGTTGGAGTTGCCAAAATTTTATCCTCTTCAGCTAGTTGCGGATTTTTCAGTACATCAATTACTTTCAAAGCGTAGACTCCCTGAAAATCTTTTTCTAAAATGTTTTTGAGAGTTTTTAAGGCTCTAACCGAATTCGGTGTATTGCCAGCAACATACAATTTTAATACATAAGTTTTTCTAAATTGATCCATAATTTTGAATAATCTTTACGTTTCCCGCAAAGAGATGAAAATAAAGTTTTTCTCAAAAAACATTTGATGATTGTATTAAAAAATAGGCGATCGACTACACCGTTCATTTTACTCCAAACAACAACTCTAGCGAGATATCATCCCCTGGAATAGAACGACGATACATTTCACATAGATGAGCAATAATATCAATTAGTGGTAGACGATAATCCAAGAGAATATCATCGCTTCTACCTTCGATTTTAAGCTGTTGAGAAAACTCATCTATTAACTCCATATGAATTTCTAAGATTTGCGAGGTAGAAACATTAATAAAAAAAGCCCGATCGACAAAATCGTCTATTAACTTATTGATTTGCGAACTGTCATTAAAGTAATTCAACAAAATTTTGCGGTAGCTCAAACTCAATTTGCGGTCTAACTTTTTTTGCTGTTCTAAAGGTAAATTATGATAAAATTGGCTGCGATTGCGCTTATAGTATACTCCTAAATAACCGAGTCTCTCTTGGATTTTTTCGGTTAAGCGACGCTGTTGATTTAGCAGAGAATTACGCACTCCTTCTTCTTCTAACTGACATCTGAGTTGATAATCAACTTGAGAATCGGGAACCAGATTTAAAAATTTAGTAATAGCCAACTTAATATAAGAGTCTATTTCTTTTAGTTGAGTGGGATAGAGATGGATTTCCGCTTGATGATAAAGAGTATTAAAGCTAGAGATTTTAGCCAGATCGGGAGCCGATTGTGAATTTACGACTGTTTGATTGGGTTGTTCGGTTTTAATGATTACAGTAGGCAATAAAATTTTTGAGTGCCACAACCGCTCCAAGATAGAATCGACCTCAGCCTCATTAACCAAGACAATACAGTCTATTTGCTCTCTATTTTGAGTGGTAAAGTCAAATAGCTCCTCAGCAAGATTCAAATACTTGAGTTCATAGCGATCGCTATGTAACAGCTTAGCTATTGTCTGAGTAAATTGCTGCTGACTGCAAAACAAACAGACGTGTAGTTTACTCGACACAGAGTCTTTAGAAGAAAATAGATCTTGGTCTTGATAATCTGACATTTCTAGGCGAACTATACTTTGTGGTTGCTAGTGTCTTCTCACAATAGTCAACGCTAGGTAACATTTCACTTGATGACAATAGTAGCAATCGCAAGCGAACTTCCAGAATAATAGGTCTTCTCAAGCAGCAATCGTCAATAGACAAGGTTTAGTGCTAATTCGTACCTAATATGTATTAGTAAAAGTTAACATTTATTGCGTCAGTTTGCGAATTGTAATAAAACACTACTTAAAACTATAGTAGTTTGAATCGCGCCAAGGGTAATAATATATTTAGTCACAGATAGTCATCAAGCCTCTCTAAGCTGATGCGTCTGCACCCAAAAAGCCGTTAATGTAAAATGTAATAATTAAGGCGTAGTTGAGGGCGGTTTAATACTTACTTACCAAGTTATAGCAATCCACCATAGGGCTACCAAACCTCGTCTAACAATTGATGGTGAACTGATAATCCACCTGAGAAAGACTAAGCTCGCCTCTATCGAGGGTGGCTCTGGAGACAACGAACAGAGCTTGAATCCCCTACTTGACTAAGTTTGCTTCTGAAGACAAAAACCGAAAAGATCTATGTCTAGCCCTAATCCTACCTTGAATGATTTTGTCTGTTCCATTCCCATCTGTCAACCAGAAGCCGATTTAGGGAGCATTCTCAATATTTTTCAGCAGACCAATTGTGAATGTCTGGCAATACCAAGAGAGAAAAATACCTGGGGAATAATTAATTCTCAAACTTTGCTCTCATTTTTAGCCAAATCTTGGCAACAATTTCCCGTGGCGACGATCGCTCATCCCAAAATAGCGCGTCCCCAAAATACGATCTTTCCAACAGTTAGAGATTTTAAAAGTCTAATCGAACCAGCAATAGTATATCAAGCAGATACCCCACTTAAAGAATTTTTAAACTGTTTACAAGCTGATTTTCTTGATGACGATCGCCAGAACAAATACTTAATTGTTCGCGAGCGACAGTTACAAGGCAGATTAGATCTGACTAGATTGCTTAAACATCTAGCAGCGACAGCTAGTCAATCTACTCCAGGTTTAAATTTACCGAGTTTATCTTCTCCTTTATTAAATTTAATTAACTTTATTGATTTTATTGAGCTGCCTCTCAAAATTGAAACTTCTGAAGGCAGAAATTTTTACTTGAATCGATGCTGGCAAGCGAGAATCTCTAGCGTCCAAGATCCTCAGCAGCAGCCATTAGAGGCATCTGTGGCTGATTGGTGGCTAAAAAAACAACTAGAGACACCATGGCAAGACGGATCAGAAAATAATGACGAATCTAGTTATTTAAGCGAGCAATACCGTTCCCAAGATCGTTTGAATGCCTTGCCTAAAAAGACAAATTTGAACCCAGAAAAGCTAAGATCGGGACAGCAGCAACTACGCACCGTAATCGAGCATTTAGCAGCATCATATCCAAAGGAAAATTCTAGTCTAGATTCAACTGACGATCTTGCTCTTGGTATTCATTGGGAACGAGGAACAAAATGGAACTATCTCAAACTACCTTTGACTTTAGCTCGGCAGCAATTAGGAGAGAATCAAACAGCTAAATACTGGCTAGTATTAGCGATCGAGTCATCGCTAGCCAGCTCTGAAAATGCAGAGCCCACTCAGCCCAAAACGGCAAATACTTCCACAACCGTCGATCGCTTGTTAGGGACTGTCAGTCACGAACTAAAATCCCCTCTGACGGGTATTGTTGGTTTATCCAGTTTGCTGGGGGCCCAAAAATTGGGAATGCTCAATCAAAAACAAACTCGCTACGTACAGTTGATTCACAGCAGCGGAAAACAACTAATGAGTATTGTCAATGATTTGCTGGAACTGACTAGCTTGACGACTGGAAAACGGAAGCTAAAACCAGAAAAGATCGAGCTAAAACATTTATGCGCTCGACTTTATCAGCAAGTATTAACTAAGCTCGAATCAACGAAGGAAGAAAAATTAGATCCAGCAATTGCTACTCCTCAGTTACAGTTGGATATCGAGACGGGATTAGAAGTAGCGATCGCCAATAAGTTATGTTTGTCTAGTATCATCTCCCACTTAATGTTAGAGACATTGGAGTTTTCTGACCCAGAAAGCATTTTAGCAATCAAAGTTGAAATTAAAAGTTTAAATAAAGCAATAGCAATTACAGTTAGTAATCACACTACCGAAGTTTCTTCAGTACCTTGGACAACAGAAGACTTAGACTCACTCCAACGAGGAGCAAAACTAAATTTGGTCTTGGCTAAATATTTGGCAGAAGTGCTTCAGGGAGGGATCGACAGTGAATATTGGCTCAATAGCTGCCGATTTACTTTGAAGTTGCCTCTAATTAGTTTTCAACCCGACTTTTTGGCTGCCAAGAACGACAGGGCTTCTGAATCCGCTCCCGCTCGACCTAATCGCTCCCTGACGATTCTTTGTCTTTATCCCGAACCTGAAGCAATTGATGCGACTATAGGTAGCAATCATGGTTTGGATTTTAATCTTAAAGATTGGGCAGAACAAGATTGGTCGGACTATAGTTTCCCACAATCCCATTCTCGATATCGGATTATTGAAGCTGAAGGTTTAGAACAGGCACACATCTTAGCTCGGATTTGGCAACTAGATGTAATAGTGCTAGATGGTTATCAGATTGCCGACTCGGCTCGATATTTGCGATCGCTCCAAAAATCCGAATATCTCTCGGCTTTGCCATTAATTACTTTAGATACTGCAACTACCGAAGCAGCCAATCAGATCGAAGGATTAAATGTCTATCCTTGTTTGCTTCCCGCAGAATGTCGCAGCATCCAGGATCTGATGCAGGTAATTCAAATTGCCACTGATTTTTAGCAAGTTGAAAGAAAAAGGGAAAAAACATTTTCCCCCTTCCTCCTTACTCCTTTTTCCTAGATCACTAGCCCGTATTGCGCATCCCCGCAGCAATACCATTGATCGTTAACATTGCCCCTCGCAATAACTCTTCTTTGCTAAAACGAAAATGAAGAATCTGAGACTTATCATGTTGCCGTAAACGCTTAATTAAAGCTACCTGCAAAAATCCTAGGGGAATAATTGTGCCATTACGTAACTGCACCGATCTTTGTAGTTCGAGATTACCATCCAAAAGTTTTTTCTGACCGTTAATTTTGAGAATTAATTCTTTAGTCAAATAGTATTCTTGAGATATTTGAGCGAATAGCTTTTGAAAACGTTCTAAATCTTCTGGCTGAGATAGCTCGTTGACGTAATGTTCTGCTATCTGTAGATCGACCTTTGCCAAAGTCATCTCCACTTTAGAAATTACGACTCTAAAAAAGGGCCACTTGACATAAAAATATTGCAGCAAATCCAGATTTCTTTGTGGCTCTTGGTCGAGAAAACCTTGCAAAGCCGAACCTACACCATACCAAGCAGGTAACAAAAAGCGACTCTGAGTCCAGCTAAATACCCAGGGAATTGCTCGCAGACTACTCATGTCTTTCTTTTTACTAGCATTACCCTTACTACTAGGACGTTTAGAGGGACGAGAGCCAATCTGTAGCTGACTGATAACATCTATGGGAGTAACCGCATGAAAGAAATCGACAAAATCGGGCTGTTCGTAAATCAAAGCCTTATAGACACTACGCGATCGCGCCGATAATTCTTCCATGATTTGATTCCAAGGATCGACGCGATCGAACCCGCTACCCAACAAACTCGATTGAATGACAGCGGTGGTCATAGTTTCTAGATGATATAAAGCCAATTCTGGCAGAGAATACTTCGATGCTAATACTTCTCCCTGTTCGGTAATTTTGATTTTGCCTTTAATCGTGTCCGTAGGCTGGGCTAAAATCGCTGAATAAGCAGGCCCACCACCACGACCTACCGAACCGCCACGACCGTGGAAAATCCGCAGGGATATACCAAATTCCGAGGCTACTTTTTGTAAAGAATGTTGAGCTTTATGAATTTCCCAGTTACTGCTCAAAAACCCCGAATCTTTATTACTGTCGGAGTAGCCCAACATTACTTCTTGTAAGTCGGTAGGTTTCAGAGGAGGAGGACTGGTTGGTGAGTCAATATTTTTGGTCTGATTTGTCTGAGTTGTTGCTACATACTCATATCCCCCTGCCAAAGCTGCACGATAAAGTGGCAGTTCAAACAATTCTCGCATCACCGCAGGAGCGCGTTTGAGGTCTTCTACGGTTTCAAACAAAGGGACGATTCTGACGCTAGTATGGCAAGTTGCAGGGTCGTACAGTCCTGCTTCCTGAGACAGCAATAAGACTTCTAAGACATCGCTGGCAAAGTTGGTCATGCTGATGATATAGGTCTGACAGATACCCCGACCAAATTCCTGTTGCAAAAGACGCAACATCTTGAAGGTTTCAATCGTTTCGCAAGTGGTTTCAGAAAAGGGCATTTCTCCAGGAATTATCGGTCTGCGGGTTTTTAATTCCTGAACTAACCAAGTAGTTTTTTCTGCTTCCGATAGCTCCTCATAGGGCTTGGGTAGGACCTGTAAGTATGCCGTGATTTCGGCGATCGCACTACTATGACGCGAAGAATCTTGACGAAAATCTAGTTCTACTAAAGTAAAGCCATATACTTCTGCTTGACAGATCAGGTTATCTAGTTCGCGACAGTGCAAATTAGTTGCGGCCAAACTACTCTGCATTAATTTCAATTCGGCGACAAACTCTTCTCCCGAAGCATAAGTGTTATCGGTATTAATCTCTGATATTGCCTGTCTACCAGCAACGGAAGCCAAAGTTTGATTGCGCTCTAGGGTATTTTCTAATCTTTGAGCAATATAGGCTAGTTTGAGACGATAGGGTTCTTGGCGATAGCGAATTGCCAGTTTTTCGTAGATTTCTGGCATTTGCTGTTGGTCTTGTTCTAAAGAGTCTAATAATTCCTGTCGGACATCGCTCCAGTGTAAAGACAGACTGAGTAACTCTTGCAATTGAGCGATCGACTTAAGATATTTTTCGATTACCAGCTTTCTCTGATAACAAGCAGTTTCCCAGGTTACTTGCGGGGTAACAAATGGGTTGCCATCGCGGTCTGAACCTACCCATGACCCAAAATAACAAAAGTTGTGAGTGGGGGAGACTAAACCAGGAAAAGACGCTGCTAAAGACTGTTTGAGACGAGTAGCTAACTGAGGAATGACATCAAATAAAACTTCTTGGAAATAATGTAAAGAATAATCTACCTCATCTAAAACTTTAGGCTTGAACTGGTGTAGTTCATCGGTACGCCACCAAAGACGAATTTCCTCTGTCAGTTGGTTGACCGCCTCTTTTGCTTCCCAAGATTCTGGTAATCCCATTTCTCGCATCACTTCTTCTGCCAGATCTAGCTGTTCTAAAATCTGAGATATCCGACGCTGCTTTTTACGGATTGTATGTCTGACAATCTCCGTGGGATGGGCGGTGAATACTAGCCTGATGTCCAGTCGATTCAACAGCCTTTGCAACATCAAAGGTGGCATATTAATCTCTTTGAGATAGGGAAAGAGCCAATGAAATAACCCTGCTTGGTTGCTGCTGGATATACTAGGTTCGATCCAATTTTTCTTTAGTTGTTCCAGTTGAGAATCATGTGTTGTGGATGTGTCAGCTTTGACTGAAGCTGCCCAACCCTTACTACTACCATTCTTATGTGAAGTAGGGGTGGCATGAGTAACGCGCCGAGCCAGTTTTTGTTCTCTACTTTCGTAGTGTTGTTCGACTATGTTGGTTAGCTGGAAATAAAGAGCAAAAGCACGGGCTGCTTGAATAGCATCATTGAGAGCCAACCTCTCGATCAATTTTGGTACTGAGGATTGAGGAAATGAATCTCTTACTTGCCCTTCAGCAGAAGAAAGAGAGCGCATTTGCTGGAGAAGATCGAGCATTTCCTGTCCGCACTCAGACAGCAATACAGACTCCCATAGATCTTCTACTAATTTTTGTCGATGGCGTAATAGTAAATGAGAAGCAGCAAGTACACCGTTCTCCTCTTGATTCGCTATCGAAGATTGAACAACCGAACTCATAAAAACCTCTGCTTGGCGTATATATATCTTGACTCGAGCGATAATCTTAGATTATTCAGGATTGACTAAATTTAATCCGTAATTTAAATAATTTATTATGATTTTGGTCTTGGTATTGACAATTTTTTTACAATGACTATTGCCAATTCCCAAAGTTCTCAATAACTGGGAATTCATATGGTAATTGAAGCAGAAATTGGGATGAGTATGCTGCTAATAGCTATAGTCAAGCACAAATTCTACTTTTATCGCTGTTTTACTTCAACTAAACTTAATTATGCTCTAATTTCGGAAAATTAAGAATGGGCAAACGATCTGGTCGGAAAATTTCTTCGCTAGCTTTGCCTAACTCAGTCATAAATTCTGTTACCAAATATAAAGTCAAAATTGTGACTATAAAGGGACTAGTAGCAATACTCAATCCTACAAAAGATAAAAAACAAGATGTATTGTTGGCTTTCATGGTCTAGTTAATTTGCATGGTTTATTACTATTGTATGGACTTTGGGGAGATATAGCGCGAAACTCCTCTTTTTATTTTTTATTTAATCAAAACACAATTGAGAACATCTGTCTGTATATCTCGTACAGACTTGAGTCACGTTTATAGTCTAGATTTAGCAAAATAATTATGAGACAAACGATCGTTCAAGTTGATGCCTTTACCGATCGCATTTTTCAAGGTAATCCCGCTGCGGTATGCGTACTAGAAAAACCTCAAAGCGATCGCTGGATGCAGTCAGTAGCCAGAGAAATGAATCTTTCGGAGACAGCATTTTTACTCAAACAAGACCGAGACTATAGTCTGCGTTGGTTTACCCCGACTACTGAAGTTCCCCTATGCGGTCATGCGACTTTAGCCAGCGCACACGTACTCTGGACAGAAGGTTATGCTTCGACGGGTCAAGCGATCGATTTTCAAACAAAAAGTGGTTTATTAACGGCGAAGTATCAAGACGATTGGATCGAATTAGATTTTCCTGCTAATCGCTCTCAGGATATTCCTCCCATTACTAAGTTACAAGATGCTTTGGGAGTACCCATCAAAACTTTTGCCTATAATTCTTTAGGTTATTTGGTAGAAGTAAAATCTTGGCAACAAGTAGAAAAACTCAACCCCAATTTTGGCTTATTAAAGCAATTGCCCATACCTAATGTTATCGTCACCAGTCTGGCTACAGATGACTCGCAATACGACTTTGTTTCGCGATTTTTTGCCCCAGGGCTGGGTATAGATGAAGACCCCGTGACGGGTGCAGCCCATTGCTGTCTTGCCCCTTATTGGCGCGATCGCTTACAAAAAGATAACTTCCTAGCCTATCAAGCCTCTAGCCGTGGTGGAACGCTCAAAATTCATTATGACGGAGGCGATCGCGTCTTACTTCAAGGTCAAGCTGTCACAGTTATGCGAGGGGAACTATTATGAGTTGGATAGATTATTGACCATTGTTTATATTTTGATTTATAAATACTATTTATAGTTATCTTCACGGTGTTCGTCTTAAAAGAACCCGAATAGGATCTTATTAAATAATTTATTTGTAATCGTAACAACGGGCGCAAACATTTGCGCCCGAATATATTTTTAATGAAAATTACCGATCTAAGAAAAGAAACCAATGCCAATCGAGTCAGAATAGTAGCACGGGTAATTTGGGAGAATTGCGCTCGCCCCGAGCGAGACGTTAAAATTATTAGAAGATATCGCGAACAAGATTTTAAAGGTTTGGTTAAACGTTTTGACCGCAACTTTTTGAACGGTAAACTATTGAATCTAGTTCAGAAAAAATGAGCTAGCGTATCAAGTTGAGCGTAAAAAAAATATTTTACAAAAATATTACAAAATCAATTTTATTGCTTTGCCTACTAAACTTCTCGACAATCATTAATTAATTTCTTTGGTGGCTCTCTGAAAATTGCTCAACTTAAATTAAACAGTCAAATGTTAGTCTGTCTGCTTTAGCGATCGTAGAAAAAACCAAGGTGCGGGATCAAAAACAAGTTTAGCTACTTTATAGCCAAGTAAATTATGGTAAAAGACTTAATTAGCAACGTCACACGATCGCACGCTTGAACTAGAGAGTCGAATATTAAGCAGCGAAACAAGAAAAAACCACAGAAAAAACTAGAATTAGGAGCAGGACAACCTGTATATCAAAAAGTTTAACACTCTTGACTAAATTGGATGAGGTGTGCCAAATTCTCAAATTAATAATAAATTTCTAATCAATTATTTTCGCTCACCCTATGACTACTAATGACTAGTAGTCCACCAATTTAATTTTGACAGGTAAATTGAGGATATAATCGCTTCAGTTAAACTCGTGCATCAGAGCTGGTAAAACGCCAATCAACAGTAGCTTGTTGTTCATTTCGTTGTTTAGTCCATGCTGCTACTTCTTGTTTCATCGTGTCGATGTCAGGAATACGTCGATTCAAAGACTGACGAGAGAGAACCGAAAATTCGATTTCTACCATATTTAACCAACTGCCATGCTTGGGAGTGTAATGAAATTCGAGTCGGTCAAGAATTCTTTTAGCTTCATGAGGTGGGAATGCTTCTGTTTAGTGAAGCAGGAGTATGAGTATTAAGATGATCGAGAACTACGCGCGACTTTAACCGCATCAGGAAAATGTTCATCCAGCAATTCTTTCATACAGTGGGCAAAGTCAACGGCTGTCCTTTGTGATGTTACTTTAACCTCTCTCCAGGCTTGAAGTGGTTGAAACCAGGCAAAGAGATTACAAGTTCCTTCTCTGACATATTCATAGTCTACTCGTTCTGGTTGTCCTGGTTCGGCAGGAATCGGAGTTCGTTTTTCGCGCTCCTAATTGGCATGGTCTTTCATCAAAACAGACTTGAGGATAGCAAGGGTCATAGGGTTGGGCATACAAATCTAGGACATCTTCCATTTTCCAGATAAATTCTGCGCCCACGGTGGGAATACACCACTGCTCCTTTAACCAAGGCTTAATTTGGTTTTTTTTAGAGTCCTACGTACGGTCTCATCACTAATACTCTCTACTAAGTTCAATTCCACCAATTTGTCTGCTAATAGTTGCATTGTCCAAGACTCTCTGCCGTTGGGAGGGTCACTACAAGCTGTTGCTACTAAAAAGGCTTCCGTTTTCCCCTCCAGTTGCCTTTTTCTTCCTTGACGGGGACGTTCTTGTAACGCTTTTTCCACTCCCTCTTCTACGCACCTTTGTCTGGTTCGATGAACAGTTGATTCTCCCACTTTCAACATCGTTGCAATCGTCTCGTCTGGATATCCTTCTTCTGCCAGAAGCAGAATTTGCGCTCCTTTGACCATTCTCCCTGTGGTTTTTCCTTTTGAGGTGATGTCCCACAGTGAAGAACGTTCTTCATCAGATCAATTTACGATGTATTTGACTGCCATGATTTCCGAGAAGTATTTGAGTTAAGTTTCTCAAATCTCTGGCTACCTGTCAAAACTATTGTGGTGGACTACTAGAAGAAGAATATTTACCAATTCCCATTCTCAAAGCTCGTGGTCTCATTGAAAATGCATCTACCCAAAGCGATCGAGACAAAGCAATGCAACTGTTGGCAGATGCCCGTACTCAACTTAAGTTATCCCAGGAGTTGGGCTATGCGAAAGCAGATGCCGAATACAAGGAACTCAAAACCGAGCTGAAAAACTTAGAAAAACAACTCAAGGCAGGTGGAAACACCCACAATGCTTTTGAAAAGAAGAATAAAGTCGTCAAGGTCAACGTTGTCTAATCTTCTCCTCTAAGGCGATCGACTTGTTAAGTAAATCAGAGTGCTAATCATAACAAGTTGCAGCATAACTATCGGGTTTCTGAAGCGATATTTATC
>JASJEI010000545.1 GCA_030064795.1 Pleurocapsa sp. MO_226.B13 | reverse complement strand
CTAAGACTCGTCCTTGGATTAGTTCGGGAGTCGATCGCGCTTGTGAAGACCCCTTTATTCTCTACCACTATGGGGAATTCTGGACAGAACTACAGGCAGCGATCGCCCTAGCGGAAAGAGCGGCCAAAAAAATAGATGCAGGCTGGCAACAGGGGTTCAATTTGACCTTTGCAGAAAGAGGAGAAATTGCCATTGCTGTTTCTGCTGCTAAAGCATTTGCTGCCAAAGTTGGTTTAGATATTACCACGCGGATGTTTGAAGTTACTGGCGCGAGAGCCACTGCTTGTCGCTATGGATTTGACCGCTACTGGCGAGATCTCCGAACCTTTACCCTCCACGATCCTATAGATTATAAGCTTCGCGATGTGGGTAATTGGCTGTTAAACAATATCTTTCCTACTCCTACTCAATATTCATAGGATTTAAGATTGTGACTGTTTTAACCTTAGAAAATCCCATCAAACAGCAAAACGATCTGCAAAATATTCTCAGTTCCATCGTGCTTGCTTTTTGCAACGATCCGATAGCACGTTGGATCTATTATTCTCCTCAACAATATCTCTATAGCTTTCCCAGTTTGGTCACGGCTTTTGCTGGTAAAGCCTTTGATTCGGGGACGGTTTATTATTCTCAAAGTTACTCTGGTGCAGCTTTTTGGTTTCCTCCTCAAATTCACCCCGATCTGGATGCAGTTGTGCGAGGGATCCGACTGACAATAACCCCAGAAAAACGAGACTCAGCAATTAGGATGCTGAAACAGAGAAGGGATTTTCACCCTTGCGAACCGCATTGGTATCTGGCACTTTTGGGGGTGAAGCCGACTCAACAGCATCGAGGATATGGCTCCGCATCGATCCGACCAATTTTAGATTATTGCGATCGCTACAGTCAACTTGCCTATGTAGAGGCTTCTAATCTGGCAAATCTTCCTTTCTTTGAAAAACATGGTTTTGAAGCGATCGGTAAAATTCAGATAGCCGATTCTCCGACTCTATTTCCGATGGTGCGCTATCCCAAAAACCTTTGGGGAAAATCGCTAATTTTAAGGTAATCTTGTTTAAAATTTAGGCATTGAAACAGACAACAAGCAGATGCAATTAGATAATGTATAAAGATCGATGAAAATTTTTCACACTGCTTCATTTTGGTGGTTTTGCTTTACGTTGATGTTTTTCCTTGCCTTAGATTTTTGGTCGTGGCAACAACCAGTAACTTTAGCTTGGCTCAATCTTCCGCCTTGGATCTTTTATTTTCTGGGTTTACAACTGGTTTTGGCGATCGCCCTATTGATTTTTTCCCGCACATTTTGGCAGACATCACGAGAGGAAAAAGATAAAAAATGAATTTCGACAACATAACCCCCTATTTAGCGATAGCAGTTTACCTCTTATTGACTCTGGGGGTTGGACTTGTTGGTTATAAAAGTCAGAAAAATACCGTAGAAGATTATTTTTTGGCTAATCGAAGTTTGGGAGCTATTGTTCTCTTTTTTACTCTCAGTGCCACCAATTTTAGTGCCTTTACTTTTCTCGGTTTTGCTGGTTCTGGTTATCGCATCGGAATTAGCTACTATCCAATGATTGCTTGTGGAACGGCATTTGTAGCCGTGAGTTTTTATTATATTGGCGATCGCGTTTGGCGGTTGGGTCAGGAAAAAAGCTTGATTACCCCCGCAGAATTAATTTTCGACCGCCATGAGCATCATCCCCTCAAGGTGGTCTTTTTAGCAGTGATGATTATTTTTACTCTACCCTATTTAACTCTTCAGCCAATCGGTGCGGGATACCTCTTAGAAAATTTAACGGGGGGACAAATTCCCTATTTTTGGGGAGCAACTTTTTTGACCTTAGCGATCGTTTTTTATGTCTGCATAGGCGGGATGAAAAGCGTGGCGTTAACTGATGTTCTCCAAGGCATTCTTATGGTTGGTTTGATGTTGGTTGCGGTTGGCGCGATCGCTAGTGGTTTGGGAGGAATCAGTGAGGCAAATCAAGCTATATAGAACCCATTTGAGATCTAATTGAGCGCGAGTCTTCTAAGTAAAAGTCTAAGAAAGCAGAGATTAATTTTGGTTGTGGCATGAGTTAAAGTGCGCTCAAAATTTTTGACTAGACTCTTACATCTTTCCATCCAAGAATTTGACCTTTCGATGACCCATCGAGCTTTAACTGGAACAAATCCTGATTTTCCCTCGGCTTTTTTCTGAAACTTCGATGGCTTGGGTGATAGTTCAAATTTAATCTTGGTCATTATGGCAGGATAAATCTTTTTTAGCTCTGTAGTTAACTTGTCTGGATGATATCCATTGTCTAAGAGGATTGTTATTTTGGGAATGTTAACTGGCTTGGATTGGAAATAATTGATATTGTTCTTCAACATCTCTAACAATCCAGCATCGTCAGATAAATTAGCACGAGTGCAGTGAGTAAAAAAAGGAAATCCCAAAGTATCTACCGCTAGATGTCTCTTGATGCCATTAGTTGATTTGTAGAAACAAAACCCTTTACTTTCAATGCTGGCGTTACAGGTATTTTTGACTGCTTGAGAATCGATAATGATTAAAGTTGTCCATTTGTTTTTTTTTGAGCTTTCTCTCTGACTCTGCCGTGTAAAACCGTCATGATTTCTTCAATTACTCCTAGCTCTCGCCACTGTTTGTAATGCCAAAAGACTGTTGAGTAAGGAGGTAAATCTTTGGGTAAATCACACCAATTACATCCATTTTTTAGCTGATAGAAAATACCGTCTAGAATTTCCCTTTTACTCCATGTCGCTGGTCTTGTCCGTTTTTTCTTTGGTAGCAGAGGTTCAATAATTTCCCACTCCTTATCCGTTAAACTACTTGAATAGCTCATATTACTTGATATTCTTTTTTATAAAGATCCCAAATGGGTTCTATAGAATTAAATTTGTCAACCCCATCAAAGGAAAAATCATGAGTGACTATACTCCTGTAAGTTGCGAACTACACGATCGCCTGGAAGCTACAGCAACACTAAAAAAAGAATGCTCAATAACCTATCTTAATGAAAACAATGAGCCGAGTGAAGTACGGGGTCGAATAGTAGATGTCTATTCCAGTGACGACGGAGAATGGTGTAAGATGACCGATGATACCGTGATTCGTCTCGATCGGATTGAAAAGTTTGAGCCAGATTAGAATTCCCTGACGGCGATTGCCAATTATGGCAGTGGCGCAAGCCAATCGCTAGACCTGGTGTCTTTAAATTCCATCTTCCGTATTTTAGTAAATTTGTTCTAATAAATTAGATAATCTATAGCCAGCTAAAGTTAGTTTCTCGATCGCCTATTAAAACCAATTCATATTTTCGCCAATTCAAAAATACGAAAAGCCAAAAATACGAAAATCTAAAAATTTACTCCTTAGTCTCTATACTTTAGAGAACAAGCTTCAAAATACAGATTTAAGAGAAAAACAATGAGCAAGCCTGTATGTGTAATAGTTGGAGTAGGTTCGGGCAATGGTGCGGCTTTTTCCCGTAAGTTGGCAGCAAAAGGCTATCGAGTGGCAATGCTGGCGAGAAACATCGATTATCTAAAGGAATTAGAAGCGGAAATTAACGAATCTCAAGCCTATCAGTACGATGTAACCGAGATTGATAAAGCAGCAGAAGTATTTAGCCGTATCGAGTCGGAAATGGGAACAATATCAGTTCTGGTTTATAATGCGGGGGCTGGTGCTTTTGCCAATATTGACGATACTACTGTTGAATCTTTCCAACGTGCCTGGGAAGTGAACGCTCGCGGTTTGTTAGTTGTCGCCAAACAGGTGATTCCCCAAATGCGAAAGCTAGAAGGAGGCAACATCGTTATCATCGGTGCTACTGCTTCTATTAAGGGTGGGGCTAACTTTGTTCCTTTTGCTTCTGCTAAAGCCGCCCAACGCAGTCTGGCACAATCGATGGCAAGATATTTAGACCCAGAAAAGATTCATGTTTCCTATGTCATTATTGATGGCGTAATCGATTTAGAACGCACTCGTAAAGCAATGCCAGATCAACCAGATGAATACTTTATGAGTCCCGAGGAGATCGCCGAGTCAGTATTCTTTTTAACCCAGCAACCGTCTTCTGCTTGGACGTTTGAGTTGGATTTGCGACCCTTTGGCGAGAAGTGGTAGTTTGAGCTCCTTTTTATAATTTCGCCAATTCAAAAATCTGAAAATCTGAAAATACGAAAAGTTGAAAATTTGAAAATATACCAAGTCGAAAATACAGTAATCTAAAAATTTAACATTTTGCCAAGGTACAAGACGCGGTAAGTGACTATACACTTAGATGTTTGCTTTGCTTCGAGGTATGTAAATTGTTGATTACTGTTGCTGGATTTAAAGGAGGCATAGGAAAAACTACTACTGCCGTCCATCTTGCCTGTTATTTTTCCCAGTTAGGGCAGACATTATTAGTTGATGGCGACCCCAACCGCAGTGCTACGGGCTGGAGTAAACGAGGAGAGGGGAATTTTCCCTTTAAGGTAGTAGATTTAATGCAAGCTGCTTTATATAGTCCCAAGTACGAGCATATTGTTATCGATACTGCTGCTCGTCCCGATGAAGATGAATTACAGGCTTTAGCCGATGGTTGTAACTTGTTAGTCCTACCTACTACTCCTGATGCTTTGGCGATCGATGCCCTGCTGCAAACGGTAGATTTACTTCAATCATTAGAAAGCGATCGCTATCGCATTTTACTAACAATGGTTCACCCCAAACCCGTCAAGATGGCTCAACAAGCCAGAGAAGCATTATCAGAAGTACCTTTATTTAAGGCGGAGATTAGGCGGTTGATTGCCTATGAAAAAGCTGCCCTTATGGGTGTACCTGTCTACGATGTTAAAGACCGCAAAGCAAAGAGCGCTTGGAATGATTACGAGCAAGTAGGTAAGGAGATTTTGTCATGAGTGATGCAGCCAATATGTTTAAAAAACTGGCTCAAAATCGTCAGAAATCTACTCCACCACCACCCGAACTAAATACCGAATCAGAAACTAAGTCTGTCCCCGAAGCTAAACCACCAAAGAAAACCAAACCTAAAGCCAAGGCAAAAACATCAGCGAAAAAAGCTACTCCTCAACCAATCTCAGAAGAGAAACCGCCAAAGATAGCGATCACTTCTGAAGAACCAACCAAAAAACGAGGTAGACCAGCTACGGGTAAACGCAGCGACCCTGACTGGATTGGCAGAACTTACTACATTCGTAAAGAAACAGACTTTGATGTCGAAGACGAACTAATCAAACTCAAACGAGCGGGCATTAGCTTAGATAAATCCGAATTGGTGAATTTTCTCCTTGGCGCATGGGTGAAATGGCGAAAAGGTGAAAATATAGATATTCAACTGTCCGAAATTTCGCCAAGGCGAAAAGATGAATTGCCGTAAATATACCCGACAAATTGATGAAAAATCAATAGAAACTAGACCAAATAAGGGATTGGGCGAGACAATTTGCTTGACTACAA
>JASJEI010000544.1 GCA_030064795.1 Pleurocapsa sp. MO_226.B13 | reverse complement strand
GGAATTATGAGTGCGATCGATTTTTCGATTGAAGTAGATAAAGTTCCCGATCCTAAAGGCGATCGCGTCCAGATTACCATGTGCGGTAAGTTCTTACCTTATAAAAAGTGGTAAGAGAGTAGTGGCGTGGCAAGCTGAATTTGTTGTATTAGAAGAGTCCACAGATGAACGCAGATGAACACAGATGATTTGTCTGCTTACCCAACACTCTCAGGTTTTTGATTTTGATATGTAGTAAATAGTCCTGTTGGCGATAGTTTATTGCATTGTTTTAAGCTTGACACGCTCTTTTGGTTGGGTATTATTGCCCGCCTTACAGATAGTGGTGCGATCGCCATCAACTCGCCGTAATCGTTAATGAGTTTGGCGAAATTGGGATCGACGGGCAATTAGTTTTAGATGCCGATGAAGAAATCCTGGAGATGAATAATGGCTGTATCTGCTGTACGGTAAGAGGCGATTTAATTCGGATTATTGGTAAATTACTCGAACGACGCGACCGCTTTGAACGGATCATCATTGAAACCACTGGGCTTGCCGATCCTGCCCCTGTGATTCAATCCTTCTTTGTCGATGAAATTTTATACAAACAAACTCAACTAGATGCAGTCGTTACTGTTGTCGATGCCAAACACATTCTAAATCATTGGCATAGCAGCGAAGCAGAAGAACAAATTGCTTTTGCCGATGTAATTTTACTTAATAAAACCGATCTGGTGAGTACAGAAGAATTAGCAACATTAACCAATAAGATTCGAGGGAGAAATGCGATCGCCAAAATCTATCTCACCCAAAACTGTAAGATCGATCTCGATTTGGTAATGGGAATGTAGGCCTTCGACCTCAAAAATGCCCTAGCTATAGACCCCCAATTCCTACAGGAAGCTGCCCACGAACACGATGAAACAGTGACCTCAATTGCGATCGCCGATCGGGGAATTGTCAATGGCGACAAACTAAATCGCTGGCTAAATCAATTAGTACAGGCGATCGGACAGGATATCTTCCGCATGAAGGGCATCCTCAATGTTGACGATGAAGACCGTAGATTTGTCTTTCAAGGAGTACATATGACCCTAGATGGTAGACCAGGAAAACCCTGGAAACCCGACGAAATCCGTCATAACCAATTGATCTTTATCGGTCGCAATCTTAACGAAGTCGAGCTTAAAGAAGGTTTTTTAACCTGTTTGAATTAATTACAACAAGGAAGTATTAACATGAAATCATTAAAGCAGAACTCATATTTAGGCAAATTATCATTAATAGCAGCAATTATCGCTCTGGAACTCTTAATTTCCCCACCAGCTTTTGCCCACCACCCCCTCGATGGCAGACTTCCCGCTAACTTCTTTGAAGGCATCATGTCGGGTTTTGGACATCCTGTAATTGGTTTGGATCACTTGGCGTTTATTGTTGCTAGTGGTTTAATTGCTTTGGGAATTACAAGCGGAATTCTAATTCCAGTGGCTTTTGTCATCGCTATGGGTATTGGTGCGGGAATTCATTTAGCTGCGATCGATTTACCTCTTCCCGAAATTATCATTGCTGCTTCAGTATTGGTTTTTGGTGTTTTATTAGTTCTCAAAGGCAAACAGCGTCAAAATAGCAACTACACATTTATAGTTTCTTTATTAGCAGCATTAGCTGGTCTATTTCACGGCTTTGCTTACGGAGAAGGCATTTTTGGCGCAGAACCTACTCCTTTGATAGCATATCTAATTGGTTTTATTCTGATTCAATTAGCGATCGCTCTTGGAACATATATACTGGCAAGTCAAGCCATAAAAACTATACCCGCTAAATATCTAACTCGCTTTGTAGGAGGAGCGATCGCAGCAATAGGAATAGTTTTTCTTTCTTCGGCAATTGTCGGATGATTCACCCAACATTTTAGGGTGGGCGTAGGGTGGGCAAGAAAATAACCTATCTCGATTCGAGACTAATCTGTATTGCCCACCAAAACAACATTATAGGATTGGCTCGATCCACAATATTGCCCACCAAGACTAATTAACTATTGAAATAAATAAACCAAGTGTCTACAAAATCGATATCGATCGCCAAACAGCAATTTAAATTAACTGACAAACAGCAGTTAGCTGAATACGTAACTGGTTTAGCTTGGTCGCCCGATCGCAATTACTTAGCTGTGGTTACGGCTGCGGGAGAAGTGGGGTTATGGCAAGCTGGAAAAATTACTCTACTGCGATCGCCAAGCGATTATTCCTTAGATTGCTTGGGCTTTTCTACCGATGGACAGTGGTTAGCAGTAGCGGGACAGAGGGGGGAAGTGCAAGTATGGCGATCGCATTCTGGTAGTTTTCAACTATTTACTATTCTTAATCACGATCAAGCTTGGATAGATTCTCTCACTTGGAGTCCGCAACAGAACTTGTTAGCCTTTGCCGTCAACCGCCAGATAAAAATCTGGGATGCAGATAGCCAAACAATAATTACTAGTTTAGATTTCCAAGATTCCTCGGTGTTTAATTTAGCCTGGCATCCCCAAGGAAACCTTCTAGCTGCTAGCGGACACGGTGGGGTTAAGGTTTGGCAAAGTAAAGACTGGCAACAACCACCCTATCTCTTACAAGTACCTGGCGCGAGTTTAGCTTGTGCTTGGTCGTTTGACGGCAGATATCTAGCTTCGGGAAACCTCGATCGCACTATTTCCTTACTCAATTGGGATAATCCCCCACCTTGGCTAATGCAGGGTTTTCCAGGAAAAGTCAGTCAGGTAACTTGGTCGCCAACTCCAGGCAAACCAATACTAGCAGCATCCTGTCAGGAGGGAGTTACAGTCTGGCAATATAGCCAAAATAATTGGCAAAGCTATATTCTAAAACAGCAAAAGATGGTTAAGGCGATCGCTTTTGCCCCTAATTCCTCCCTTTTAGCTGCTACGGGAGATGAAGGTACTATTTCCCTTTGGCGAGGAAACAAATTAATTAAATCTCTTAAGGGTGCAAATAGTGGATTATCTTGTCTGGCTTGGCATCCTAGGGGCAAGTATTTAGCAGTAGGAGGACAAAATGGAGAATTGATAATTTGGCAACAATATGTTTCAGGCAAAGGGTTTAAACATTGAACAGTTCTCTGTAGTAGACTGACACAACTAAAATAGTATAAGAAATTGCCCTGAAAAAAATAACTATCTAATAGATATCAAAAACCCAAGAGTATCGATCTTGCAGACAAATCATCTGTGTTTATCTGTGTTTATCTGTGGACTCTTCTAACACCAATTCTCAAAAGTAACAAGAGACTTTGTAGGTTGGGTTAAACTAAGCGCGCAACCCAACAAAAGCTTATGGATGTTGGGTTTCGTACCTCAAACGCCACTTGCTATATGCTTGCGGTATCCCTTCGGGACAACGGAATGGGGCGTATAAAGAAGGGCGCGTGTCTTGAATTTATTTCAAGACCTTGTGTCGCCCGTGTCGGAGGCATCCGACCACCACAGCCCCTCGGAAACCTCACGGGGCTTATGAAGGGCGGACGCAGGTTCCGCCCACAGCCCCTCCGCAACGCAGTGGCTCCCCAACCTACATTTTGTTAAGATGATCTATCTAGCTAAATCATGAGAAATGGTATAACACAACAAATTAAGCTTGCCACGCTCTTTTGGTTGGATTAGCAATTGAAAGATTAATAAAAACTTGAATCAAAAATCTACCAGCCTAACCCAACTTTAGATTTCATAAATTATTCATTATCAATTTAATCAACATGAATTTATTTACCAAATCTTCAACTAAAACCGAAGCAACAAAGCTCAAGCAAATCAAAGATTAAATATAGACTAGGAAACGCCCATTTCTATAAGTCAACTCCAATGTCACGAACCAGATTGTCCGCCAGTCGAAACCGTAATTGCCATCATGACCACTCCCCCCAAGCAATATAAAATCCACAAATCAGTATCAGAAATTACCGCAGCAAACATCAATCAAATTCAACGAAATATAGATTAATAAAAAAGCTAATAGCTAATAGCTGATAGCTGATAGCTGATAGCTGATAGCTGATAGCTTTTTAAACAGATCGATAAGCTATTCTCAACAACTAAACCAAAATGATCGCAACTACAAATACTAAAACCGTTCCCGTCACCGTCTTAACTGGCTATCTTGGCGCGGGTAAAACCACCTTACTCAATCGCATCCTGACTCACGAACATGGCAAAAAAGTAGCAGTAATTGTCAACGAATTCGGTGAAGTAGGTATAGACAACCAACTAGTAATTGATGCCGATGAAGAAATTTTTGAAATGAATAACGGCTGTATTTGCTGTACTGTTCGAGGCGATTTAATTCGGATAATTGGTAACTTAATGCGTCGGCGAGATAAATTCGACCACTTGGTAATAGAAACTACAGGACTTGCCGACCCCGCGCCAGTAATTCAAACCTTTTTTGTCGATGAAGAGATTCAAACTCAATTAGATCTCGATGCAGTCGTTACTGTAGTCGATGCCAAACATATCAAAGAACATTGGGATAGCGACGAAGCCCAGGAACAAATTGCCTTTGCTAATGTAATTTTATTAAATAAAACCGATTTAGTAACCCCAGAAGAATTAACCGAATTAGAACAAAAAATTCGGGGGATGAACGGTATGGTAAAAATCTATCGTACCCAAAATTCTGCAATTGATATGGATTCTGTCTTGGGTGTTAGGGCTTTCGATTTGGAACAAGCTTTAGAAATCGATCCAGAACTATTAGGAGAAGATGCCCACGAACACGATGAGTCTGTGTTTTCCTTTGCGATAGTCGAATCTGGAGAAGTAGATTTAGCCAAACTCAACAGTTGGCTAACCGAACTATTGCAAACCCAAGGCCCGAATATCTTTCGCATGAAAGGGATACTCAACGTTGCAGGAGAAGATAATCGCTTTGTCTTCCAAGGGGTACACATGATCTTTGAAGGCAGACCCGATCGCCTTTGGAAACCAGCAGAAACTCGTAAGAATGAATTAGTCTTTATCGGTCGCAACCTAGATTCCGAACAGTTACGTCAAGATTTTAAAGCTTGTTTGATTTAATTTTACTAAGAATGCGATCGCTAAGTTCTAACTAATTGCCGTAGTAATAATTTCGGTTAATTCTGCTTCTGTCCAGGGTTTGTACAAACAAGCATGAAGATCGGCTTCTTTTTTCGCCCTTTCAACAGCATCTTCATCGGCTTGTCCAGTTAACATTACCTTGGTTATTTTGGGAAAACGCTGATGTATCTGAATTAAGAATTCATCTCCTTTGATTCCTGGCATCAGCCAGTCAGAGACAATGGTAATAATTTTAATTCCATCCTCTTGCAACTCTTCTATTACCTCCCAAGCTTCCTCGGCACTTTCAGCTACTTCATAAATAAAGCGATCGCCAAATTGGCGTCTCACAAGGGTAGGTTTTTTACAATTAAGAGGAATCAGAAAAAGCCCAATCGCTGAAATGATTGAAGGATATAGGAAATAAGCGACCGAAGGTCAGAGATTGACCCCAATCGCAGTTGCGC
>JASJEI010000111.1 GCA_030064795.1 Pleurocapsa sp. MO_226.B13 | reverse complement strand
GAGGACAGGGTTAGAACCTCTGAGAATATCGCCTCACTTGCCGAGAACGTAGCAGCACTGAATCAAAATGTAGCCCGAATCGCCGAACATTTAGAACAACGGGAAGGGTAAAACTAGAGGTCATCTGTACGACTAGCGTGAATTTTTTTTGCCAACTAAAGTAAGAAAAACTGTAACTGTACTCAGGAAGTGAAAAAAAACGCTACTATGACCCCCCAATAGACAACTTTTCAACAACAGAACCAGAGCGATCGCCTAGACCTTCATCCGCTTCAATTTTTTAGTCATCTCTTCTTCCAACCAGACAGAAGGAGTTTTACCGCTTTTCTCGATTATCTTCTCTAGCTTTTCGTCTAGCTCAACTGGCAGTGAAAAATATCTGGGCTTTGCCTTATTCGCACCTACAAAAGTTCCCTCTTCATCGCGTTCGATTTTTACTGTTTTTCTCGGTGGCTCGGAGATGGCTCTGTCTAGATCCCAACCAGCCCGAATCCGATTGTACAAGGTGGTTCGCGGAATATTATTTTTTTCGGCGATCGCCATCTTCTCGGGCGGAACGAGTTTTCCTACTTTACCCATAGTTCCATATTTTCTCGGTATTATTCCAATTAAATATGGTAACATATCAGAATAAATACCGCCAGCTTGGAACTATTGCAACAAGCAATGGACTGGCGGTAGACCCCATGTATGGAGCTAATTTGAATGTATCAGATCGAAGAAAAAAATCACAACCAAAACAGGAAACAGATCGGCGTTGAAATCTTCAGGAGGATAGACGACCCAGAGACACCAGACCTAATTGAATCTCAAGTTATCTTTGTATCGGTAATCGTTCCCGACGGTTGGGAAGTTTTGAACGCTTGGAAGCCAGAAGAGGAGGAAATATTTTAAATGCAGACTCAAACAAAAAAACTAACTCCACCTTCTCGACCTGGGGAATGGTCACTATCTCAAATCCAAGAGGCACGCTTTACGAAGATTGCCCCCAACCATGCTTAAAAAGTTACCCGCCGACAAAGGTAATGCTCGATATTTGCCTTGGTGGTCGTGTAATGAGGTGCTTGATTTATCTCTACTAACAAATAAATATTACACAACAACAACAACAAAACACCAAACTAAGCCTTACACTTCGTCATAGAAATATATATAATTTTTATTCTATATCATCTATAATGATGATTATGAAGGTTCAAAAAGGACAACTAAACAACGGTAAAATCATCTGGTTAGTGTTGGATGACGACTACTTACCAGTTGAACCAATATCAAAGTACTTGCGTTATCTAGAAAGCATAGAACGCTCTCCTAACACCATTCGCAGTTATGCCAGAAACCTGAAATTCTATTGGCAGTTTCTCAAAGATAGTTCCCTAGAATGGCAATCTGTAGGACTCGAACAATTATCAGAGTTTATCCACTGGTTAAGGAATCCCCAACCTGGCGTAACTCCGTTACGAGAGCAGGAAGCTAAAAGGTCTGACAAGACCATTAACCATGCCTTATCTACCGTAACGTCCTTCTACGAGTTTCACGGGCGTATCGGGAACGTTGAGGAGCTAGCGGTATACCGTCAGCAAAGGATAGTTAACCCCAAATACAAACCATTCCTACACCACATCAGCAAAGGGAATCTGACTAAAACCCGCTTGCTCAAAGTCAAAGAACCTAAAACTTTTACTGGTTGCTTAAGTGCTGATGAAGTCAAGGCTCTAATCGAAGGATGTAACAGAATTCGGGACAAGTTTTTACTTTGTCTGCTTTACGAGACGGGAATGCGGATTGGCGAGGTTTTGGGACTAAGACACGAAGATTTGGTGACTGGGGGGAAAAACGAGATTCATGTTGTTCCCAGACTAGATAACTTCAATGGTGCTAGAGCCAAAAGTGGAGAAGAAAGAATTATTCATGTGGGAAAGGATTTGATGGCTCTCTACTCCAACTATCTGATTGATGAGTACCCAGAGACAATTGATTCAGATTACGTATTTGTCAATATTTGGAGTCATAGAGCAGAAGTCGGTTCACCAATGACCTACTCAGCAGTAGAAAGCTTATTTAAACGGTTGCATAAGAAAACTGGCATTAAAGCTAGTCCCCATTTACTCAGACATACCCATGCCACTGAACTGATTAAAGCAGGTTGGGATATGTCTTATGTACAGAGGCGATTAGGTCACTCAGACGTACAAACTACCGTCAATATTTATGTTCATTTACTTGATGAGGATATGAAGAAAGCCTATCAGGAATACTTACAAACAAGGGATGATAATTAAGTGCAGCAGAATCAAGAAAAACTCCCAACTAAACCATTAACAATAGTAGCTAATACCGATCGAGAAGAAATAGTTTGTTTTCACTGCGGTAGTTCTAACTACGTTAAAGGAGGAATGAAGAAGGTTCAGCAGAAGTATAAGCAGAACTATATTTGCAAAGACTGTAACAAGCGATTTATTCCCAAACAGTACCGAACCAATCGAGAAGCAGAATTAGTCGCACATTTACAAACCTTAGAGATATCCTGTTATCACTGTGGTGGTAAGAATTATCGGAAGGAAGGTCATAAAAAAGACGGTAGACAAAAATACTTTTGTAAAAACTGCAATAGGCGATTTACAGAAGGATGCGAAAAATATGTAAATAAAAATTATCTTCCTTTATCAGAAGATGTCTGGAATCCTGCCGATCTAGGTATAGAAGTCCCCCCCTGTATTCAACGTAGCAGTTTTGTCTTTCTACGGCTTAAACAGGAGGGTTTTAAAGCTCTAGTCAAAAGGTATGTAAGATATATCTCTAAAGAAAATGAATTTAGTACTTTAAACGGTAAAATTTCTTGCTTAAATATCTTCTCAGAATATCTCAATGAGCGATATCCAGGAAAGGATATAGACTCTCTCTCTCGCGAGATTATAGTTAATTATTTATCTTATTTAAACGAGCGAAATCTTTCTCGTGATAGTCGGAAAGCCAAACTCTCGGCATTAAAGCAACTTTTGTCAACGGCTCATATCAACAAATGGGTCGATCTGCCTTTTCCTTTAATTCTAGATACTGATTATCCTCATACCAACAAAAAACCTATTCCTCGATATATGCCAGAGGAAGTTATCAGACAACTGAATGAACATTTAGACTGGCTTCCCGAACCCGTGATGCGGATGACTCTGATCGTTCAAGAATGCGGTTTAAGGGTTAGTGAACTTTGCCGACTTCCCTTTAATTGCTTGAAACAAGATTCTGAAGGAAGCTGGTTTCTTTTATTTATGCGTTGGAAAATGAAACAAGAAGGAACTATTCCTATTTCTCTGGAATTAGCTGCTGTAATTCAAGAGCAACAGCAATACATCCGAGATAATTTAGGGGATAACTTTGATTATCTTTTTTGTTCGAGACATAATAATCCCGCCCAAGCTGGCGATTTTATTCCCGTACCTAAAGTTATGGCTACCGCTAGCTATTGTCGGTTGCTCAAAAAGCTGTTTGCTGAGTTTAATATTTGCGACAGCTCAGGTAAACCCTGGAAGTTTCAGAGCCATCAATTTCGCCATACAGTCGGCACTAAGATGATTAACAATGGCGTACCCTATCACATCATTCAGAGATATTTAGGACATTCATCCCCAGAGATGACCATGCGTTATGCGCGGATACACGATGAAACTCTCAAAAAAGAAATCGCTAAGTATCACGACAGTAGGGTAGTCAACATTGCTGGAGAAGTGGTGTCCTCCGAAAATCCAGAGCTTGACAATGACCAAAACCTGCAATGGATGAAAAGAAATATCCTAGCCCAAGCACTTCCCAATGGTTCATGTGCTAGACCGCTTGTTAAGGGCGAATGTCCCCATCCTAACGCTTGTTTAACCTGTGGCGACTTCCGCACAACTAAAGCTTTTTTAGGCATTCACCAAGAAGAATTAGAGCGGACTGAGAAGATTCTTGAGAAAGCCAAGGCAAATGGTTGGCAGCGTCAGGTAGAAATTAACGACAGAGTTAAACAGAATCTCACCAAGATCATCACCACATTGGAGGTAGAAGATGAGTAAAGAATCCCGAATTGCCACACTGAATGCTGTCGCAGAACAAAAAAAACAAGATTGCTTAGAGCGAACGGAAAAAGCCATTGGTAAACTGATTCAAAATCAAGAGAAGCTTTCCTTTGGTGCTATTGCTAGAGAAGCTGGTGTCAGCGTTAGTTACCTCTATAAATATCCCGAAATAAAAGAGCGCATTCAGCACCTGAGAAGGCAACAATTAGAGGGAGTTAAGAAGCTAACTAGACCCCAAACTGCCTCTGAGAAGTCTAAGCAGGTAATTATTCAACAGCTAAGGGAACGAATAAAAGTACTTGAATATGAAAAGAAAGAGTTAAAACAACAAAATGAAAAAATGACTGGTCAATTGTATCAGACAGGAATCAAATTAGATTTATTTGACAGTGTTAAACAAGAAACTTTGAGACAAGGAGAAGAAATTAAAAAACTCAAAGCAGAACTAGAAGCAACTAAAAATGAATTAGCAGCTTGTCAAACAAAATTGATTGAGGTTAATCCTAAAGTTACTCCTATTAATCAGAAGATTCAACAATCTGTTCCTGATACTCGAATTAATGATGAATTAAATACTAGATTATCAAATCTAGGAATTAGACTAAATGCTACTTTGAAGAAAATTATTGCATCTAAAACACAACAAGAAATTCATAATGCTATCTCCGCAGTAGAAGAATATCTAGCTACTGATAAAAAAGTTAAATCAAAAGTTGGATTATTCAAAACAGCATTGGAAGAAAGTTGGACACCTAATTTAACTGATGAAGAAAGACAATTGAACAAAGTTAATGATAATTTCTCTGAGTGGTTTAAATTAGCTAAAGAACAAGGTTTGGTTCAAGCTAGTCAAGGTACTAAAGATGGAATCATAGTTATGGAATCTACTGGAGAATGGACACCTTTGACCACAATAATAGAAAAAGGATGGACATTAGAATATCTGCAAGAACGAAGAAATTAAAAGTTAAAAACTATTACTTCATAGAATATTGATGATTTACTAAATGAATCCCAATTAGGTAATAGTTAGAAAAAGATATATGATCAAAAAGCAAATTGGGCTAAAGCTAAGGAAGCTGTCACCTAGTGCCAAATGGCTTAAAACCACTGCTATAATTGGCTTTCAGAGATAAATATTCATTTTAGCGATCGCTTTCAAATTAAACAAAAAGTTCTTGTTTGAAGTAGTGTCAGAACTTTTAGGGAAAAATAAGCTAAAATCATGAAATTTTTGCATCAATTTTAGGCATAATTTCAATAAGTTCCTATTCCAAATTAAAACTAAGAACTTTATTTTTTTGAGTTGGCACTTATGGTAGCTTCCTTAGCTTTACGCCTATCTTTTTGATTATTTGTTTTAAGTTGGATTTTTTGCTAATAGTCAATCAACAAAGCAATTACAAGCAAGAGAGTTAAGTTTTTTTCTTAACGTTCTTATCTTGACTAGATAGAAAACGGTTGGATGTAGCAAAATAAGCGTAGTGAAAACAAGTATTAAGGACTTTCAATAAATTAATCTGTTCTATATAAATTGGGACAATTGCCGTGGATTATATAAAAAATTGTCAGTCCTTTATTTCTTCTCTAATTTTGTAATTGAACGAAGGCAGGAGGCGTGATGTCGTGATGTCAGAAGGACTGGTTTCAGGGGGATTCTGACCCCCCCTGCAATTGAAGACCGCCAACCTTCGGTTTGGCGGGGGTCACGGAACCCAAAAAGTAGTAAGGAAGCGCGAAATTGAGCCACTCTCCTAAATAGAATTTAGGAGATTCTGGCGCTTAAGTTGGGCATAGCTTGTCGCCCTGCGAGCGTTTGCACAAAACGGCTATCTGACTATACTTTTCTAGCTTTCAAGACAACCGCTAGTCAGGGGAATTGAGACACCTACAGTAAGACTCGCTTACTTGTTCGCGGTTTGCTATTTATAATGCTTGGTTGGTCTATATAGATCGACTCCGACCTTGGCAATTTGCCACAACCAAGCTAACTCTCAATTTATCCTGCGCCTCGCAGGAATCTTCTAGATAATGCCCCAGCTTTTTCAGCTTTGGGCTATCAGTTAAAACTGAATTTCCCAACTATTATACAATGCCCGAAAGCTTTGTTATATAAAGATTTGGTTTCAAAACTGTAAACCTACGGGAAATTTATTTCCCGCGTCGCGTTATTTCTCGTGTATAAGAAGAAAACTCAAACCGACGATCGCACGTCACGCCCTAAAACTTCTGCCTTCAGGAGCGAAGCCCGATAAAAAACAATTAGAGCTTTGAATACCATTCTATATGTGCTTCACTCATCCTTTATCCCACAACAAACATTTTTGTAAGTGAGAATAATGTCATGAATTTTGACCACTTTGCTAACGATAGTACAATTGAAAATTTTAGCTCTTTTACTGGTGCAAACATGCTGGTGAAAATTGAACAAATATTGCTTGAATCACGTCCTCCACGTCCTGTACTAAGTAAAGTATTTAATTTTATTGAAGAAAATTACCGAAATCAGATAAGCCTTCGTGAAGTAGCTGAAGAAGTTGGACGCTCTCGTGCCTACCTAACCGATCTCGTGCGACGCAATACTGGAAAAACTGTACTTACATGGATTACAGAGCGTCGAATGGCAGAAGCGCGTAAGTTACTTTTAGAAACCAACCAGTCCATTGAACAGATTACCGAAGCTGTTGGCTATTTCGATCGTCGTCATTTCAGTCGCTTATTTTTGCGGTTTCATAAGTCTACTCCTCACTCTTGGCGAATAGCAAATCAAAGTTGTAATGACTTACTTTCGCAGCTAAACCAACAGAAAGCTACTAACCTTACACCGGAAGAAGCACAAAGATTAAAAATCTGTGTACGAGAGATAGCTGCAATTCTTTATAAGAACACTGCTGCTGATGAGGTATTCAACCTAGATAGTATTAAGCAAGGTTCTATTCTGCAAATTCATGATGGCTCAGTACAAGTAACTTTGAAATAATAAGCTCTAAAATCATTCAACCAGATAACTTATGTGGATGTCGCTTCAGATAAATACTTTACAGAGAAAAAATGACTAGCAAAGTAAAAAGTTGGTGGCAGCCCCCCGCTTTGCGTATCGGCGAAGAACATAGAATAGAAAGGCATGCAACATGGCTAGAACTTTTTTACGATCTAATCTTTGTCGCAGTTATTGCAGAGATAGCACACAATCTTAATCAAGATGTCTCACCTTCTGGTTTTCTTGGTTTTATAATGCTATTTACTCCGCTCTGGTGGTCATGGGTTAGTTCAACTTTGTATTCTACTAGATTTGATACTGATGACCCATTACATAGATTCCTAACTGGTATCCAAATGTTTTTTATTGCCATGTTGGCAGTAAACGTACATGATGGGTTGGGAGAAAGTTCAGCTGGTTTTGCATTTTCTTATGCCCTTGTTCGTATTTTAAACGTCATTGAGTATCAGCGCGCCCTGCGTCATATAGTCATAGCACGTAAGCTTACAGTAAAATTTGTAATAAGCTTTGGAATTGTGGGAGCAATTTGGTTAGTGTCAGCGTTTGTACCAATGCCCCTACGTTTTGTTCTTTGGTTTTTGGCGTTGATCGTAGACTTCGCAACGCCCTTATTAATAGGAGAATTAAGCGTACAGTTTGCTCCACACACCTCGCATTTACCAGAGCGTTTTGGACTATTTATCATTATCGTACTTGGAGAGTCTATTATCGGTGTAGTTAATGGTGTCGTTCAGCAGCAATGGGACATCTTACTCATACTTTCTTTAGCGTGTGGTATAAGTATAGCCTTCAGCTTGTGGTGGATTTACTTTGACAATCTTGGTGGTTCTGCGATCGAGTCAGCTCGTGCATGCTCTCGTCGACTTTGGGCTTATCAGCTGTGGTTATATATGCACTTACCGCTAGCTATTGGTCTTACGGCAACGGGGGTTGGTATAGAAAAGGTTATATCAAAAGCTTCAAGTTTAGTCTTACCAGAGGCAGAGCGTTGGTTGATTTGCTCGGCTGTAGCAATATGTTTTCTTGCTCTCGGAATTATTAATTTTACTGGTTTAATCGCTAGTAATCAGCCTCGACGCTGCAAAATTCGGATTGGATATCGTTTTGGCTCCGCTGCTTTGATTATAATTCTCGCTATAGCTGGCACCAATCTTGCTTCTATTGAACTTATCGGGATTATAGCTATAGTTTGTGCTACGCAAATCATTCTCGAATTGCGTAATGTTATTGTTTCTTCTTAGCCCAATTATATACATTGCATTGTCTCTAGTAGATAGTTAGATGCTGCTGGAGCGGCAACGGTTTTTTATCCATTACCTGCACTCATTATGAAGTCTTTAGTTAAATTATTTTCACCAATAAACAAACAAAAAATTCCTTGGTGGGTAGAAATTAGCACTACTATACCCCGATGTACTTACTTTTTTGGGCCTTTTGATAGTGTTAAAGAAGCAAAACAAGGGCAAACTGGCTATATTGACGATTTAGTTCAAGAAAAAGCCTTTGGAATTACAGTTGAGATTAAGCAGTGTCAACCAACTTCTCTTACAGTTTTTGAAGAGCAGTTTGAGATATAGATAAAATTTAGGCGCATTTTTAGGAGTTTTGGAGTCGAGAGCGAAACGGTAGTGTTTTTGTAAAAAGCAAGAATTGTTCTGTAGTAATATTTGGTTGCTAATAAATACTTAACATCAAGAAAATTCAAATTGTCATACTTATTTCAACTAATAGGTAAAGTATCTGTTAAAACCGCTTAAATAAGAAGGAAAAAAAGAGGAGCTAAAATGAATATTTGCATTTGCTGTCATACTCAATTATTACATCATTTAAATCAAAGTAGATCGTATTGGTTTTGCCCAAATTGTTATCAAGAAATGCCCAATATTTTTACTGTAATAATAAGAAATCAGAATAGAACAAAAGCAATACATTTTGAAGAGGGGAGGAATGTGCAACAACCGATGAAGCAAAATCAACGTAATGTGACTTACCCGACGCTGACCTGACGGTACAGCGCGGGCTTTAATTCTCGCAAATTGAAATTTCTGCGTTGCACTTACCTAGATATTGCTATCCCTGTCAGTACGCAGCGTCCCTAACATAAAATTCGTTACCGCTTTTATCATACTTTTTTCAATCACCGATTTCAAATCCTTTATCTTCTACCTGACGGCTAATTTTTTTTTCTTGTTTTAAATATCGAACTGCTTCAGATAAATTTTCAATGTCCTGTTCAGTCAAATTAAACCGAGAGATTTTAATAATTCCTCCTGACTCTCGAAAATCTGATGCTGTATAAAGATTTTCCGAGTCATCTTGACGAGAAATGGTCAAAATCTTGTCTCGTTCTTCAATACGATATAACTTACCTAGAAAATAGCGCATCTCTCGTTCTGATTCTCCCAACTGCTTCAAGATATAGCTGGCACAATCATAGATTTTATACCCTTGTTCTATCTTATTTAGGCGATTAATAATATCGGGTGTTGAAAGTAGCTTGGCTAATCTTTCCATCTCACGTGTTTTCGGTGACAAAATCCAATCCTGGTAAACTTGGGCTTTGTGTTGCCATTTGTCAAGGTTATTATTAGCTGTCTTTAACTCACGCTCAATGTCTTTTAATTTAGACTTATTTAGCTGTATTTGAGTTTTTTTCTCTTCAATGATATCGGAACCAACTCCAAAGGGATTGAGTAGAGAACGAGGTGACAATTGGTTTAGCTCTCGTATTTGAGCGTTAATTCTTCGCTCTCCTGATACTTTAAGCCTTTCCAACCTTTTAATCTCTGTTTGAATATTTTGAATTATTTCCCGCCTTGGTTCATGGGGACGCTTTAAGAGCCATTTTTCTACAGAGGATTTGATTTCTAACAGTTTAGAGTCAGTAAGTTTTGGGGGCTCAGGGTTGACGAATTTATCCTCTACATCACTTGTCAACTGTTTTTCTTCTTTTATAGGATTCGTCTGTACTTGGGGAAGATTATTTTTGAGTGCAGACGGCAAATAACTCACCAGATCGATCTCTGACCATGTTACTTGTTTCTCTGAGCGAATACTGACCAGTTGACCCAAACAAGCTGCATCCATAGCTGGTTTATCTCTACTTAAATTAAAATCAATACCCCGTTGGGAAATCAACTTGGGAAAAGAACCATTATGTAATTTACTTCCCCTTACTTTAAGATCTTCTAATCGATAGCTAATACGCTTTCTTCCCTTATCAGAAATAGTGGGTCTGACATCAATATTTAAACCCTGTAACCGACCAATAAATGTAGTCAAGTCTGGCTTATCCTCACTCGCCTTATCGATAGCAGCCTGTAACTTGGTCATTAAAGGAATCTCTGGTAGACGGGCGCGATCGCCCTCAAAGTATTCCTTAGTTTCTCGTTTAATTCGCTGCGTTTGCCCGTGAGATAGGGCTTTACGCTTTCTTTCTTTTGAGGGAGTAACAATCGTTAGTTGCTCTCTTACTTCTAACTGTCTAAGTATCTCTTCAAACTTGCGTTTGTCTTGCCAATCATCGACTCTCTTGCCATCGAGAGTAATCATGTTGACCGCAATGTGAATGTGGTCGTGGTCGTGATTCCAGTTGTGTCCAGGGTCATCACGATTATGATCCACCACTACATATTGATTGTAGGTATAGCCCAGTTCTTCAACTGCGGATTTGGCAATCGACGCTTTAGCCTCATCAGATACATAGCCATCTTCGGGAGAAAAACTAACAATGAAGTGCTTAACAGGCTTGGTTGTAGTCCTACGCTGGTCGGCACAGTTGTTAAATTCTTGAGTTAATTCAAGGGCGTTTCTTCCCGCAGCCGAACCCCCAATAATTCTCGCTCCTTTGTCTTCAGCCAGAAGATAGCGAAACAAACCGCCAAAGTCGCTGCCGTGTTCGATATGACCGATCATCGTTTCTTCATGATTATTCTCTAATTACTTGGTGGATGCCAACCCGCTTGTACCCACTGTTCCCTGACAGTGACAGCTATAAAATTATTGAGCTTTTTGGCATTAACTGTAGCTCTACCAGTAGCTGTTTTTCCTTCTATTTGAGTTCCGTTACTGTTCCATTGAAAATGTCGCGACCATTTCTGTTTTCTGGGATTAAAAAGCTGGGAAGTTTTTCCCGTATTTGGGTCTAAGGCTGTAGTTTGAACGTGGGGGACGGCGAACCTGCGTCGCCGAGTCCAACCACGTTGTTGAATTTCTTTGTATCCATTACACAAGCGACAAGCCAACCAGAGATTATCGGGGTTGTCCGTACCACCTTTGGCTTGGGGAATAATATGGTCGATTTCTAATTTTCCTAAAACGTATTTTTGTAAACTGAGGCAATAGCCACAACGATTTCCAGCTTCCTTGCGAATCTGCTTTTTTAAAGCATCATTAATCATGCTGATAAGGGTTCTCTCAAGCCACGCTCGACAGCTTCACGCAAAGCTACTGCCTTTTTTACCAGCAGAGTTTGGTAAATTTGCATCAATGTCCATAATTCAGGTCTTTCTGCTTCGCTGAGTGTATCTGCCTGTTGTTTTGAAAGCAGTTGACTCAATCGAAGATCCTGCTCTGATTCCATCTGTAATTCGCTCATTGCCATAACTTCGCGATCGGATAAAGACTTAATAGATTCGGTTTGAAGGCGATCGCTATCATTTATAGGACTAGTAGAAGACAAAGATAGAGAAATGGCTTCTATCAATACATCAGCTAAATCGCGTCCGATTAGTTGGGCAAGTCCTGATGCGCGGTTATAAACATCTTCTGGTAGGTTTAGAGTAATAGGCTTATTCATTAGTTGTTAAAGATTTAATTAATTTTTTAGATAAATTTATTAATATAGCTTCAGCCTAGCCTAATACCCCGATCTCGAATCGCAATTACCATCCAGATTAATGTCGTCGTCTTGCTTAACCCCAGATAGAGCCAACCTAACTTCTATAAGTTTTTCTTTCATCATCTCGATTAACTTTAAAGCGTCTTCTAAGCTTTCAGGCTTTGGTATAAATTTGGGAATTAGTTCTCCCTTCTTCTGGGCTGTGTTTAGGGCTTTAGCTATCTGATTAATGTTGTTCCCGATAGCTGGCAAGGATGAAGCAATCTCTGCTAACTCGCCATAAAGTTGCCAATTTACCGCAGGAACACGGGCAGGTAACACACTCTGTCCCGTTAATTTTCGAGTCATATAGGCACTGCGAGTTAGGTTAACCGCCTTGGCTTGAGCATCTATCTCTTCTAGTTGGCTGGGTTTAAATCTTATTGTGACGATCTTGGTCTTCTGTTCGGGTTCTGGCACGGTGAAAAAATCATTAACGATCTAAAAAATAAGTAATCTTTGGTTGGGGGTGCAGGGGGTATCCCCCGCCGAGTAGAGCATTGCAGAATCATGTAAACGCTATTATAGCAAATGTAATACAATGCGCCTGCTCGCTCGCTCGCTCGCTCGCTCGCTCGCTCGCTCGACAATACCTATTCTAATTAACCCAATTTGAGCAATAAATTGGTCAGGACTTATTTGAAAAGCAGGCACACAGTTTAACGGAAAAATTGATCATAATCTTCAATATTTGGCACAGACTCT
>JASJEI010000543.1 GCA_030064795.1 Pleurocapsa sp. MO_226.B13 | reverse complement strand
CGCCGACCGCCCCTACGAATTTGGGGACTTTGACACGCTTACCCCTCACAATTGGGGCGGTCGGCGGGCAATAACCTCTGGCTAAAACTTATCCATTTGAATAAGGCTGACCAACTTTGACTAACTTTTTTGTAGCCCTCAATCCTATTGATGCGGAAATAGCGATCGCTCTAGAAAATATTGCTCAAGAACAAGCTACTGGTCAAGCCACCTCAGCCGCCTTAAAACAAGAAAAAGAAGCCCTAATCCAACAAAAGATTGAAATCGAACAACAACAAGCTAGAGATCGTCACGAATTACAACAATTAGAACAAGATATCAAGCGAACTGCGATTAAAGCAACAGCAGATGGTATTCTGTTTCAATTAAATTTGCGTAATCCCGGTCAGACAGTAGCTAAGGGAGCAGAAATTGCCCAAATTGCTCCCCTCGAACCCTCTTTAGTTATTCAAGCTTTAGTTCCAGCACAGGAAATTGACAAAGTAGAAATAGATCGACCAGTACAGATAAAAGTATCTGCTTGTCCTTATCCAGATTACGGCACTCTCAAAGGTGTAGTAAAAGATATCGCTCCCGATTCAATTGCACCTCAAGCCAATAGTGCTAGTTCCAATAGCTCAACAAATTTAGAAGCAAGTTTTTATCAGGTAGCGATCGAGCCAGAAACTCTAGCATTAGGAAAAGGCAAAAATCAGTGTGGGCTCCAACTAGGAATGGAAGGTCAAGCCGACATTATTGCCAAAGAAGAAACTGTTCTACAATTCTTATTAAGAAAATCTCGATTGATTGCAGATTTATAGCCAGCGAAAAATAATATCGTTTCTATTTAAATTGGTTACAGATGGGAAGCAGGGGGAGTGTATTGTTCAGTTGGGACGGGGCGTGCGTCACAAGGGTCAGTCGGAAACCTCCGAACTCCTGCCCCTTGTTTAAATCCCTCTTCACGAACCAGAGAATTTAGCCTTTATCATGCACGCCTTTATCTTTTCGTTTCAATTTCCCTAATTCTTCTCGATTGATTTTTACATTTAAAATTAAGTCAAGTAACAGAAAAAGAACCCATTAAGCTTCATTAAGTATTTCCGCGCTTCTTAAACATTAAATAGTGAAGATAGGGAGTCGGGAGTCGGCTAAGATAACTACTTGCTGGGTTATGGTTGATTTTATGTTTAATTAGGTTGACTTACTTTAGATTAAAAACAATCTCGTGAGGTACAAACTTATGAATTTCTCAACAATTAATAACAATCTTCCAGACAGTTGTAATTCAGTAGCTATTTTACCTGGTGCACCTTGGCTGATTGCCCACAAGTCAATGTTGAAAGTAAATAAACCCTACAAAATTACTTTTAACCATCAAGACTATGTGATCTGGAAAAATAATGATGGGGGAGTATTTGCCCTCAATAATATTTGCCCTCATATGCAAGCACCTTTATCTGATGGTTGGATTTGCGCTCAAAGAAATACGATCGCTTGCCCTTTTCATGCTTTAGAGTTCAACGGCGAGGGTAAATTATATCGAGAAGGGAAATTACCAGGTAAACCAATTACTCAACCCTTAGACTTGATAGTTGAAGATGATTTAATTTGGACTTATGGCAATCATCAACCTCGAATACCCGTACCTAATTTAATCCCTAGAACTATTAAAGGATATCAGTTTTTAGGCTTTACAGGAGAAAAAAGCATTCAAGCTCCCTTCTTGAAGTGTCTCAAAATTAATTATGATTTCAATCATGCGATCGCCACCCACCGCGAACCATTTAAGTTCGATCGGATTCAGGTAGATAACTATCAAGAAAATGGTTTTTACCCGACTTTGCACCAAACAGCAATTAGAGTCAATAATAGCTGGCAAGAAATCATCAACAATCCAGCATTATTAGTTGCTCCTAGAACCTTAGATAATCATTTTGAATATTCTTTTCCTTCTACCAGTAGTCTGATAACTCCGACAGCATTTGGAGAATTAGCTCAGTTTTTTATCCTTTACCCTGAAACCCAGCGCTCTACTAGAACTTTTGTTTTACTTTACATTAAACCGAAAAATAAATTCAGTCATTTTTTATTTCTACTATTAAAAAGCTATTGGTTAAAGTCTTATGATTTAGTAGTAGAACAGGATGCTCTTGCCTTAGAAACTCTTTATCCAGAACAAAAACCTAAAATTCGTTTGCCTAGAGAAGAGATTATGTTTTATGCCGAAAAACTATATCGTGAATGGAATGGAATTCAGTTCTGAAGAAATAAACATCAAGCATAAATTGAATTTGCGATCGAACTAAATAATTAGGAGTATCTTCTCATGCCAGCAATGGATTATTCTCAAGTAGCTCATTGGTATGATACTTACGTCAAAACAGACATTGATATACCATTTTTTGTAACCGAAGCACAGAAATACAACCGCATACTAGAATTGACTTCTGGAACTGGTCGCTTGTCTATTCCACTGATAGAGGCTGGGATACCTATGACTTGCGTTGATAATTCTCCAGATATGCTGGCTATTTTGCGTCAGAAACTAGCAACGAAAGGGTTATCTGCCGATGTTTACGAGCTAGATATGTGCAATCTTACTTTACAAGAAAAGTTCGATCTGATAATTATCCCGTTTAATTCTTTTTCCGAGATTATCAGTTTAGACGAACAACGTAAAGCATTAAAAGGGATCGGGAATTGTTTGTCAAAAACAGGTCGTTTTATTTGTACGCTGCACAATCCCCTAATTAGGCTTAAGTCGGTTAATGGACAGTTGATTTTGCGGGGCAAACATTCTCTTCCCAATGATGAAGAAATGTTATTTCTCTGGAGTGTGGAAGAATACGAGCGAGAACAGTCTCTAGTTAAAGGAACTCAATTTTGGGAATTATACGATCGCAATGGAGTGATGAAACGTAAAAGCTTTGTTGATATTCAGTTTTATTTACATCAACAGCAAGAATTTCAGGAGCTAGCCAAATCCCAGGGTTTTAATGTAGTTGGTTTATATGGAGATTACTCTTATGGTAAATTTCAAAGTAACACCAGCCCTTTTATGATTTGGATCTTAGACAAAGATTTAAGATCTAAGTAATTCCGCGAATAATATCTACTTTTTTTAACTTCAAAAATCTCATTTATAAAAACTACAATCATGTTCTGATGAAATCTCATCATTACCCAAAACAGTTTAATTTAAAATTTGCGATTACAGGTGTCGCGATCGCTCTATTGACTCCTTCGATCTTAATTTCTAGTAGTTGGGATCGCCTTCACGCTCAGATTATTCCTGATAATAGTTTGGGTAATGAAGCTTCAGTTCTAACGCCCAATGTCGAAATTAAAGGACGAACCGCCGAGCGCATTGATGGTGGTGCAGTACGAGATACTAATTTATTTCACAGTTTCGAGCAGTTTAATATCGGGGATGGACAACAGGTTTATTTTGCCAACCCAGCAGAAATTACTAATATTTTTAGTCGAGTAACGGGAAGTAATCTTTCAGAGATTCTAGGGACTTTGGGAGTTAATGGTAATGCTAATCTCTTTTTAATCAATCCCAATGGAATTATTTTTGGCGAAAATGCCAGTTTGGATGTAGGAGGCTCGTTTGTAGGGAGTACGGCTGATGCCATTCAATTTGGCGATCGCGGTTTTTTTAGCGCAACTGAACCAGAACAACCACCTCTATTAACAGTTAAACCATCGGCATTTTTCTTCAATCAAATCAACCCAGGGCGGATTGAAAATAGGTCAACTGCACCAGCAGAAGTGGATTTATTAGAAACTCCTCTATCTGGTTTGCGAGTGCCAGATGGTCAGAGTTTGCTGCTGGTGGGTGGAAATATTGTCATAGATGGAGGCGGATTACATGCCCCGGATGGTCGAGTGGAGTTAGCAGGAGTCGCAGGTAATGAGACAGTAGGGCTAAATGTTGATGGAAACAACCTGAATTTAAGTTTTCCCGAAGATCTAGCGCGAGCAGATATATCGCTTACCAATGGAGCTTTTGTCAACACCAGCGGTGAGGGTGGTGGGAGTATTCAGGTGCAGGGTTCTAATGTGACTCTGAGCGATCGCTCTTTTGTGTTTGCGGATACCCTGGGAAGTCAGAACGGTGATGGGATAGTTGTTCGGGCTTCACAGTTGAGACTTGAGGATGGTTCTAAGATAACTGCAAATGTAACTGGCTCTGGACAGGGCGGAGATTTGAGTATTATCACCGGGCAGTTGCAGTTACTTATCAAAGATGGAGCAGTGGTTGCAGCTAGCACTTTTGGTGAAGGGAACGGGGGAAGCTTAAGTGTGAATGCCTCTGAATCTGTTCGAGTGATTGGTACTTCAGCCGATGGTCAGTTTCCCAGTGGCTTGTTTAGTTCAAGTGAAGGAACAGGAAAGGCGGGAGACTTGAAGCTTACTACGGGGCAGTTGCTCGTCCGAGATGGGGCACAGGTCTCAACTAACACGTTTGGCTCCGGAGACGGGGGAAGCTTAAGTGTGAATGCCTCTGAATCTGTTCGAGTGATTGGTACTTCAGCCGATGGTCAGTTTGGCAGCATCTTGTCTGCTGATACTTTAGGAACAGGAAAAGGGGGAGATTTGAGCATTACCACCAGGCAGTTAATTGTTCAAGATGGAGCAGAAGTTGGTGCTAGCACAAGAGGTGAAGGGGATGGAGGAACCTTGACTGTAGATGCCTCTAAATCTGTTCAAGTGATTGGTAGGTCAGCCGATGGTCAGTTTCCCAGTGGCTTGTTTGTTCAAGCTACTCCAGACTCAACAGGAAATGCGGGAGACTTGAGGCTCGAGACTGGGAGTTTGACGCTCCGAGATGGAGCCGAAGTCAGCGTAAAAAATCAGGGAGCAGGGGATGCAGGCAACCTAGAAGTGGCAGCTCGCGACCTCCGACTGGAGAACCAAGCCGCTCTCTCAGCTACAACTACATCAGGTCAGGGCGGGAATATTACTCTTCAAATCGGCGACCTCTTGCTATTGCGCCGTAATAGTCAAATCTCCACCACTGCTGGTCTTGCTCAGAGAGCAGGAGATGGTGGTAATATCACCATTGATGCTGATTTAATTGTCGCTATTCCTCAAGAAAATAGCGATATTAGGGCTCAGGCTTTTGCAGGTAACGGAGGCAATATTAACATCGATGCTCAAAATATCTTGGGATTTCAGTTGCTTGAAAATCCTAACTTCAGCGACATTACTGCTAGTTCTCAATTTGGCATAGATAGTACTATCAACATTGAGCCTGGTCAAGAATCGATCGCGTTACCCATAGAAATTGTTGATGTCAGTAAATTAATCGATCGCAATCTTTGTTCGTCTGAGCAAAAGGACGAATTTATTATTACTGGTAAAGGTGGTTTATCTCCTTCTCCAAAAGATCCTCTTGACACCGATG
>JASJEI010000110.1 GCA_030064795.1 Pleurocapsa sp. MO_226.B13 | reverse complement strand
CCGACTCGATTCAAAACATTGCCCAGATTGAGTAAAGCCTGAGCTTTAATTAAACTATCTGGTTGATTTTCAAGTTGCTGGTTAGTTGCAGTCAGAGTTGTAAGACTTTGAGAATATAAACCCAATGCCTGTAAAGCATGGGCTTGATAAATTTTCCCCTGAGTTAAGCCTGTAATATTTCCTTGTTTTTCATAAACAGAGGTAGCTTGGCGCCAGGTTGCTAAAGCATTTTGCGATCGCCCTAAAGATAATTCTACTTGTCCTTTAACTTCTAAAATTTGAGCTAACAACTGGCTCTTTTCTGGTTCGCTATCGATAGAGTCAATAATCTTTGTTCCTCGGGCGAGAGTAGTTTCTGCTTGCTCCCATGCTCCCAACTTCTGGTAAATGAGAGCTAAATTGCGAGTGGCGATCGCCATACCAACCCGATCGTCCTGTTTCTGATACTGTTTAATCGCAGTTTTTATTAAAGCGATCGCCTCTGGATATTGATTTTGTTGATAAAGCTGTTGAGCCTCTTGCTCTATAGTCTGAATCGCTCGCTCGTCGGTAGCTAAGACAATAGTTGGCTGTTGTAACCAGAAAATTAGGGCGATCGCACTAATAAAAAATAATAATAATCTTTTTAATTGATTCATTTTGATTACCGATAAACAATGTAGGGTTAAGCTCATCCCACCCATAAATGAGGTGGGATGCACGTGGCAGTTCGGGGTTCGGGGTTGTACTACTAACAACTAACTACTGACTACTAACGCGACGGGGCGACTTATCCGACCATCCCTAAAAGGAACAATGCTCTCCCCCGTCGCTTTTGTGAATCGCGATTCGCCCCTACTAAACGCATGATTAAAAAGGTTGTAATTCCAGGGAAAAATAAAACCCATCTTCCTGCAAACTATCCCCCTCTGTCTCTAAATCTACTAAAGGAATACCCCAATCCAAACGAGAAGCAAAATAATCGCTAATTTGTAACCGCAAACCAATACCTGTAGAGACTAGGGTATTAGTATCTAACTCCAAATCATCGGAATTCCAAACCTTACCAAAATCGACAAATGGAGCTAGTTGTAAACTAATTTGACTTTGTGGTGTGCGGAGAATTGTCGCTCTGATTTCTGCGGAGTTAAACCAGCCATTATCCCCCAACAAGGCATTTTGACGATAACCTCGAACGTTCAAACCACCTCCCAAACTAAATTGTTCTGTAGCTAACAAACTCCGATCGGCTATTTGAAAATCCGACCGCAACAATAAACTAAAATTAGAATTTAGAACTTGAAGATATTGAGCCTGTCCTCGCCAAGCTAAAAACTTACTATCGGGTAGATCGCTGTTATTGATAGTTGCACCAAAAACATCAATACCCAAACTAAACTGAGACAGTAAAGCTAAAACTCGACTGGCATCACGTTGAGTATATTCCTGAAAAAAACGCAGCACGCTAACCTTAGTTTCCCCATCAACTTCGGCCCCCCGCGATAATTGTTCGGGTTCACCGCCCAAGGTGGCTACAGAATTGTTTCTCGTAAAAGTTAAACCAATAGCTACATCGACCGTTGGTTTTTGTAATAAAGGTTGGCGATAGGTGAATTCATAAATAGTACTTTCTGATTCAATATCGAAGCTAGCGAAAGGCTGAGTAATAATCTCGCTATCTGTATAGTCAAAGCGAAAATTGAGTGTGCCGTTATAAGGATTGAAAGGAAGAGAATAATTGAGATCGTTAAGCGAGTTACTACCATCGGTATTGAGATAACCCACGCTAAAGCGATCGCCCCAACCGATTAAATTACGATGGGTTAATCTTACACTTCTGCGGTCTGTTCCCACACTAGGAGCGCGATAATTATCAAAACTAAGAGTTAGATCGAAAGGATCTGCCTCTTGCAAATTAAGTTCCAGGATACTGCTTCCAGGTCTAGTTCCTGCGGTTAATTCCGCTGCCAAATTTTCAATTAAAGGATCTATTTGTAATAGTTCTAAAGCGTTAAGCAGCTTGTCTTTATTTAAAGGCGCAGCAGTAGCAATCTTCAGACGACTACGAACGTAGCCTGAATTTAATCTGTTTAATCCCTCAATATTAATTGCTTCTACCGTACCCTCCAACACTTCAATTGTTACTACACCATCTTCTAACTTTTGTGGCGGTAGAAACGTTCCTGATGTAATGTAACCCCCCTCCAAATAAAGGCGATCGATCGCCTGTTGTGCGGCCAAGATTTCTGTAAAGGAAAGACGACGCAGAATATAGGGCTTTAGCACCTCGGCTAATTCTTCGGGAGTAAAAACTGTGCTGCCAACAATCTCAAACTTTTTGACAAAAACCGTGTTATTAAAATATTTGCTCCTATCAAAATTATCTGGTGTAGTATTCTCTTCCAATTCGGGAAGGATTTCTTCTAAAGGCGGGAGGATTTCTGGTTCTGGTTGTGGAGGTTGAGGCGGTAGAGGAATAGTAGGTGCTGAAGAATCTTGTGCTTTAACTGAATTAGTAATAAATAGTAAATAAACCGTAGATGTTAGAAGTATTCTTATTGGTTTAAGTCGCTCGAGAAAATTGTTAGTAAGTTGAAAATTATCTCGCATCTATATGTATAACCGCTCTAATTGCTAGTTATTATCGCAATAATACTCAAAAAGATAAAGTGCGCTAACCAAGCTAGGACACTCCTCTGGGGAAAGATACTCTCGAACCATGTACATATCAGTGCGAAGGTGTGTTGTTCGGCAATTTGTTACATTTAGCAACACTACATTAAGCTACCGCTTTAATGGGGAATTCCCGCTCATAATTGTTAAAAGATCTTCTCTAAAACTAGGAATGGTGCGATCCATTCTGAATCGATCGCCTCTGTCGTATTTTCCGTAAAGTCTAATAGAATTTCAGCGATCGCAATACATCAATTAATTCAGAAAATATTTAACTAATAATTAAAATCTAAACTAAAAAATTCGAGAATGAAGATTCCTGTTGATGCCATTATTCCCGAACCAAAACTAACTAAATACCTGCTTGTGTTCAAACCCAGAAACGATAAATCTCAGTTCTTAGCTCAAGCTGGCTTTACTCTAGACAACTGGCTAGCATTGAAAACAGCCATTCAGCAACTCAATCAATCTGTAGAAGCACAAGCAGATAGAACTGATGAGTACGTAACTTTCTATAATGTGAGTGGAGAGCTACAGGGGGTTAATGGGATCGATTTGTCTGTAGTTACAATTTGGTTGGAACGCAAAAGCGACGGTAAATTTCAATTTATAACTTTACTACCAGGAGATTAAAAACCAGATGACGCTAGAACTATATTCGGAAGTCGCCTTGACTCGAAATATAGCCGACAATAACCTGAAAATTGGAGATGTCGCTACTTTAGTTGATTTTGTTCCTCATCCCCAAGGTGGAGAAGAAGGATGCGTATTAGAAATTTTTAACGCCGTAGGAGAATCGATCGGTGTGATTACTGTTCCTATCTCTGCGATTAAATCTTTGTCAGCCAGCGAAATATTAACTACCCGTCCACTGAAATCTTAGCTTATACCAATTGGAAAAAGTAATGAGAGGCGAAGGTAGGTTGGGTTGCACGAAGTAAAACCCAACTTAAACCGAATTATTGTTGGGTTTCGTAAACTCAACCCAACCAAAAGAGCGCGTCAAGCTTAATTGGTTGGGTAGTGCAAGTTAATTTCAGCCTCCTAACCCCCAAGCTTGGGGGAACTAAACCCAGTATTTTAGCCTAGACGCGCTACTACAATACTCTATCGCTCTCTCTCACTACTTTAGGAAAATGGTATTAGCAGTAATAGCAACTAAAAATTTCTCTAGGCGAAACATTGGGCGTAGAACATACACCGTGCGATAAAACACTTCAATCCACTAATCAATTTTGTGTTTCTGATTTTATAGTCCGACAATCTGGATGAGCAGTTTTGGAACTTTGAGGGACTGGGTTGGGTGCATTTGCCGTCAACCAGGTGCTACCATCTGCTGCTACTACTAAACCCTGAGATTGTTTGATCTCAGGATATTGCTTGTCTAGACTATCTTCTTCTCGTTGGCGTATTCCTACAGTGCCATTATTACTAACTTCAAGATCTTCCCGACTTGCCCAGTTAACAATGCGATCGCGATTTTCTAGCGTTTCTTCTGAGGTAGGAGTTAAGCCACCCCGTCCAGTAATTATAAAAGAACTACCCCTGGCAATTCTTTGTTCCTCCAATCTACAGAGATCTTGAGCTAAAATCTCTTCAGCATCGATGAGAACACCAGGCAGTTCCAAGATCCCTGAAGTGGGATCGACATTGGAAGTATTAATCGTAATTGTGCCGTCTATCCCTAACTCGGAAGCAGCAGTAATTTGACTATCTGGCTCTTGAAAAATTCTCTGAGTAGTAATCTGAATATTACCCCCTTGCCCCTGAACCGCATTGGCGGTAATGTCGCTATTGTTTAAAAGAGCGATCGCCTCTGAGCTAATCGTAATATCTCCTCCTGTGGCTGATTCTGAAGCGTTGGTAGTAATTTGGCTGTTGTTATCCATTAACAGAGTATCGGCATTACTTAGGGTAATATTACCCTGGCTACCAGCCCTGGTTTCAGCGGTGAGACTACCTCGATCTAAAGCAACTTTTTGAGCTTCGATGTTTAGACTTCCTGCTGTTCCCGTACCCTTGGCACTAACGTTAATTTCTGCGTCATCCAGAATACTTAACTGTCCTGCTGCAACTTGGATCTCACCACCCGTACCCGAAGCTTCTGGGCGTACGTTAGCAAAAATTCCGCTATTTCCTGGGGCTTCATTAATGACAATCAGACTGCCAAATTCAGCTAGTCTATCTGCAAAGTTGGGATCGCTGCCAGAGAGCAAAAGATTGTCTGCAACTTGGATATCGATACTACCTGCATTACCAGAACTTTCTGCTGAAGTAGCTATTTGTCCGCCATTAATAGCCTCAAAAGTATTGGCATCGATTGAAATATTTCCACCATTACTCTGATTAAAAGTTTGAGAACTGACAATTGCACCATCAGCAATCCTAAAACTATTAGTATTAACAATAATTTCCCCTGCTTGACCTTCTGCTCCTACTCCTGTCGTAGTAACGATACCGCTAGATAAACCATTTATGCCAAATCCCTCAATATTGACTGAATCAAATACATATAAAATGATTTCTCCACCTTTACCGCGTCCTCCAATCTCATTTTCCTCAGCAGATTTAACATTAGATACTAGTTGAGAACCACTATCGAGAGAGATATTATTTGCTTCTATGCTAATATTGCCTGCATTTCCTATTGCTCCTGCCTCGACAACGCTGATAATAAGACTATTAGATGAAACAACTAGATTTTCTTCCAAAAATATTTCTATATTGCCAGCATCTCCTTGTCCCAGAGTGCTGGCATCTATCAAAGAGTTGTTTTCTAGCAAAATCTCTCGAGCAACAATTTGAATATCTCCACCTTTGCCTATTCCAACAAAATCAAGCAGAGAACCCTGATTTGAACTGACCTGTGAATTCTTGCTAATTTCAACCACTCCATTAGGCACATTTACGTTGATATTACCAACGTTTCCCGTGCCAAAAGTTGCTGTTTGAATTATACTATCATTACTTATAAATAATGAATCAGAATTAACGTTGATATCACCTCCATTACCCTGAGCGAATGGAGCTACTTCGTTAAACACATAACTATCATTATTTATTTCCAGTTTTTTTATAGCATTAAGAGTGATATTTCCTGCTTGACTGTTAGTAGTTCCCAAATTTAATCCAATACCAGCCCGTAAAAAACTTCCTTCCAATATACTTATGTTGTTTGCAGTGATAGCAATATCACCTCCATCATCAGCAGGAACATTAACAACTGCTTCGTTAGTCAGAAGTATATTTGCTCTGGGAATTTGCTCGGGAAAGATTAAACTCAGATTATTTCCTTCAATACCTGAAACATCAAGGTTAATTTCACCTGCTGCTGCTAATCCGCCTAACTCTACTCGACCTCCAAAAGCATTCGCTCTTCCGCCATCAAAAATTACATCCCCACCAACTAGCAATAAGCTTTTTCCATCTGGAACTCGCAACCCTGTAGCAACATCTTCAAGACCAGAAAGATCCTCTCCAGCAGGGGCAATTGATTGATTGCGAATCACCCCCTGATTTCCATTAGCAAAGGATAAAGCAGAAGGATTGATAGTTAATAGAGGAATTTCATTGGGTGCAGTATCTAGTAATCCTTGTTCCCCAAAGCGAATAGCATCAGCGGTAGTAGCTAAGAAAGAACCGTTGAGATCTAAGCTCGAATCTTGCCCAAATATAATGCCATTAGGATTGAGCAAAAATAAGTTAGCATCACCACCGCTAACTCCAAGAGTACCCAAGATATTAGAAATTTCATTGCCCGTAACTCTACTTAAGATATTTGTTACTCCAGGATCTTGAAACAGGACTGTTGCACCCGCATCAACGTTAAATCTCTCAAAGCTATGAAATAAATTATCTCCCTGTTGCAATCCAGCTTCAATCAGACAATCACCAGAACAGCTTACTGGTTGAGTAGGTGTTGTTCCATCAGTCTGGATAGATTGAGCAATTACTGCTCTATTTGTGGTGAATAATCCTACTAAGATACTAAATGGAAGATAAAAACTGCTAATTAAAAGTTTCACAATTTTACTAATTCCCCCAAGCTTGGGGGTTAGGGGGCTGAAATAAGAAGCGACGGGGTTCGCCCATTCCTTTTAGGGATGGTCGGATGAGTCGCGGGAGTCGCGTATTTTTGTTAGTAGTAGGGGCGAACGGCGACGCGAAGCTAATCCTTTAGGGCGTTCGCCCCTACAGTGGTCAGTAGGACAACTGACCGATGAGATTACATTGCAATCAAAAACTTTACATCCAAATTATAGGTGTAAATGATTGAAATCACCCCGAGCTTGGGGTGACTTGACTGTAATTATTTTTAAATAATTTTCAGGGTTTACATGGGGGAGAACCATAACGACACTGTGATCCATCACTACCGCCACCACCATCTGCCAATTCACCATCAAAAGGACAATCATCAGAACAACTTGTGTGTGGTGTAGATGTATTCGGCTCGGTGTGCGTCGATTGAGCTATGGCTGAGTTTACTGTAACCAATAAGCTAAGTACAACATAAAGACAGCCAACCGAAAATTTACTACTAGGTGTAATAGTCATTGCTCCTCAATTAATTACTATAAGGTTGATAGTACTCGAGATGAGATTATATTGCAATGAAGCCTCCAGCGACTAACCGCAAAGCGGTGTAGTCGTGGTATCTTGGTCAATCACCATCATCTGGTTTTGCCCACAAAGATGACAGACTTATGAGATTTATTATCATCTCACTTTGCAGGTTAAGTATAGACACAAGTGCATCACCAAAGATATGCTTTTTAGAATGGAGTCAATATTTAGAGACACGCTTACCAAATGGCGGTCAAGCCTCGTCGAGTTTTCAGGGGAGTCAGACCACATCCATCTCGTTATTGAGACTCACCCATCGTTGAACTTATCTCAGCTAGTAGCCAACCTGAAAACTGTAAGTTCTCGCTACATCCGCAAAGAATACTCAGAGCATCTATCTCAATACTTTTGGAAACCTTATTTTTGGTCAAAAAGCTATGGTGTTAAATCTATTTCTCGTGGTGCAGATTTAACCAAGATAATAGAATATGTCCGCAACCAAGAAAAACCCAAAAGCTAAACCTTGTCCGCGTCTTACTGACGAGTAAGCTAACGCACTCTCTCGCAGTATGCGACGCGGTTCAATCAAAAACTTTACATCCAAATTCTAGGTGTAAATGATTGAAATCACCCCGATCTTGGGGTGACTTGACTGTAATTATTTGAAAATAATTTTCATGGTTTACATGGGGGAGAACCATAAAGACACAGTGGTCCATCACTACCGCCACCACCATCGAAAGGTAATACGTTGCCACCATCGAGAGGTAATACTTTTTCCTCCAGAGTTGATTTTGCGACTATTACTAGAGATTTTATTTGGTTATTATTTTCACAATATATATTTACTAAAGAATTATAATTGAAAGCTTCTTGAAGCCTGGTACGAAAACTATTTAAGTTATTTATTTCAACAATATTAGTTTCAGAGTTAACATTAGGATAATCAGGTTTATGAGCAAGAATAAACATATTCCCCTCAGAGTTATCTTGTGTTTTTTCCTGTATTATTATTGAGGCTAAATCATCATCTTGGAGATAAAGCATATTAATAATTTGACCATATATTATGGTATTTAACATCGGCTTGACAGTGTTCAGATTAGAATCAGTTTTTGATATAGTTCCCATGTTTTTTCTCCTTAGATTATAAGTACTTGACTTCAATTAAATCAACTAAAGTTTTTTATTAGGTTGCTTTTAGTTCATATCGCAATTAATTTCCAAATGAGACTTTGCTGTTGATATTACGGGCTACCATAACCTACGATCGTTTATCCCTTAGGACACCGAGATTAAAAAACTCCATAACTTGTCGTTTTCCTTAAAACTAAAATTTGCTGTCATTGCTATTTAGGACTTATGAGAAGAAAATATGCAGTTTATTTAACTAGTTAATCAAAACTTGCACAGCCTGGATTACAGCAATTTCCAGAAAAGCGATCGCGCCACTGTTGCCCTTCGGAACGCTCTAGAACTATCTTAGGACATGGCTTTGCTTACGCTTACTACGTTACTCAATACATGAGCAAAACAACCTAAAAAACGATAAAGTCGCAGCTATTAAAGATTCGGCAACTATCTAAATTATTAATTTTCACTTGTCCAGAACGACTAATAAACATATCGTCACCTAAATGACTAGGTCGAATATTGTTCTGAGAAATAATTTGGAAAATATTCTTTTTCGTCTGACTTGTAATTTTGCTGATTTTTTTCTGGACATTGGTACGATGGCTCTGCCAAGTTTTAATCATCGTTAATACTCTCAAACTATCTAAATTCCAGTAGTGTTTATTTTAAAAAAGCGATGCCCCCATTCGGGGATAAACGACCCCGCGTCGCCGAAAGGGCCAAGGAAAAGCGCATCAAGAAAGCGATCGCCTTGGAGCTAGAGGAGATATTAAGAGCGATCGCCTGGAGGAAAACAACTTAAAACACAATAAAGTCGCAGTCACGCAAGTTTCGGAAACTAGACAAACGATCGATTTTCACTTGTCCAGAACGACTAATAAAAATATCCTTGCCTAAATTACTAAAGCGAATATTATTCTGAGAACTTCTGTGAGAAAAATTCTCTTGTTTCTGACTTGTAATGTTTTCCCTTGTTTTTTGGTGGCTGGCATTATAACTCTGGAAAATTTTAAACATCTTTAATACTCTCAAACTAACTAAATTCAAGTAGTAGATTTAAAAAAAAGCGATCGCCCTGGAGCTAGAGGAAATATTAAGAGCGATCGCAACTAGTTAACTACAAATTTTTTTTGAAACCCTCTCTTATTACCTATCTAAATTTAGGATTAAGTCTCTGCAATTTTGTTACATTACTTAATAATTAAAGCTTTTTCCCATGAGTGACTAAAGACGAGCGATCGCCCTAGAGTTAGAGGAAATATAAATATTAAGAGCGATCGCAACTAGTTAACTACAAACCTTTTTTAAAACCCTCCCTTGTTACCTATCTAAATTTAGGATCGAGTCTCTGCAATCTTGTTACATTACTTAACAAATAAAAACTTGTGTGGACTACCCAACCCAGAAGCGCAGTAAAAAATATAGATAGATCGTAGTAGTCTGTCAATTTTTAATTGATGGGTTAGGGTTGATGGGGATATAAGGAGATAGGGAGATGGGGGAAATATTAACCTGTCACTAATTAATTGACGAAGCAGTAGAAATGTAATCGATGGTAGAGACGTAATATATTACGTCTCTACAGGATTTTACGGTCTGTAGGATTGTGGCTATCTGATAAATCGCATTATCTTACGTCAATAATTGACCCACACTACAAAAGCTTTGGTTGTTGGGTTTCATGCTTCAACCCAACCTACCAGATCGGCGATCGTACTAGTTAAATTATTGGCTGCGTCATAACCAAAGTAATACTTAGTTCTCATTAATCATCAGTCTTTTGTCAACTTTTCTTTTTTTATTTAATTATGTCCACCTACTTATATCGAAAGGAGGATAGACGGGGTAAAAAGTTATCTCTTATTGCAGATGCGCGATCGCCTGAATAATTGTTCTAATAAATGTGAAGTTATGCAAACAGGAATTATATGTCTAAACTAAATATTGGATTAACCGAAGAACAACGTCACGGTGTAATTGAATTATTAAACCGCGACCTTGCCGATCTTTATCTACTTCTAATCAAAACCAAAAAGTATCATTGGGATGTAGTTGGCCCTCAATTCCGTACTCTCCACACGCTTTGGGAAGAACACTACAATGCCCTAACCATGAATATTGACGCTACAGCCGAAAGAGTCCGCGCCCTGGGCGGTTATCCTCTAGGAACAGCATCAGGATTTATTCAATATGGTTCTCTTAAAGAGCATCCTAACGATCTTCCTTCCGCTAACATGATGGTCGATCGCTTGGTACAAGATCACGAACAAGTCATCCGCAACCTCAGAGAAGATATTGACAAATGTGGAGAAGAGTACCACGACGAAGGTACTGCTGACTTTTTGACAGGATTGATGGAACAGCACGAAGAAATGGCTTGGATGTTACGTTCCTTTCTCGAAGGTGAAAACTTACAAGGCGATGGCGATCGCGCTGGTACAGAAACCAAACCTGCCGTTAATGCCTAGTCATCAACTACCTGGCTATGTTTTACCATAGCTGGGTATAAAAAATAATATTGTCGATAAATTTATAAAAATAGGAATTTAGCAAGTGACAGAAGAATATAAAGCAGAACGCACAATTACCGCAGTTTTAAAAGAAGAACAACAAGTAGATAATGTCGTCCGTCGTCTGATCGATCGCGGTGTACCTCAAGATTATATTTCTGTAATGGGTCAAAACTTTCAGTCTAATACACGCATTGCAGGTTTTATTTCCAAAAAAGATGTCATTCTAGGTGGTCTACGTACTGGCGCAGTCTTTGGCTCTTTATTTGGCTCTCTCCTCAGTCTTTTTACGGGTGTTGGAGTACTATTTATTCCCTTTATCGGTTCGGTAGTAGCAGCAGGGCCAATCACCTCGGTTTTGTTAGGGGCAGCTACAGGAGCGATCGCTGGTAGTGCTGGTGCGGGTTTGGCTTCAGCATTAGCAACTTTGGGTATGCCAGAAGAGAAAGCAGCAGTTTACGAAACACGGATTAAGGCAGGAGAATTTTTATTAATGGCTGAAGTTCCTGCTGATAAATCTGGGGAATATCAACTGTTGATTGAAAGTGCAGGTGGCGAAGAAATTCACGTCAACGAATCCACCTTACCTCGTGCTTGTCCTGGTAAGTGTAATGGGGTAGAAGATCTATCTCCAGAAATTCGCTCTCATCTTTCTGAGGCTGCACAACAAGATTTCATCGAACGTTACAATGCGGTTTTGGATGAAACCGACGATGAAACCAAAGCAGAACAGCAAGCTTGGGCAACCATCAAAGATAAGTACGACGAAGACGAAAATGGTGTATGGTCAAAAGCAAAAGTCAACGCCTAGATTAGTAGGACGAAAATTGCTTGTCACCAAAAGTTAAGCGTAATTAATTTTAGCTTTAAACAGTTGGAGAGGAAAAAAAATTGTCGCGATTTTTCGGCTATCTACTACTTGTAGATGCCAAATCGTCGCTTTCCTCTCCTTTTAATTCGAGCGCAGTTTTTTTGGAATCGATCGCAATACGCACTCTTGACGAGGACACTGATTACTTATTACCTCACAGCAGCTAATACGTACTGCGATAATACCCTCTCAGATAGATTCCAGCCTATGTATTCCGAAGATATATAAAAAGTTAGACAAACTATAATCAATAATCAATAGCAGATGAAAGAAATAGCTGTAGCCAAAGTAGATGCTTTGCAAAACGGGCAGATGCAGCAGATAGCTGTAGGAGATTCACAAATATTACTAGCTAAGATCGACGATCGCTTTTATGCGACGGGAGCATTTTGTACTCACTATGGCGCACCCCTAGAAACAGGAATCTTGAGTGGAGAAACAATTGTTTGTCCTTGGCACAATGCTTGCTTTAATGCGATCGCAGGACAGCAACAAGAACCACCAGGATTGGATTCTTTGTCTACTTTTGCCACTAGAATCGAAGGCGAAGAAGTTTTAGTCAAGTTACCCGACGAAATACCCCAACAGCGTACTTTATCGATGTCTAAATGCGTCCCTAATGTTGACGATCGCACTTTTGTAGTTTTGGGTGCGGGTGCTGCGGGAATGAACGCGGTAGAAGTGTTACGGCAAAAGGGTTTTCAGGGCAAAGTAATTTTAATCGGTGCTGAAGAAAAGCTACCCTACGACCGCACTAAATTAAGTAAAGCTTGTCTCCAAGGTCAAGCAGAAACCGACTCTTTATCTTTGCGTAGTTGCGAATTCTACGCTCAGTACGACATTGAAATGCGTTTCGGTCAGCCAGTAACTAAAGTAGATGCACTCAACAAGTCTCTTAATTTTGCCGAT
>JASJEI010000542.1 GCA_030064795.1 Pleurocapsa sp. MO_226.B13 | reverse complement strand
AACCACCATCGAGGAGATCGTCTCCTTGATTACCGTAAAGCTGATCTCTGTCTTGACCGCCGTAAATAGAGTCATTGCCATCATTACCGAGAATTAAATCTAGTCCTTCGTCACCATAGAGCGAGTCGTCTCCATCTAATCCATTGATGATGTCGTTATTTTCTAAGCCTTTGATGCGATCGCCCATTTCACTACCAAACAAAACATCTGGGTTAGCAGTGCCGAGAATTATCTCTTCCTGGTTAATATCTCCGCCATTGATATAAAACTGAGCCATATCGAAGACAGCCTCACCGACTTCTCTACCCAAATCTCTACCGTTGAGATCCCCTTCATTAAAATGAATGCCACCGTAAAGACGAGAAATACCAGCTTCATCCGCAGCTTCCGAAAAAGTATCCCATTCTAAAGTTACGCTATCAGTTGGGGTAATATCTGGTTCAAAACGAGATTGTCCAGGGTCAAAAGTGACTGAAGCTCCAAAGTCATCGCTGCCAGTATATTGCAACAATACCTCTGCTCCCGCAGCACTAAAAGCACTATGACCAGAAGTATATTCGGCAAAGGGTGGAGAATAGTCGCCATGAGGAGTCTGATAGGTAATAAAGTCAGTGGCTAAAATGGTTTGTGTCCCTGCTCCATAGTCGCCGTAGGCTTCAATAACATACCCACCAAAATCTGGGTCGTATTCGCCAATTAGTCCTAATTCTCCTAGTTCTCTAACGACGCTAATCGGACGAGCATAGTCATAATAAACTTTAGATTCCCAAGTGGCAATACCCGCATCAAAGACGGCATTCCCCAAAGAAAAGAACATCTGAGCATCTTCGTCTAAAGTATTATCGTCTCTTGCCGAAACATACTGTCCAAAAGTCATCCAAGTTCCAGGCGGAAAAGAAGTCCCGCCAGCATCTTCCCAAAATTCAGCAATCATTTTTTCTTCATCGGTGAGAGTGGCACTATGTTCCACTACCACTTCTGCTTGAGCGATAAATTCTGGGTTGATAACTGTTCCGACTAACTCAGGAGAAATATCTAGTACGGTGCCATCTTCCAAAGTAATAGTTTTTGCTTCTAAATCGACTTGGGCATCTACTAACAAAAATGGTTGGGGTGCATCGGGACGAAACTGCTCTCCAGAGTCTAAAGCAAAAGGAGTTATGCTACCCCAATGAGGGGTCAAAAATTCTTGGGTAATTGATTCAGAATCATTGACGGGAATGACATCTGGTGTCCAGCGATCGATGTGTTCTATATTTCCTGGCTCGTTAATAGGTTGGTAGCCAGTATAGTCAGAATAGGGCGTACCATCGCTGCCTTCGGCATCTCCTAATTGATTAGCACCATCTTGGCTGCGATAATCTAGCAAAGCTTGAGCGGTAATATTGCCAATACCTGCGGGAGTAGTTGGATCTGTAGATTCTAAATCGGGGTCGTATCCTAAATCCTGCATTACCCGATCGAAAATTTCTTTTTGTTCGGGGAATAGTTCTACCAGCACATAATATGCAGAGTAGCTCATTGCTTCGCTTTTGTTGGCTATGGTATTCTCCGCTTCAGGACGCTGTAAATCGTCTCCTAAGTTGGTAGAGATGGGAATATATTCGTAAGCCGACCAAGCATCGTAGATGGCAGTATGCACCATGGCATAAGCGCGAGAAGCAATGGTAGGGCCAGGAGCAGTTTCGATTACGGCATTTTGCACTGCTCGATCCCAAATGACTGAAACTGTGGGGGTGGGATCGTCAACTGTAACTAACTGAGTTTCAGGATCTAAATTTAGCTGTAGATTGGTCATGGTCTCGATCGCGGTTTAAATAATACATGAATTCAGACAAAATAAACTAAATTTGACTGTAATCAATTGTGTCGTATATTCATTTAAAAAGAAACGAGCAAAAATTTTGTTTGCTACTTTTTTTGAGTTACCAATCCCAAAGTATTTAAAACAATCAGAATTAGTTTATATGTCGTTTCTTTGAGCATATCTAATTACAACTACTTTTTTAAGTCTGAAGACATTAATAATAAGGCGATAAACAGACCAAAACTACAGCTTTTTTGGCTGAAGTTAAGTTGTAGTTTGATCGGATCTTATTTCCAGTAGGTTTGGTTAAATAGACATTAATATCTTAATTGCGTCTATTTTTAACTTTTAATGATTAACTTTTGTAACTAAAATTTACGATCGATAAAACACAGCGAAAAAGCGATCGCGCCTAAGAGCGATCGCCTGATAAATAGTTCCACTTTTGAAAATAGTAAATTAAATTAATTGGTGATAGTAACTAGCTACTAGCACTATAGTTACCTGTTATCGAGCGAGGAAATCTATTTGACTTTTATTTAGATGAAGTTACTTATTGTTCTGAAATTCACAGAATTTAGATAAAAATAATCAGATTATTTGCTCAATAAGCTAACCAGCTTGGTTTTAGAGAATTTACTATATCCAGATAGTTTTCGTTGCTTGGCGATTTTTTTCAATTCAGCTGTAGTTAAAGTATTCAAAACTTGAGGATCTTTAATATCGTCGGGCATTGATTGAGGAGTAAGGTAAAAAACCTGTTCTAAAGCTTGTACTTTTTTTCCTGCAGTAATACCACACTTCAATTTAGTAATTGGTTTTAAATCTTGCCAATATTGACGGGGTGCTTCATCAATACGATTAGTTGCTATCGGGATTTTTACTCCTTTGAGGACAGTAGCAGGTTGAGCAACTAAATATTCTAAAGCTGCTTTAATTTCATCTCTAGATGCAATTGATAAATTTATCTTAGGAATTTCTTCTCCTGCTAATATCTTTGTTACTTTGGCAGTTTCTTTACTATCATCGGCTATTATACACCAGACTTTTTCTAATCCCGCTGCTTCTGCTACGGCATAAATAAATGAATTGCCAATAACCTGATAGCAATCTTCAGCAATTTCTTTGACAATCAATGGAATCCAATTTCTGCTATTAGAGTTATTTATTTGTTTGGCAGTAGCTCTAACTAAATATTCAGAAATACTGGTATCATTTTCGGATTCAATAATATCTAAATCAAGATACATTAGATTTCCGATATCACTTAAATTACTCATTGTAAAAAATACTCCTTAGCTAATTGTGAATAATAATCATATGCGACTTTGTATTTGTATACAGCAGGTATTTTGTTAAAAGAGCAACTAGCTATATAGGCACTATTAGATAATTCAAAAATACTAGTATTATTTCCAGGTTTGTAGCGGGGAAAAAAGTAAGGAATTAAATCGACTTTATCTTCTACCTTAATTTTTTTGATAATTGCAGCTATAGCATTCTTGGCATTTATTCTAGCAGCATTGCTAATATTTTCTCCATTAAATAAAATTGGTAAAGCGATCGGTCCCCATTCTATTCCTTTAGTTTTCTCTTGTCTAACTTTTTGTATTTCTGGAAGATATTGCTTGATAGTTTTAGCTGCATTTTGTAAGGAACGAATATTGTTATGTTTGGTTGGAATAAGAACTACATTCGCAGCATAAATTGCACTAATACTATAAAATCTCCAGTTAGGCGGGGCATCAATCAAAATATAATCATAATCATGTTTAATTTTTTCTAGACCGAAAGTAAGGCGCATAGTTCGCCGCAACTAATCCTTTAGGGCATCGCTTTTTCTAATTGATGAAACGCTCTAGAAATTTATGAATCCACCTAAAAAAAATACTACCTAAAAACATTCCTACAAGACCAAAAAGTCCCGATAGGGGTGGTATTGGTAAGGGCAGACGAAGCCATGAAAATACAACGCCAATAACCCAACCAGCAAATAGCGAAAAGACAATTTCTTTCATTCTCTACTTATAAAAAATGCCACCAACCCTCAAAACATCTCGTTTGATTCTTCGAGAGCTACAATTATCTGACTTAACTACTGTATTCAATTATTCATCCGATCCAGAATACCCTCGGTTTCTACCTGATCCTTGTGCTACTTCAATTGAAGACTTTAAACCAATTTTCCAAGACATACTTAATAATGAAGATAGCTATCTTTGGGCAATTTGTATTTCTAGGAATTGTCAATTAATCGGCATGATTGAACTTAGTTTAGGCTCATCAACTGAAGCAAGTCTACATTACGAAATTGACCGTAAGTTTTGGAAAAAAGGCTTTGCTACCGAAGCAACACAAACTGTCATTAATTGGACATGGGAGAATTTACCAAAGATTTCCCAGATTAGTGGCGATACTCATTCTGCTAATCTTGGCTCACAACAGGTTATGGAAAAGAGCGGAATGAATCGTATTAGGACTGAATTGGTTATCTGGGATAAGTACACTGAAGCAGTGGAAATTGTATATTATCAAATCGATCGCCCTAGCTCATCATAGGTTAATTTATAATCCTTTTTAACTGTCAGATTTATTTTGCAAATATTCACTTACTCTATTACTAGCCAGCAGTAAAAGTAGCGATAAACTGCTGTATTTTCTGACGGGCTTGAGATAGAGACTGCTGACGGGCTTCATTTCCCATCATTAGATTCTCGGCATGGATAAAGGTGACATCCGTGATGCCAATAAATTCAAAAATAGCTTTTAAGTATGGTTCTTGAAAATCAAGGGGGAGATTAGTATAACTATCACCTCTAGTTGTAATTACCAAGATTTTTTTCTGGGCTTTAACTAAACCTTCATAGCCATTGGCTATTACGGCAAATGTACGTCCGATCCTGACAATCTGGTCGATGTAGGCTTTAAAGTTAGCAGGAATACTAAAGTTATACATGGGGATACCGAACACACAGACTTGTGCAGCCAAAAACTCATTAATTAATTCGTCAGAAATTTCTATTGCAGACTTTAATTCTGGCGTTAGTTTGCTCGACTTAAATGCTGCTGCAATCCAAGATTCATCTACGAAAGGAACGGGATTGTGTCCCAAATCGCGGTAGATAATTTTGTCTTCAGGATAGGTTTGTTGCCAAGTACGATTAAATTCATTAGTTAAGGCGCGAGATAAAGAGCGATCGCCTCTAGGACTGGAATCGAGATGAAGTATGCAATTCATTAATTAATATTTATTGTCGATTTAAGGAAGATTTGTCTTTATCAACCAATCGTAGTAGTTAGAATTAATGCTGTCTTGCACGATCTCTTAATTTTCAGCACATTCTTATAAAAGTTGTCTAAACTGTTTGGGAGTAACACCTACTAACCGTTTGAAGTGGCGGCTGAGATGACTTTGATGAGAAAATCCTAGTCTCAAGGCTACATCTGCGATCGCCAGATCGCTTTGCCGTAGTAATTCCTTGGCACGCTCTATGCGACACTGAATTACATACTGATGAGGTGTGATTCCTGTTGCTTGTTTGAATAAAATAGAAAAATAACTCGGACTTATCTGTACCAGTGCTGCTAACTCA
>JASJEI010000541.1 GCA_030064795.1 Pleurocapsa sp. MO_226.B13 | reverse complement strand
GTGGCAACAGTGAAACGGGAGCCCGCATCAGTGGAAGGTTAGAAAAAACCTTGGCAGGAAAACTCCATAACGTCATGGTGAATAAACTGCGGTTTAACTACAAACAAAAAAGATTTAAAGATGAAGGACCCCAGAGAGTTTATTTCCGTTGACAACAGCTTGTAACAGACTTTGCGTGTTTCTGTTACAAAGAACCCGAAACCCGTAACAATTGTCCCGTATACATTAGGGGCATTTTTGATGTTCTATAAACAGTTCCTTGTACCTGACTGTAACGGAAGTCTGTTACAAGAAAAAAGTTAATTCTTATATGCTTTCTGTGAATTTGAAGTTACTTATTGTCCAAACTCGCGGTCAAAACTGATTTTGTAACTGTAACAGAGTTTTTTCCCTTCTAAGGTCCCCCCGTGCTGTTCTCGGAAGTATCCATCATGGTGATATAAGAGCAAACCGGCGGTGCTATATAGAGTCAAATAGATAGGGGGAGGGGGTTTTTTTAGAAGTTGGTTACTGGTTACAAATACTTTCGGTGGTTAAATTTAGTTAAATATGATGATAATTAATCAAAAATAGTCATATGCGATGTAACAGAAAACGGCAAGAGTCTGGTACACTTTGGTACAAAAAGTACGCAGATATTACCCCGTATAGATTAGGTGTTTGGTACAGAAAATGATTTTTCAAGCGTAAAAATAGATTCGCCCTCATTTTTCTCTGATTTTATTCCATTATTGTCTTTGAGCTGAATTTTTTGTTGGGAATAGGATGTGAATGAAGTGTTTTCCCCGTCTCGCGATCTTGGCAGCGGTAGTCCATTAGCGGAGGTTATCAAGTATTCGGAGTCGAAGCGATCGCTCGCCCCAGTCAACGCGCAGAGAAGGTTATTGGAGGAAAATTCCACAAGGTGCTCGTATTTATAGTTCTCATAGTTGTGATAATTCTGATGTGACCCCATCGCCAATAACTCTCCATCATCATCACACATCATGTGATATCGAGCGCTAATACAAGAAATCGATGTTAATATTAAATTTTTCTTAACAAAATGGGCAAACTAATAGCAAGCTTCTAATTAGAGACTTGCTATATGCTCCCTTCAATTTTTGAAACCTGTATCCCCAGAGAAGAAATATTAGCAGGAGAACTTTCTGTAGATCTCTTTGCTGCTAAACTACGATCAGTGGTAGAAGGAAAATCTCCTCAGATATATCAAGATAGCGAAAGCTTCTTTGCTAATACTTTTGCTACAGATGGGATTAAAACTCTGATTAGAGAGGTTTTTAGTAGGCTAACTGGCAAGTCATCAGGTTCACCTGTAATTAGACTAGAAACTAGTTTTGGTGGTGGTAAAACTCACGATGAAATTGCTCTATGGCATATCTGTAAGGAAGGAAACAGAATTCAAGGCTTAGAAAGATTTGCCGAACCCAATGTAATTCCCGATCGCACGGTACAGGTTGCAGCAGTTGATGGAAGAGATTTAGATCCTGAAAATGGGATTCACCATAGTAATGGCATTATCACTAAAACTCTCTGGGGAGAAATTGCTTATCAAGTTGGTGGAGTAGAAGGGTATCGCTTATTACAGGGAAGCGATCGCTCTGGAATTAGTCCAGGAACAGATGTTTTAGAAAGATTATTAAATGGCGAACCAACGGTAATTATCTTGGATGAAATTGCTCGTTATTTGCGTTCAGCGAAGGCAAAACAGATTGGTAGAAGCGATCTTGCCGAACAGGTAGTAGCATTTCTATTCTCACTGATGGATTTAGCAGGGGCTTGTAATAATCTAGTTTTTGTCTATTCATTGGCTTCAGCTTCCGATACCTTTGCGGATGAGACGACAGAATTGCAAGAGTTGATTCGTGCTTCTGCCAGACAAGAAAGAGTATTAAGTCCTTCGACTGATGTTGAAGTCTACAATATTGTTAAACAAAGGTTGTTTAAGAGTGTCGATGCTCAGGCTGCATCAAAAGCTGCATCTGAATACTTGAGTGTGTATCGCAGTAGTCGCGTTAATCTTCCCGATAGTTGTAAAGATGCTAGTTATTCTCAGGCGATCGCACAGAGTTATCCTTTTCATCCTGAATTATTTAATCTCTTAACCAAAAAAATTGCTTCTATACCAGAGTTTCAGAGAACTAGGGGTGCATTACGGTTACTAGCCCAAGTAGTTCAGCATCTCTGGCAGAATCAAACAGAAGACGCTCCTATAATTCATCCACACCATATTCCTGTGGGAAAAGAGCAGCAGATAACCGACGATCTGACTTCCCGCTTGCAACGTCCATTAATGCGATCGCCGATCGGTGCTGATATTTATAACCCCAGCGGTAAACAGGCTTATGCTCAAGTCCACGATCGCCAATGGAAAGCAGCAGATAAGCCAGCGTTTTCTAGTTGGGTGGCACGGACAATATTTTTAAATTCCCTAACTCAAGGGACTTCATCAGGGATTCGCCGTACCGAGTTAAACTTATCGCTTTTAACTCCTGGTTTAGAAGCGAGCTTTATTGACCAAGCACTAGATAAATTAGCTCAGGTAGCTTGGTATTTGGATAACGACCCAATTACTACAAATGTAAGGTTTAAAGAAGAGCCTTCAATCAATAAAATTGTTACCGAAGAAAAAGAACAGATAGGACGCACTGAAGCAAAAGATTATTTAAGAAGTCGTCGAGATAGTATTTTTGCCAAGAAAATTTTCACTCCTGTATTTGCTCCTGAAAGTTCTGGAGATGTGGATGATATTCCCGATGAGATTGCTTTGTGTCTGATTGACTTTAATGAGGCAACGGTTAAATCTTCTACAGATAGTCCTCCAGATTTAGTACAGCAGATATTTGATAATACTGGAGAGTCAGGAAAATTTAGACTTTACCGCAATCGTCTACTGTTTTTAGTCGCTAATCAACAGGAACTGGAACGAGCTATAGATAATGCCAGAGAATATCAGGCAATTCAAAATATATTGGAAAGTCAGACCAGATTAGAAGATTTATCAGAAACTCAGCAGAAGCAGCTCAAGGAAAGGAAAGGAGCAAAAGATTTAGAAGTAAGAATTTCTCTCACGAACGCCTATCGTCATCTATTTTATCCAGCCAAAGATGATGTTAAAGCTCCCAAGAGTTTGATGCACTATACTTTACCTGCCCAGGATTCTAGCACCGTTAAAGGTAAAAATAATCAGCAGGATGTGATTCTCAAGGCTCTCAAGGACTGTGAAAAAATTAGATCGGGAGATAAAGCCAGTCAACCATTTGCACCAGCCTATATTCTGCAAAAGGTCTGGTCAAAAGGTTTAGAAAGTTGGTCAACTAAAGCTTTAAGAGATGCTTTTGCCAAAGATGTTCGCCTCAATATTTTACTCCCAGGTGAATTAAACACTTTACGGGAAACAATTCGCAATGGCTTACAGGATGGTCAGTGGGATTTGAAAGCAGGAGAGACTGCTTATATCAAAACTGATGGCACGTTAACTTGTCCCGATACGATCGAGTTTTCCGATCGCATGGTTTTATATCGTCGGGGGATTCTGCAACCACCAGAACCAAGAGTAATTGAATTAAATGTTCAGGCAATGGTTTACGCGGGAGAAAGTAAAGAAAAACCTGTTCGGGTTGGTTGGCGAGCTAAAGGCGCATTAAAAGTTAGTCTTCAGATTGGTTCAGAGTTAATCCCAGAAGAATTCCGTCCTCGTGATGAGTATGAAGCCAAGATTACGGAAACGACTGTTTTTCGCTTAATTGCTGACTATGGCAATGGAGAAACTGCAGAGAAAGAAACTATTGTTCATCTGGGTGTCGTTCCACCGCCTCCCCCATTAATGTGCCCTCACGTTTTGGAATTTACTGGAACTCCTAATTCTGTCATTAATAACTCAAACGACAAATTTAGCGATCCTAAATGTAAAGTCAAAGCAATAAAATCCTTGGAAATATCGGTAGATCAAGTAATTGACTACCGTAAGCTAGGAACGACGATTCCTTTGCTGAGTCGTTTTCCGATAAGTATTGAACAAACCGCCATGCTGCAAACTGGAGACGAGCAGTTTGTGAAATTGGAATATCAGGGTAAAGTAAAAGGATTTCAAAGCTTTTTTGGCACTATCCATGGATTGCTCAATAATCCAGCCACTCAAGCTAATGTAAACCTGAAATTGATTATTGATTTTGGCGACAAACCGATTACCTCAGATAGTTCAGAACTAAATGTCATTCAGCAAGCTCTCCGTCGCAATCCCGTAGAGAGAATCAGTCTTAGTGCGGAGGTTCAATACTAATGCAAGAATTTCAATTACGAGTAAACTCTACCGACAACAATAATTTTGCCTTGGAACTATACCAATGTGCTTATAAGAAAGCGGGAGAGAAAAAGCGTCCTGCTGCGGAGAAAATTGGCTGTCTTAAAGGTAATACTTTAAATTTAGTCAAACAAAGCATTTATCAGGTACTCAAGAATAATAATTACGATCCACAAACCCTCTCTTCAAAACGTCAAAGTTCCTATACTTTATCTGAAGAATCGGGGGTACAGACAGCAATTATGTTTCAAGTATTGCAACCTCTTTCTCAACCAGAGAAAATCGGTAAAATTGCTCAGGGGATTTCAGCTATGAGTAATGAAGAGGCTCATTATTGGTTTGCCATGATTGCTAATGGAAGGCGTAGGAATGCCTTAAGAGCTTTGAGGGTCTTGTTTGGGGATTAAAATTAAAACTCTATTTCCTGCCATTCTTTTGCTTTAGTTGCAGGTTGGTTTTTACGTAATTGTTCTTCTCGATCTCACGCACCGTTACCATTCTGCTTGGACTTCACTTTGAGATTTTCTTTTACCAATATTGCTTCTTGAGAATTTAAGGCGATCGCTTTATCTTAGCCTTCTAAAATCTCTTCCATTTGTGCATGGGAAAACTGCGCCCACTCTTTCTCTGATTCAATATCAGCCTGGGAGCGGTTTTGATAGAAGTTTCTCAATTGATCCTCAATTTGTTGTTTGCGCCATAGACGTAAACCTTCTTCCACAGCAGCCGAACGGTTTTTGGTCATTTGGTCTACTTCTTCGAGTAACTGTGAATCTACGGTGATTGATATCCTTTGTTTCTGGGAATTATTAGTCATAGGAGCTTATGTAACCTCTGTATAAATAATAATACTTTTTATATTACTTATGACTAAATCCCAACGTCCCCAGGTATTCATTGAGAAAATCATGCCTGTAAAACTACTCAATCAGCAGGTATATTACGAACCTGACTTTTCACGGGATCTTTTTTTTCAATAAAGCGATCGCTAAACCACCGATTCCCCAAGGCTTATTTTCCCGTTATCGATTGTCATTAAGCCAAAATTATTGAAAATAAGCCTTGGGAGGAAATCCAGTTCTGGAGGGGGTTTCAGAGA
>JASJEI010000109.1 GCA_030064795.1 Pleurocapsa sp. MO_226.B13 | reverse complement strand
TTACTTTTAAATATACCGATTGTTGACAATCATGATCAATCTCGAACAGTTGGGAAATTATTTTGATGTAATAACTCGGTAGTTTGACCACAAGAGGGACAAACAACTTGTTTCTGAGTATTTTCTAATGATCATAGCGATCGCTGTATCGACTTCGCGGGGAAACATATCTTGCAACATTTTTTGATTCGGTCGTAGAAATAAATTGCCTGCCATCGTAATCGGGTTGGGCAAGGAAGTAGTGTGCATTTCGCCGTAAGCCCCCGTAGTTGGATGCCAGGGAAAGGTCATGATGGCTTGCTCTACAGTCGTTACTTCTGCCTGTAGGCGTTTGAGATTGGGTAAATTAAAACGTTCTATGGCATCGGGATGTAAACCATCAAAATAAAATAAAACTGCTCTTTCTACTTGGGTAGTTATTTTAGCCGATTCTGGCTCATTTGCTGGCGCGGGTAATGTATGCAGTAAGGCGATCGCTTTTTTAGTGAGTCATACGAAACTTCATCAACGCACAATTAGTAAGCACCAAACCTATACTTATTTTCTTCCAAAGCTAAGCGCAATGTTTCTAGAACCCATGCATTACTCTCTATCATAGAAGAAAGATCCTCTGATTTATGCCACTCCATGACGCGCTCTGGCGTGTAAAATTGATGTTCTGAAAGAAGACCGTGTTTGAGTTCCATTAGCAAAACATTCATTTTAGGATCTTCAAATGCTCTCAAAACAGCTTGTGCGTGTAGCTTTCTATAATCGCGAATTTGCTGATTGATAGTTTCTAGGTAGCGTGGGTGCGCGTTTGTATGCGCATTAGAACCAAAAAGAATAAGTCCTGTTCCACCATCCTGATTCGGTGGATTTACGCCCATTAAGGATGCAATAGTCGGAGCTACATCAATATTTTCTGCATATGGAATTGTTCGTCCTTGTGGAATTCCTGGTCCTTTAAAAATAACAGGAGTTAGTGCGGCGTTTTCATCTAGTGTTTGATGCCAGCCACCAATAGCCTGACCGTCGCCACCAATTGTTATCAGAGTAGTATCAAGCTTACCGCGATCTTCAAGATAATCAAGTAAACGACCTATTTGTTCGTCAGCTTGCTTAACAGTTTGACCGTAAGGCGATTGCTCGTGAAACACGTCATTTGCCCAAGGATCGTCTGATGTATTTTTGGCAGACTCTATACGACCTGCATTACCAGTTTCTTGTAGCATTAATCTGGCGTAAACAATATCGCCTTGTTGCTCAATTGCATTGATATAGAAGTCAACAACTTGTTGGTCAGTAGTTCCACCAGAGGACGTAAAGGTATAATCAAAACCTTCGTTCATAGTTCGATAAGAACGACTTCCCGCAGCATGAAGAGTTTTTCCCTGTTGACCCATAACATGCTGTAAAAATCGCGGCTGTTTTTCAAAAAACACTGTTCCAGCTTGCCCTGCAATATTCGGGAATGATGTCGTATGCCAATCACCATAATCGCCTAATGTTGGATGTGCTGGATACATCATCACACCTTTTTCTGCATATGTTCCGTTCTCCATGACGCGCTTGATATTTTTTAAATCAAAATGATTTATAGCGCGGGGATGCAACCCATCAATAAAAAGCATCAAAACGCGTTCTGGCGTTTGAGCAAAAGCTTTAGCAGGCAAAAATATTATCAAAAATAGCAAATAAACAAATAATCTCATAGCAAACTCCCCTTCTGTGCGATCGTTAAATTGAACAATCCGTTACATCTATTAATTCAAATGTATAAGCTATACTTTGCTAGTGTCCAACACATTTTTTGCTACTAATTAACACCTAAAAAGTTCAAATGGAATTACGCCATCTGCGTTACTTTGTTGCGGTTGCTGAAGAACTTCATTTTGGTCGGGCTGCCAAAAGACTCTGTATTACTCAACAACCTCTAAGCCGACAAATTAAAGATCTCGAAGAAGAACTAGGGGCGAAGCTCTTTTACCGAACTAAGCGAACGGTTCGTTTAACTGAAGTTGGTGAAATTTTTTTAGCAGAAACTAGAAAAACCCTTCAACAAGCAGATCGCGCCGTGGAGTTAGTCAAACAAGCATCTCAAGGCAAAATTGGCAGCATAACAGTAGGTTTTACGGGTTCGGCATTGAATATTGTACTTCCCACTGCGGTACGCCAATTTAAACAGCTTTATCCTCAAGTAGATTTAACTTTAAAACGAATGCAAACTCCAGAACAGCTTTTAGCACTCAACAATGGGCAAATCGATCTTGGCTTGTTGCATCCTCCTATTAATCATGACGGGTTAATTCTAGAAACTATTTATCGAGAGCAATTAGTCGTAGCTTTGCCCGACAATCATCCTCTGGCAAATGTATCCAAACCCGTTTCTCTCCAACAATTAGCTAACGAGTCATTTATTCTCTTTCCCCGTCATGTTGGTTCGGTATTATACGATCGCATTATTAATCTATGTCAGCAAGCTGGCTTTAGTCCTAACGTAGTTCAGGAGACCATCCCACAACAAACTATTCTAGGTTTAGTAGCAGCAGGAATAGGGATTAGTTTAATTCATAGTTCGGTAAGAACTTTAGGAAGACATGGAGTAGTCTTTCGAGACTTAATCGAACCAACTCCCACACTGGAAACTGCTGTTGCTTGGAGTCCTCATGCTAGCAATCTAGTCTTACCATCTTTCATTAAAATAGTTCGGCAGAACAATTTTTAACCTTCAATTAAAAATATTTTTATATCTATAGTCGAAAAAATCGCTATCGAAAGTAGCCTGAAAATTGGCGATCGCATCCATTAAAGGTTTGTTTAACAGCAATGGAAGTTGACTTTGGCAAATTAGGTGGGATTGCTGTGTGCAGTTCGATATGATGGTTAAAGAGAGGTAAATATGCAGAATTTAAAATAGCGATGGTACTAGGTAAGCTTTTCCCAGGCACTAAAGATAAATGGCAGCCAATCATCAAAGAGTTAACAGCGATAGTTGGTCAAGATGGGGTAATACGTCGTAAAGAAGAATTATTGACCTATGAATGTGATGGTTTGGCTAGCTATCGTCAACGTCCTGCATTGGTAGTGTTGCCTCGCACCACAGAAGAGGTAGCAGCTACGGTTAAAATCTGTCACGACAATGATTTACCCTGGGTTGCCAGGGGCGCGGGTACGGGTTTATCTGGAGGAGCATTACCTGTTGAAGACTGTGTTTTAATTGTTACAGCGAGGATGAATCGCATTCTCCATCAAGATTTAGATAATCATTATATTGTCGTCCAGCCTGGAGTAATCAATAACTGGGTAACTCAGGCGGTTAGCGGTGCGGGTTTTTATTATGCCCCCGATCCTTCTAGCCAGATTATCTGTTCTATTGGGGGCAATGTGGCAGAGAATTCGGGAGGCGTTCACTGTCTCAAGTACGGCGTAACTACCAATCACGTCCTGGGTTTAAAAATAGTTACTACCGATGGTTCTATCATTGATGTGGGTGGTATTGTTCCTGAAATGCCTGGATACGATCTAACTGGCTTGTTTGTTGGTTCGGAAGGAACATTAGGCATTGCTACTGAAGTTACTCTGCGGATTTTAAAACGTCCTGAATCAGTCTGTGTAGTGTTAGCAAACTTCCCTAGCGTGGAAGATTCTGGTGCAGCAGTAGCGGATATTATCAGTGAGGGAATTATTCCTGCGGGAATGGAAATTATGGATAACCTCAGTATCAACGCGGTAGAAGATATTGTCGCCACTGGTTGTTACGATCGCAACGCTCAAGCAGTACTATTAGTAGAGTTGGATGGTTTAAAAGTCGAGGTTAAAACCTATAAACAAAAAGTCGAAGCTATTTGTCGGCAAAATAAAGCTACTGGAATTACTACCGCTAATGATATCGACACTAGGGCAAAACTTTGGAAGGGTAGAAAAGCTGCTTTTGCTGCTGCGGGACATATCAGTCCCGACTATTTTGTCCAGGATGGAGTGATTCCTCGTACCAAACTGGCACAGGTATTAAAGGAAATAAATGCTTTAAGCGATCGCTATGGTTATAAAATTGCCAATGTTTTTCATGCTGGAGATGGCAACCTGCATCCTCTAATTCTTTATGATAATGCCGTCCCTGGATCTTTTGAAACGGTAGAGGAAATTGGCGGTGAAATTCTCAAACTCTGTGTCGATGCAGGAGGAAGTTTATCGGGGGAACATGGTATCGGCGCAGATAAGAATTGTTATATGCCCTATATGTTTAATGAAACCGATTTGGAAACTATGCAGTATGTCCGTACTGCTTTGAATAAAAAAGGACTAGCTAATCCTGGAAAGGTTTTTCCCACCCCCCGCAGTTGCGGTGAAGCAGCTAATGCTCAAAAGATGAAACAATTTAAAGACGCTGAACTTTATTAATATATGCTCTCTTAGAAATATAGTGGACTGACACGCTTAAAATAGTGCAATAGTAAATATCTATCTGTGTTTATCTGCGTTCATCTGTGGACTTTTCTAATGCCTCAAATTAATCTTGCCACGCTCTTTTGGTTGGGTTAGGCATAGAGATCTATTGAAAATATATGGTCGAGATATTAGTTCGCCGTCTTGGTCAGCGTTCCCATGCGCCACCTCCCTCATTCCCTCCTGAAAGGAGGCAGGGCTGTTTCATTATGGAGTCAAAAGAGTTAAATTAAAGTTTTAGAGATTAAAAACTATATATTTGCTCTTATAGCTCAAAAAATGATAGATAAAAGCTTAATCGACTATCTCAAACAAATACCCGATCATCGCTCTCCTCATGGTCTTCGTCATCCTCTGTGGCTGGTGCTTCTCATCATAATTATGGGAATGATGAGTGGTTATTGGGGTGATCGACAATTAGGTAGATTTGTCGAACGTCACGCCACGAGAATTGATTAAAAGACTTCAAATTCCTAAAGCCAGAGTTCCTTCTTATTCAGTGCTTAGAAGAGTGATGCTCAATTTAGATTATGAAGAGCTACAACTGGTGTTTAATCAAGGTCGTCAACAATATAGTTTGATTCCTTCATCAGAATGGATATCTCTTGATGGTAAGAGCCTGAAAAATACCGTTAGCAACTACGACAATGCACAACAAAACTTGATCAACTGCGTTTCGGCTTTTTCTCATCAAAGAGGATTAGTCTTGGGAGTCAAAATGATGGAAAACAAAGGAGAAAGCGAAATTAACGTGGTTCGAGACTTAATTGAATTATTAGATTTAACTGGAGTTGTGTTCACCTTTGATGCTCTTCATTGTCAAAAAAAACTCTCGTAGCGATCGCTCTCTCAGACAATGACTACAAGCGTGAAAGTCAAAGCGCTCTCAGCCATCACTAGATCAACAAATCAAAACACAATTCTTCACAAACTCCAGCCTTTAAGCAAGTGGAACATCATGAAAAAACTAGAGACCGTAATAGTTATCGTCAAATCGCAGTGTTTGAGCCTCCCGAAAAACTTGACCCCAAATGGATTGGCGTTGGTTGTGTGATTAAAGTTGAACGAGCGTGGAACTCGTGGTAATGAGCCATATTGCAGCATCAGTTATTATCTTTGTTCTTTACCACCTCAATCTCAACGTTTAGCGAATGGTATTCGAGGACATTGGCTAATTGAAAATTCCCTTCACGCTTGTTAAAGATGTCATCTATGAAGAAGATATCAGTCCTCAAAAAGCCGGGTTAGCTCCGAGGAACCTATCTCTGCTCAAAACCTGGGTGTTAACTCTTTTAAGAGCACATGGCTTTGATTCTATTAAAGCAGCAATAAGTGAAATGAGTCATAATCTGGGCTATATTCTTACTTTTTGTACTTAATGTTTATTAGCTTTGATTATCTCCTATTTTGTTGAAAATGAAACAGCCCTGCCTGAAAGGAGGGACGACTGATGTCTCCCCTGAAAGGGGAGATAAAGAGGGGTGGAGAGGGAACATATCGTCTTCCCCGTTTCGGGGGAGGTTGGAGGGGGTGGGGAGATAAAGAGGGGTTCGGCGCGGGGTCTGACCGCTAACCCAACAAAATCAAAGCTTTAGAACTCCTGAAGATTTATTTGACACTCAGCTAATTAGTAAAAATAATCCTACGGCGATCGCGCCAAACCCCAAGACAAATGCCCAAAAGCGATGATAGCTATTGACTATCGTACCGCTAACGGTTTGAATTTGAGCTAAGTCCATCCAAGGCATATTACCCCGACGAAACCAGCCTTGGGAGGTAACGGAAGCTCCAATTAGGTTTTGAACTCGTTTCATACCAAACAAGAAGTTCCCAATTGGGCCAAAGCGAGAACTATAACGCAGGTATAACATTCCCGTTCTGTCCTGTATTTTGAGATCGGAACCAAATCGATAACCTGCTTGACCGCGACCAATCAGTTCTCCTTCTAGCTTAGCGGGTTTACCCCTAAGAGGACTGGCATAAGGGTCTGACATTAATTCTAGGACATTAGTTTTTGGGGCGTTTTTGTAGTCGGGATACATGACAAAACCTTTAAAGCTCACTCCCGCACCAAAGCCAATTAGCGGACAGGCGATCGCCAGTAAAGGATTGGGAGCTAGCGACATCGAAATTAAAACTAAGGCGATAACTATACCCACGATTATGCCAATCCCTTCAGAACAATACAACAATAGATCTTGAGCAAAACTGCCATAGAGACGTTTTTTATTGAGGTGTTTTCCCTCCCCAATTACTTTGCCAAAGTCGAATTCAATGGCTAATCCTAGTTGTTCGGCATAGGTACTTAAAGCGCGGACTCTTTTACCCGTTAAAGGATGGGTAGAATTCAATTCCATCCACCATCCCCAGGGGTTAAACATATCCCACAAAAAGACTCGACCAATTTTTTCAGGAGAAGAGGCAATACGATATGCCGTTCCCGTAGCGGTTGCAGCTTTAGGATCGTAAATCCCCAATGCCCTTGTCCCCTCTAGTAAACGACTCGGTTCTTCGGCTTTACTAGTTTCTTCGACAATACCATAGGCGATTTTGACCAAAGCACGGGATAAAGCATTAGGATTTCCTGTGGTTTCGGCAGCAAAGCGATCGGCAAAATATTCTCTGACCCTTGATAGGTAAAGTAATAAATAAGAACCAATTAGATAAAAGATATAAGCGACTAAAGCAGCAGTTTGGAAAGCATCTTTAGCTTTTTCGCTACCCCTTCTACTCATGCGACGGGCAAAAGTAAAAATTAGATAGCAAATTTGAATTAAGGTAGAAGCAACAGTCATGACTGCAAAGTCCCAATGAACAATATGACCTAGTTCGTGGGCATATACCGCAGCTACCTCTTCATCATCTAGATAAGTAAATAATCCCTGACTCACTACTAACCGCGCACTATTAGGTAACGAACCATAGGTAAATGCGGTTGGGTTTTGGTCATCAATAATTCCCAGACGGGGTTGTTTAATCTTGCGATCGGCGCAAACTTTTTGAATTACTTCCGCAGTTTCGGGACTATAATTGGCAACTTCTGCTAGGGATACCCAGCGAGTTTGATAAAGCCACTTCTGAGTTAGATCCATAAACCAGGGTGCGACAAAAAAAGCAACCAGATTAAAAATTAAGGTAATTGCGATTGAGATAACTAAACCTATACCAGGATTTTCGCTATCTAAAATCAACACTGTGGCTAAAACTAGCACTAAGACCATCCCCCCAATTAGGGATAGAGTAACGACAGAGGCTAGGGCTAAATTACCACCGATACCTTGGGCTAAGAGTTTGATATTAGTTGCTGACGATCGCCTGGGTAAATCGTCCTGTATATCTTGATTCATAATCTCGATCTATATTTATTTGAAATAACACTTATTATTTATATGTTACACAGGGCGAATAGTTAACCTGTCATCTAGTCATAAAAATTGATTAAAAGTAATGGTGCGATCGAGAAGCCGACCGTACTAAATCCCGTTCCGATGAAACACTATTATCAGTTAATCTCGATTGCAGTAGTATTTGTTCTTTAGCTTGGATTCAAAATATTTTTTGAGCTACTAAAATTGATACAATTAAACTAGGTGAGAGGAGCGTAGCCAAAAACCCAAGTTGAGTTTTGGAGGTTACTTAGATGAACCTAGATGAATACATAATAAAATTTGAGAAGGGGGCTTTTGGCTTTCAGGAACTCCAAAAATTTGCTAAAAATCGATCGATAAGTACAATTTTTCGACTTTATGCCTCCTATGGAGTAGCTAAAAAAGTTAGATTTTACGATCGCGATTCTCTAAAATGGATACTTTCTTACCTAGAAAAAATGCTGAAGCTATCTGGTTTAGAGGAGGCTGCATCTTTGCTGAAAATTGACATTAATGATTCTTTTTCTGATTTTTGGACTCGATTTGAGGAGCTAAATGGCGTAATATTGCCGAAAAAAGCGACAACCTAGCCGCTCGTTAAAGTATTGATGGCAAGTTAATTTTTGGGATTTACACATTATTAAATTAACTATCCTTGATTTTCAATATTTCTCTCTAATTCAACAAAGGGAATGAGCCAGACAAGATCGTAAGGCTGCAAAACTAAGGTTAATTTTTGTTCTTGAACTCTCCATCCCCTTCTTCCAACTAAATCATACCAATAAGTGTCGTCTGGAGTAGCACAGGTAAGAGAATTAGAATTCTCTAATTGAAGTTGAGAGAGAGGAACTTCGATTTGACAAACTTTATTAGTAACATTGGTTAGGGTCAAAATATGTTCTTCGCAGTTCGGAGCAATACGTAAAACTACAAAACACTCTGATGAGAACAGCAAAATTTGTTGTTCCCCATTCGGATGAAAAGCACGCTGTCTCACTCTAATTTCTAAAATTCTGCCGAGATAAAGACTAAGCTGGGATAATTTGGAGTTCGGTAATTTTAGTGCCTTATATAAGTCAGTTTCTTCAATAATTTGGCGATTAATATCTCGTTTAGACTTAGTTCTCAAAACAGTATCGACATCGTTAGTAGTGCCAATCAAACCGTGTAGGTAAATTCCTGGTACACCTCTAAGTACCAAAGCGATGCTACGGGAAGCGACAAAACGTTTAATTTGAAGAGTTATGTCTTCATTACTACTATCTAAGTTCAAGGCACTAAACCAAGTGGTATTAATTTCGTAGGGTTCATCTCGACCATTTTCTGCCGTACGATAAGAAACAAAGGCACCATGCTCTCTGGCTTGGCTAATTAGGTATTGGATATCTTCTGGGGAAAGAATATTTTTCACCCCCATTAATCCAATGCCATCATGAGTATCCAAAATATTGAGATAAGTTGTAGTTGCTGAAGGGAATTGTAGTTGTTTAGCCCACAAAGACAGAGCAGTGGAGTCTTTGCGATAAAAAGTGTGGAGAACCAGAGGCGGTAAAGCAAAATTATAGACCATTTGCGCCTCATCGTGACCATTGCCAAAATAAGAAATGTTTTGTTCGTGAGGAATATTGGTTTCTGTAATCAGAGCGATACCTGGAGCGACAACATTGAAAATATCGCGAAAGAGTTTAATCGTTTCGTGGGTTTGCTTCAAATTAGCACAGGGCGTTCCAGGAATTTCCCACAAATAAGTCACCGCATCCAAACGAATGAGATCGGCTCCACGACGAATGTAGAGCAACAAGGTTTCAATCACCCACAGCAGCACCTTGGGGTTGCGATAATTAAGATCGATTTGGTCGGCAGAAAATGTTGTCCAAACCCAAACCACTCCATGAATCGCTTGAAATTTAGTGAGGAGATCGGAGGTACGAGGACGAACGATAATTTGACGTTGTTGTGGGGTTAATTCGTCGGGAGAATGATAGACAGTAGCGATATCTTGATAATCGGGATTTCCATTCAGCATTTCTTGAAAGGCAATACTTTGAGATGATATATGGTTACACACTGCATCAAACATCAGCTGATAAGAATCGCCAATTTCTTCAATATCTTGCCAATCACCTAATTTGGGGTCTACAGAGCGAAAATCGGTAATCGAAAAACCATGATCGGAAGAATAAGGAAAAAAGGGTAGGATATGCAAAGTATTGATTGCCTTCTTAAATCCAGGAACTTTTGCTAAAAAGTTAGCCAAGGTTGCCAGAGGGGAGCTTGATTCACTGTAAAGAAGATCTCCATAAGTAATTAAAATTAAGTCCTTCTCCGTAAAGCGGTTTTCTGGAATTATATCTTGCTCTGCTTGGATTAGTTCTGGTGGTTTATAAGCATGATAAACTTGCAAAATTCTCTCTAATTCAGGCATATATTGACTTGCTATGTTTTCTCCATATAGAAAACACAATCGCTTGAAGATTTTTTGGCGATCGAGTTGGGGAATTTCTAATAGCGGTCTGGTATAGTCTGGTTTTTGGTAGTGACGAATTGCCGTCCAATCTTTAGATTTGAAATTTTTTTCTGTTGTTTCTGGTTGTGAGTTTATTTCTGACTTAAACATGGCCACCCTCCGCAATGTGTTGAATCGATGACATCTCTATATCGAGCTTAGCCTATATACTACGCTGTAGTACTATTTTTTAGTTCTTCACAACTTTCTCAAGCTTTTGTCCTAATCTCAACATAATGGATGAAAGCTCATGATTTGTAGTATAAATAGATAGTTAAATACTAAAACATCAGAGAAATTATCCGCAAAAAAACTTAACAGAAAAGAGAAGTAGCCATGAAAAAGATTCAGCTTAGCCAGACAGGAGTTGAGGTAAGTTGTTTGTGTCTTGGTACTCTTCGCTTCGGTACCAGAAACAGTTATGAGCAATCTGCTCGACTAATGGATATGTATGTTGAGGCTGGAGGTAGTTTCCTTGACACAGCCAACAGCTACGATCGCTGGTGTACTCAGGGCAAGGGAGGTGAAAGCCAAGTAACTATTGGACGCTGGCTGCGAGAACGCAATAACCGAGACGATCTTTTTATCGCCACAAAGGTAGGCTTTGGCTATGGAGATGTTCCTGAAGGCTTGGCAGCTTCAACCATTATTGCCGAATGTGAAAATAGTCTCAGACAGTTAGGCACAGATCGTATAGATTTGTTTTATGCCCATCACGATGACCATAACAGCCCTCTGGAAGAAACTCTATCCGCCTTTGACAAGCTAGTAAAAGATGGTAAGGTTCGCTTTGTGGGAGCTAGTAATTACCTGGCATGGCGTTTGGCTGATGCCGATGCGATCGCTGCTCAGAAGGGATTGGCAAACTTTACTTGTGTAGAGCAGCGTTTTACTTATCTACGTCCTAATTCTGGTGCGGATTTTGGAGTACAAAGAATTATTGACGAGAATTTGATGAGTTATTGCGATGCCAGAGGTAAAACCATGTTGCCCTACACTCCTTTGCTGCGTGGTGCTTATGTAAGGAGCGATCGCCCAATTCCCTTACCCTACCTCGGTTCTGATACCGATCTCCGACTGTCGGTATTACAAGAAGTTGCACGGGAACTTGGGGCAACTGTCAATCAAGTCATTCTGGCTTGGATGATGCAGCGTCAACCTCCCCTAATTCCTGTTTTCTCGGCAGGAAATCCCCAACATATGCAGGAAAATTTAGGCGCGCTAGATATAACCTTATCAACCGAACAGATGACTGTTCTCGATCTAGCAGGACATTGCCTCAATGATGAAGCTGTCTGAAATAGACTTGTCCGAAAATAAGCAACACTATATAAGCCAAAGGAAAGAGTCTCCTTGGTTGAATAAATATTCAAGTAAGATTCGACCTATTTTCAGTTGTTGTCGGCTATTGGCGTTAGCAACTATCAAATTAGTTGCGACCTGGATGCGTCAAATTGGGGACACTAAATTTGAGTTTTTAACGAGTCCAAGTAAAAGTTCCCCAACTCAGACGAACTAGCCCACAAATCGTCAGCATAACTTGTTCATAATTTTGGGGATTTAGTCGAAATTTACCCCTCTGCAACGCGTCAAATTTTGAGACGACGAATTAAATGTTCAATCAAGATTCTTTGACGAGATATCTGCCTATTATCTTCTTGTTGTTCTGGGGTTAATTCTTTACCTTTTGGTTTTTTGGTGGGAATAGTAGTTCTAGCTGCCCCAACATAAGCTTGATCCCCAACAAATTTTTGAGAGTTAGAAAATTTTGCTTGTTGTTGACGAAATAAGAGACTGTTTGTAAAAAGAAAATAAATAAACTTAAGCAAAGTAGTGTTTAGATTGTAGAAGAAAGGTGAAATGAAACAAAGGCAAGTGATTTAACAATGGATAGAAAACCTTATACTTCTGACTATCGCGATTTGGAGTGGTCAATTATCGAACCTTTGCTGCCTAAAGCTAAAAGTTATGGGCGCGGGCGAAAGCGAGAAATTAATCAAAGAGAGATAGTAAATGCAATCTTGTACTTGCTTAATGAAGGATGTCGATGGCGATCGCGTTGCCGAGTGATTTCTCTCACTGGTCAACAGTAAGAACTTACTTTGACCGGCTGCTTAATATTTTATTTACAAACAGTCTCTTATTATCATTATTGCGAGCTATTGGCTTAAGAGTGATGTCAATAAAAAAGGTTAAAAATTCCTGGGGCTACTTGGCACCCCTTAACCATTAATCCTATGTTATACCAATTGGAAAAAGTAATGAGAGACGAAGGTAGGTTGGGTTGCACGAAGTAAAACCCAGCTTAAATCAAATTATTGTTGGGTTTCGTAAACTCAACC
>JASJEI010000540.1 GCA_030064795.1 Pleurocapsa sp. MO_226.B13 | reverse complement strand
TTGCGCTTTTAAGACCTGGTAAAGGAATAACGGATCTTTTCCCTGTAGTTGAAAACCGTTTTTTTCCAGAGGCAATCTGCAAAATTTGCTCGGCGATCGCATCTATGAATGGCTCGACTTCATTTTTTGAACGACCAGTAACAAGATCGCGATCCACCATAACCCCTGAAGGAGATGGCACATAAGTAGCACCAGCATTGACAATATCTGCTAAAACTACCTCATGACAGATAACTTGTCGCCCTTTAAGCAATTCAGGCATCGGTGTTAGTATCCACAGCCCATGACATAAAGCACCTTTGACAATTCTTGGATTCGCCATGGCTTTTGCATAGAATTGTACTGCTGGTGAAGTGCGAATTTGCTCGGCACTAACTGGAGAACCTGGCGGGGGCTCAAAATAACGTAGGCGCACGCTAGTGTAATTAGCACCCATAATTACAGCGTCGTAGTCGTTAACATCTACATCTTGAAAATCTATTTTTACTTCTAGAGTCTGGGGTGTTTGATCTTGCTCTGTGTCGCTGAAAAAGCAAACACTCTTTTGACCCCAGAGTCTAGACATAAAATGCACGGTTGCTTTTAGCTCTGAAAATCGCTGGCGATAAGACTCAATTTCTTCAGGAATAAATTCACTTTCAACAAGAACTGCAATTTTATTCCCTCCAAGAGATCTAGGTATCATGTTGGTTAAGTTTGCTTATAAGCTATATATTATTACCGAGTAATTTTGCTTAATTTAAGTAATCTACTCTTAGAATAATAAGCAAGAGATTCATTCACAACGGTCTATATTTTGGAGAGAGTTGGCATTTTTTAGTTATCAAAAAAGGTAGTTTAAATAGCAGATAAATATGCTAGATTAACCTTAATCGACATAATTTTAAACAAGCTATATTAGTTGTACTCAATTTATCAATAAGTGAGCCAAGCTGATTCCACGTACTAGATAAGATAATAAGTTGATGCCTTTTTACCGTTGAACCATGAATTAAAAACAATTTACTAGTGAACTTCAACTAGAATAATAACTTGAAAGACTTAGAAAAAAAGGCGATGAATTTAGGGCTTATTTCTAGTTTTGCTATTCATTACTTTCCAGATACTTAGAAATTTTACATTCCAGCTGATAAGAAACCTACCTGCTTTACACCAGAAGAGACATATTTCCATTTGAAGAAATTTATTAAACAATCTAATAAATCAGCCTGAGCGGCGAATGATGATAGTTAAAAGTATATCTGAAAAGTAATTTATATTACATCAAGGTATAGATTGGTGCTTAAACGATAGTGTTAAAAACCTAATGAAGATGAAGTCAAGAAGCTTAAACCGAATGTCAATGAAACTCAACTTTGCTTACACCAGACTATTCGTAAACAACTACGAAACCTGCTTGCAGTTCTATCGAGACATATTAGGACTAGAAGTTACTTTCATTTCCCAAATAGATCGCTATGCTGAATTAACTAAGGGCAAAATCAAATTAACATTGATGTGCAACAGTAAAGTAAAGGAATATTTTGGCAATCAAATTCAGGTATCTTTCGGACAAAGAAATGATGGGATCGCTCTTTGTTTTAAAGTTGAAGATGTCGATACAGCCTGTAAACATCTAAAACAAAAAGAAGTTGAAATAGTTAGTCAACCCTGGAGCTTTCTCGATTGGGGTATTAAAATTGCCCTAGTGCGAGATCCAGAAGGCAATTTAATCGAATTGATTCAACCCACTCACATGATTTGGACTGAATGATAATCTTGGCTGAATTAAGTTGGAAGATTTGATTTAAATATCATCTTTGTAATTAAGCAAACAAATAACCAAAATATCGAAGATCGCAGCAACACTATAAATATATTCATCATTTAGCCTAGTAACAATAAAAACAATCAACAAAATGAAAACAAATTTAGTATACGCAGTTAAGCATAATGACCTTGAGTTAGCAAAAGAACTAATTACCAAAGGTGCTGATGTTAATCAAAAAGATAGTAGTGGCAATAGCCTCTTAATCGTTAGTTCGGCTGATGGCAATGCAGAAATAGTTCAGTTACTTCTAGAATCTGGTGCAGCACTAAGTGCTGTGGATGCCAATATGAAGGCAACAGCGTTACATGCTGCCGCTTATTTGGGTCATCCTGAAGTAATGAAGTTGTTAATAAAACAAGGCATCGATTTAAATATTCAAGGTCCATATAATGGCTACACAGCTTTACATGACGCCGTTTTACGAAACAATACTGAAGGAGTAAAAATTTTAGTAGAGTCTGGAGCCAACGTAAACCTTAAAGGACATGACGGTAATACACCGTCAATGCTGGCTAAGAGACAGGGAAATTCAGAAATTAGTGAGATTTTCAATCAATCAATCGTTTCATAAAACTATAGTTAAGTGAAAAATATGAACTCTCAAGCATCTCAAACAAAAGTTTGGTTAATAACTGGTAGCTCGACAGGATTTGGACGTGCCATAGCTGAAGCTGTTTTAGCTAAGGGCGATCGCGTTATTGCTACTGCTCGTAAGCCAGAACAGCTAGGTAATCTAGTTGACCAATACCCTGAAACGGCTAAAGCTGTCCGTCTCGACGTTACCAACTCTCAAGAAATACGCGATGCGATCGAAATTGCCATAGATAGCTTTGGTTCTATTGATGTCTTAGTCAATAACGCAGGTTACGGTTCTTTCGGTGCGATTGAAGAGCTTAGCAATGAAGATATTCGCCGCCAGTTTGCAGTCAACTTTTTTGGGGCTTTAGACCTGACGCGGGGAGTACTGCCTCTAATGCGCCAAAAGCGTAGTGGTCACATTCTGAATCTATCATCAGTGGGTGGCTTTACTTCTTTTAGTGGAGCTGGTATTTATAATGCTACTAAGTTTGCCCTTGAAGGATTGTCTGAAGCCTTAGCCACTGAAGTAGCTCCTTTAGGTATTAAAGTAACTATCGTTGAGCCAGGAGCTTTTCGTACTGATTTTAGCGGACGCTCTCTTGTCGTTCCAGATCGACAAATTGACGACTATGCTTCTACTAGCGGTCAGTTTGTTAAACTAGCGCAAGATATAGATGGTAATCAACCAGGCGATCCGATTAAAGCAGCTGAAGCAATGATTCAAGTGGTTGAATCGGATAATCCTCCTTTACGCCTAGTGCTAGGAGCAGACGCACTCGGCGCAATCTGGGATAAGCTTCAGTCTGTAAGTGAAGAAAATTCGGCTTGGGAAGAGGTTACCATTAATACTGCATTTGAGGAAATGAGAGCCACTACTATTGGCTAAAGCGACTCAGAAAAGCTTATATCCAAATGCTAACTCAATTATAGAATATAGCATTTTGTCTTGTGTTTGTTATATGGCAACCAAGCCAGAATCATCTAATGACTTCTGGTGTGTCTATGTCCTTTAAAATCGATAGTTTAATTAGGTAATAATTTATGTTTGATTCTAGAGTCAGCGGCATTTTCCTTCATCCTACTTCTTTACCCAGTCCTTTGGGAGTTGGTGATTTGGGAGATGAAGCTTATCGTTTTGTCAATTTTTTGTCGGAAAGTTATCAGCAGATCTGGCAAATTTTACCTATAGGGCCGACTAGAGATGAACATTCTCCTTATTCGTCCTATTCTTCTTTAGCTGGTAATCCTATCCTGATTAGTTTAGAAAAATTACTTGAGGAGGGGCTATTAACTAAAAAAGACTTGAGTAATTTGCCTCAGTTTTCAGTTGAGAGAGTAGATTATGACAAAGCGATCGCCATCAAGATACCACTACTAAAACTAGCCAGCCAAAATTTTTTTAACAAAGCAACACCAACCCAGAAACAGAAGTTGCAAGAGTTTTGTACGACTCAAGCATACTGGCTGGAAGATTATGCCCTATTTATGGCTATCAAAGAAGATCGAAAAGGAGCAAGCTGGAACAAGTGGCCATCAACGATCGCCCAACGCTTACCAGAGGCTATAGATACATGGACTAAGCGCCTCAAAGATGCTGTTTACTATCACAAATTTCTTCAGTTTCAGTTTTTCAGCCAGTGGAAAAACCTTAAACAATACGCTAACAACTTAGGAATTAGTATATTTGGCGATATTTCTTTCTATGTTGCCCATGATAGTGTCGATGTTTGGGCAAATCCTGAAATTTTCTGCCTCGACGAACAGGGAGAAGCAAAATTAATGGCTGGAGTCCCACCAGATTATTTTAGTGCGACGGGGCAGCTTTGGGGCAATCCAGTTTACAATTGGGAGGCGTTGGAGAAGACTAATTTTGCCTGGTGGGTACAGCGAATTAAGGGAATGCTCGATTATGTAGATTTGTTTCGGATCGATCATTTTCGAGGAATGCAGGCTTTTTGGGCAGTAAAACAAGGCGAGAAAACAGCAGAAAATGGTAAATGGTTAGAAGCATCGGGAGAGAAACTATTTGAGCTTCTGGAAAAGAAAATGGGCAGACTACCAATTGTTGCCGAAGATTTGGGTACTGTTACCCCCAAAGTAGAAGCCCTACGAGACAAATTTAATTTTCCTGGAATGAAAATCCTTCAATTTGCTTTTGACTCCAAGGGTGGAGAACCGAGATTTTTACCTTACAATTTTGATTCGCGTAACTGTATTGTTTACACGGGAACTCACGATAATGACACTATACTGGGTTGGTTTGAAGCGCGATCGCCTCAAGAAAAAGCGAAAATCTTTGATTACTTAGGTTGTGTTTGCCCTCAAGATATTCACTGGAGTTTTATTCGCATGGCAATGAGTTCAATTGCCAATTTTGCCATTTTTCCTCTCCAAGATGTTCTGGGTTTGGGTAGCGAGGCGAAAATGAATACTCCTGGTGTGGCTGAGTGTAATTGGAGTTGGCGATATAACCCTCAAGCTTTATCGACCAACTTGGGAAAAAGACTTAAGCATTTAACCTGCGTTTACGACCGCGTGCCTAGCTGTAGCGACCTGAAATTATAATCACCTCGACCCGAAATCATCGGCGTTTTCAGCCCACATTAAATGAAACTATAATGCACGCTTCGACCCACATTATGGGTCTTGCACAATGCATGGTGATCCAAGAATCATGCGATCGCTAAATTGAACGATAAAGACTCCAAAATATGAGTAAATAAGGGAATGAAATCAAGATTGAATAGTAATTGATGTCTGAAGTTAAATCGTCAGTACTTATTTACTATGGTAAGGAGGATAATAAAGTAGTTGGCGATCCGATAGCAACGGAACAAAAAACAACGCTGCGCGTATAATTAAAATTATTTAGCCAGAATTTTTATAAAAACTGTGCGTAGAATGGGACTTGTACGTCGAGTTTTGGCTAACTGAGCGTATAATTCGACCAATCCAGAGCAATTATCTCTCAAAAAACTGCTCGTATAATTAGTAGACACTTTTGTCGTTGTTTTGAAATTACTCAATGGAGTAC
>JASJEI010000539.1 GCA_030064795.1 Pleurocapsa sp. MO_226.B13 | reverse complement strand
CTGCACCGAGTGCGTCTGGTGACATTAGAAGCACAACCCCAGGTATTAGAATTACGGGGAGACGAAGTACAAAACGTACTTCATGCTTATGGTACGACAGGAATAATTACCGAATTGGAAATTCCCCTTGCTCCCGCTTATCCTTGGCAAGAGGCGATCGTTACTTTTGATGATTTTATGACGGCTGCCAGGTTTGGACAAGCCCTGAGCGATAGTAGCGGTATTGTTAAAAAACTAGTTAGTATCCATGCTAGTCCCATTCCCAGTTATTTTGCTGCCCTACAAAACTATATTCCCCAGGGCAAACATTGCGCTTTATTGATGGTGTCGGAATATGATTTTGCTCCCTTCCAAGATTTAGTCCGAGAATATCAAGGAGAAATAACCTATAGCAAAAGTGCTGTCGAGGCGATTAAAGGCACTAGCCTTTTAGAATTTACCTGGAACCATACGACTCTTCATGCCCGCAGTGTTGATAACAATCTAACTTACCTACAGACATTTTATTTCACTCTTGAAAGATTAGAGCAACTGTACCAGCAGGCAGGAGATGAAATCATGATTCATTTAGAATTTTTGCGTGCGGGAGGTAAAGCTGTCCCCGTAGGATTACAGTTAGTTCGCTTTACCACTGAAGCAAGACTAAACGAAATTATCCGCGATCGCGAATCCCAGGGAGCATTTATCGCCAACCCTCATGTTTACACTATTGAAGATGGAGGCAATAAGCAAATCGATCCGCAAAAAGTAGCTTTTAAACAACAAGTCGATCCCTATGGTTTATTGAACCCTGGGAAAATGCGCGGTTTTACCGAATCTGTCTCGGTGAATAACTAGTTTTTTCTATGAGATTGCTTTTGGCTTGAGAAGAGGCGATCTCATAAACGAACTTTATAATTAATTTTTGCCGTCAAACTAGTAATAAAAAATTTAACTATCATCTTTAATAAACTGAAAACATCAGAGTTAAGGAGCATTTGGCTGTCTTCACAAAGATATATGAACCCAGTAGCCGTTTTCTACGGCTTGTTCGAGCAAAGTATCGATCCGATCCAACCACTCTTCTAGATCATTTTGCCAATTGTACCTCTCCCATAACTGCTGTATTTGTCCAGCATCTAGACCATGTATAAAATCCTCATACACTCCAACTCTGCGGAAACGACGAAAGTCTTGAAGTAAAAAATCTACCTCTGTAGGATTTAGCCACAAATCTTCACCGTCATAGTTGCCTGAATCCCATCGAAGACGATGAAGAGCAGGAAGTTGTTCTTTAGCATTGCGTCCAATGAGTCGTGCAGCACCGATTAGGGGACTGGCTGAGATTTCTCCCACAATTAGTTCCGCCCGTTTCTGAAAATAGGGTTCTTCATCGGACGGTCTCTTGGTCAATATTTCAAGCCACCTGCCCATTGTTTGCTCTATATAGGTAGTGTATTATTTTATAATATAAGCAACTATACTAAATAAAAAAAAGGCGAGATCGTCAGAAAATAAATTCTTCCTAATCTCGTCCTAATCCAGCTAAGAGCTAAAAGCTAATAGCTTCTAAATCTAGTTGTAAACTTTTCCGCCACCCCAAAGGATGCCACGAATTTCAGGCTGAATGAGAATATATCCAGCAACCGCCTCTAAATCGTCATCAGTCAAATTACGCATGATTGGATATAGATCGGAACGGGTAGTATTAGGATGAAATTCATAAATATCTCGTTCGCCATCATAGGTAGTGGGATGTTTGAGATAGTCAACAATTCCCTCAACGTTGTCTCTGGCTGGATAAGCATTAGCCAAAGAATTTAAACCCAGATTGACATTAGGATTAGTTTTAGTTGCCCCAGCTTTGTGACAATAGGTACAAGAGTCAACAAATACTTTTTGACCTTGTTTTACTTGTTTTAGGCTTAGAGTGGTAGTGTCTCCCGAATCATTTAGGGGTACGGTACGAATACTTTCATCTAATTCCACTGCATTTACGCTACCAATGTTCAATTGGATGGCAAAAAACAAAGCAGCTACAGCAGCAAATAATAATCGCTTCAACATTATTCTCCTCAAAAGTTTTAATTTGATGGCGGTGCTAGAAGAAACGCACCAATATAGATAATCTTCAGTTATTTATCTTGACAGAATACCTTGTGGTTAAAGAAAACAGTAACCAATCTTATCGCTCTGGACGAATCGAGAAACTATCAAAGCTACAATAATATATTCTCAGTTGCTTTCTGAATTATCTCTGGCAGCTAGAATTTCCATAATGACTGTCTTGGCATCTTCTAATGCTAAACAGGTACGTTCGTTTTTATAGTTTATTTTAAAGCGATCGCAAAGCTCGAATACAGTTTGTGTTTCGATTTGGTATTCTGCTGCTATATCAGCAATTGATAGTTCTGCAAAGCCCATAAGCGCGTTCTATCTAAATCTTTTAGATGAAGATTGAATGAATTAATAAATTCTCAAAATGTCGGGTAGGTCAGGAGCATTGCTGCTCCTTTCCCCCCTAAGAACCGAGCGTGCAACTTTCATAGCACTCGGCTCAAGCAATATCACTCTTTCTGATGGTGTATCTTATGGTGACAAGATAAATGTAACCATATAAGGTTTTTAGTATCACCCTTACCACCTTTACTAGTAGGAATAATGTGGTGTAGGTGTAGAGGTTCATTATTGAATAGTGATTGTCCACACACAGGGCATTTGTATTTTTGCTTATAGGCTACGTATTCTTGTTTTTTATTTAGCTCTTTTGCCTCGGTTTTATTAGACTTTTGTTCTCTCTTCTCAAAGTAGTCTTTTAAAGACGGGTCATCGGGAGATGATTTTCCTTTGATGAGAACGTGTCTATTGATTTTTACCCAGGAAAATTTTGTCATGTAGTTACCATTAACTTTGTTTCCAAAGACCCATTTATCGTTTCTTTGGAGATTTAGTCTTCCCCAGTATTTATCCTTCGTCCAGTATTTTGGTTTTGTTGGATGGAGGTGACGTACATATCTAACCTGTCGTTTAAATATGTAACTGTCTAAATCAGAGAAGGCTTTAGATGAAACAACTTTGTTCATATAATTAGCTTTTCCTCTAATTACTGGGTTAATCTTGCCAATAAGTAAGTCCAATTTCTTGCCTTTGTGATTGAGAAAGATTTCTCTTATGTCACTTCGACATTTCTTTAGGAATTCCTTGCTAGGTTTGATTAGTAACTTATAACCAGTTTTCGTGTTTTTGACTTTATATTGTCTGATATTGAAACCAAGAAAATCGAATCCTTCTGTGATGTGTACAATTTTGGTCTTCTCAGAGGAGAGGTTTAATCCTCTCGTGTTGAGCCAACAATTGATTTCATCACGGGCTTTTTCAGCATCTTCTTGAGTTTTGACAAAGATTACAAAGTCATCGGCATATCTCACTATTGCCCGCTTGCTATTAAGTTCTCCTCGTTTGTTGTATTTAACACCGAGGGACTTTTCCATCCCATGTAAGGCGATATTAGCTAATAGGGGTGAGATTATACCACCTTGAGGAGTTCCGCTATCTTGGTTATGAAAGACATTGTTATCCACATAACCTGATTTGAGCCATTTTGCTATATGATTTCGGTATGGGAAATTCCCAATGATATCTAATAGCTTTTGATGGTTAATGTTATCGAAACACCCCTTAATGTCGGCATCTACAACCCATTTCATTGTCTTGTTAGGACGAGCTAGTAGGTAAATCTTACCTATGGCATCGTGGGTGCTTCTACCTGGTCGAAAACCGTAGCTAATTCCCTCGAATTGTGCTTCCCAACAAGGTTCAAGAGCATTTTTTACAATTGCTTGTAAACATCTGTCTCGAATTGTTGGAATGCCTAATGGTCTTAATTTTCCATTTTTCTTGGGAATATACACCCTCTTGACTGGCTTGGGTCGGCAACGACGATCGTGTACCAAATCGTCAGATAAGGTTAATCTTTGTTGCGGGGTATTGACCACAATCTTGTCAACTCCAGCTGTCTTTCTACCTTTGTTGATTGATGTTGTTCTTCTTATAGAGTGAACAATATTCGACCAACTGCGGAGCATAAGCTTTTGAAGATTTCTGACTTTCTTCCAGTTATTTTCTTGAGTTGCTTTAAATATACGTCTCCTAAGATTTCTAATATTGGAGTTGACTTTGTACCAGTCGATACTATGCCAATCCACTATCCTTGGAGTTACGTTTGCATTACTTTGCATCTAACTTTTCTTCCAAGTTCAAAATATTGGTTGCGTGATATTAGGCTGATATCACCTGTATCCACGTCAGCAATCTTTCGATTTGAACATATGTTCTATCCGTTCAGTTATTTATTACTGTTGGTTTTCACCATAACGGCGTTCGCTTCTTGGATAATCCTTTTCCCTCTTAATATTCGGTGTTCCTTGCGGTTCACTTACTCACAAAAATGAGAATTAATAGGGGTTTTCCTGTTCCACACTTTTGAGATGCGACGCACTTAGACTCCTGTTATACTCCACATAGTCGAAGTTATTGATAGTCACAAAATGACATTACTCAGGTGTCATTTATTGAGGAAACTTATGACAGGAGTTCCCTCCCAAACTTCTCTATTCCTAAACATCGTTTAAATTGGAATAGTCTGTATTAAGGAAGCCTCATCACAGGTTCACTGTTGTTAGTCTTATGCGTCTTACCCTAGCCCCTTCCTATCCAGATGTTTTGGATTCGGTTAGGACATTTAACCCTCTAGCTGTGAGACATCCCCGTTACCAGTGATGCCCCTTTGGGCGGGTATAGCCTTGACTATTAGGCTAGAATCTTTCTGAGGGATTCACTCTCCAGTGCGTCTTTTCAGGTCGCACAGTCATGTATACATTCTCTTTTCCCAAGGCTACTTGCGCTACTTGTATTGTTTCTGAGGGGATTTTCCAGTATCCTTGTGGTTGCTCCCGTCATGACACACTTTGAGTTTTAATTTCGGTTGTTTCTTTCTATTTTGATCCTTAATTGGCTTTTTTTGATTCGCCAACAGTATCTTATAAGGGTGCCTTTTAATGAGAACGATTATACGCTCGCCAGCTAGCAGGAGGCATTCCCACCTGACGCTTAAAGGCTCGGCTAAATGCAGCTTCCGAGGTATACCCTATCTGAGTGGCAATCTGGGCCATGCTGTCATTTGTACTCCTCAATAGGTTAACGGCCAACTGTAAGCGCCACTGCATCAGATATTGCTTAGGAGGCTGCCCCAATAGCTTTGAAAAGTGGGATGCCAACGTCGAACGAGCAACACAGACACGATTCGCCAGCTCTTGAACGGTCTGACTTTTCACGGGATCTTTTTTTCAATAAAGCGATCGCTAAACCACCGATTCCCCAAGGCTTATTTTCCCGTTATCGATTGTCATTAAGCCAAAATTATTGAAAATAAGCCTTGGGAGGAAATCCAGTT
>JASJEI010000108.1 GCA_030064795.1 Pleurocapsa sp. MO_226.B13 | reverse complement strand
CCGCCACGGTCGCCTGAATTGAATTCAGGCGCATGCGTGGCGGTGCTTTCCGCACCTTTAGGATACCCGTCGCCTTGGGTGCAAAGGCGCAAAGAAAAACGCCAAAATTTTATCGGAAGTAATCAAGCGGACTTCATATGACAGGGTACTGTTCACTCTGAGCAAATCATTTGAGAAGTTGAAAAAATAGCCTAGAGGACAATTAAATCATTTTCAAATTCAGATAAAGGATTTATTCAAATAAAGCGATCGCCAAATTTTAAACTAATCCTGTTAAAGAAAGAGCGATCGCTCTTTACTAACCATACAACAACTGATTTTGAATTTCATTAACCGTTAAAGATCTCACTAAGATACTGATGCGTTTAGTTAATTCATAAGCGTTTTTCTGAGGAACAATTATAATTCCAGAATGTTGCTTATTTTCCCGAATATATTGCAAGTGTAAACGTTCAAAATCTACTCTATTGTGAGTTATCAAACATCTATTCAAAGAAGTAGCATATTCTAATTGTTGTTTGTCAGTTTTGCCTAAAGTTTTCTGTTCTGGAACAGTTGTAATATCTAAACCACGAGACTTTAATAGAGTAGCTACCAAAGCAGACACATCCTCATCGGTGTAGAGCAAAGCCAACATCGTCAGGATTGTTTTAATGCAGCTTTTACCGCAGGATGAACTAATTCATCTGATACTTGATTCCGCTCGATGTATTCATTTATCTCTGTTTGATGATCTAGATAAAAGCTTAAGGCATCAAATATTTGTGCCAAAGTTAGATGAGGCAAATGATTTAAGATTTCTTCTGGCATAATACCTAATTGCCATAAACCAACAATAGCTCTGACTGATGTTCGAGTATTGATAATAATTGGCTCTCCACTCAAAATCTCAGGATTTCGAGTTACATAACGAGACAAGGCAATCGAGGCAGACATAAAAGTTCGTTTAATAGATAAAGATGTTGTTTTCTTAGTTTATCAGTAGATATCTTAGTTCGGCTTGATATTTTGCTTTATCCATTTTCCCTAGAAGATCTTTTTATCTCAATCTTACAAAAAAGCGATCGCCTGTTGCCCAATATCTTTCTGGTCTCAAAAGCAATAGAATGTAATTAGCGATTGAGGAAATTATTTAACCTTTTAGCCTGGGAAGTCCCGCGACTGTAATTATTTTGGAGCGATAGCGGAAAAACTAATTCAGCGTCACAAAGGCGCATAGTTAAGGACGCGATGCCAGAGCATGTATCTGGCATTTCAGCCGTCCGTCGCCGCATGTATGAAAAGGCTGCGAGTTGAGAGGTTTGATACCTCGAAAACGAGCTTTTACCAGATGCACCGCATCATGGTAATATACTCTCATGATTATTCTCAACTACCGCTATCGCATATACCCAGACGCGCAGCAAATCGAATTACTCAATGAGTGGCTCGAAACTTTCCGTGTCAGTTATAACTATGCGCTCAGAGAACTGAGAGATTGGATATCCAGTAGAAAATGTCCAATCGATCGGTGTAGTTTGGAATCAGAATATATCATGGCTGCGGACTATCCTTTCCCTGGCTATCATCAACAGCAAAATAACTTACCCAAAGCTAAGAAGAAATTTCTTCGACTGAAATCCGTACCGTCTCAAGTGCTGCAAACCAACATTAGAAGGTTGCACGATGCTTGGGACTTTTTTCGCGATCGAGGCTATGGCTTCCCTCGCTGGAAAAAGTACGGACAGCTGAAGTCTATGTTGTTCCCTCAATTCAAAACTAACCCGATAACTGGATGGCAAATTCAGCTACCTAAGTTAGGTAAAGTTAGAATCAATTTGCATCGACCAATCCCCGAAGGTTTTGTCGTTAAGCAAGTCAGAATTGTCAAGAAAGCAGTGGGTTGGTTTGCCGTGATAGCTATAGAATCGGATCTAGCTATTCCTAATCCTGTTCCTCACGGTCATGCCATCGGGGTGGATGTCGGCTTGATTTCCTACATTGCCACTTCAGACTCCTACACAGAACCTAGACCTAAATTTTTCAAGACAGCCCACAGGCGGTTGAGAGTACTCCAAAAACGTCTGTCGAGAAAGATGAAACGAGGTAAAAACTACGAGAAAGCGAGAATCAAAGTAGCTAAACAACATAACCATATAGCATTCAAACGCACTGATTATCAATTCAAACTAGCCCATAAGCTTTGCGACATGGCAGACACAATCTATGTAGAAGATTGCGATTTTCGCATAATGGCAAAGGGAATGCTGGGCAAGCATACAATTGACGCTGCTTTCGGTAAGCAAAGAGACATTCTAGAATATGTAGCTCGAAACAGAGATGTCTTTGTGGGTCGGATAGATCATCGTGGAACAAGTCAAACTTGCCCTAATTGTCGTGCTGAAGTCAGAAAAGATCTAAGCGTTCGACTAAGCGAGTGTAACGAGTGTGGTTATGTTGTAGATAGAGATATAGCCTCTGGTCAGGAAATCTGCAACAGAGGAGAAGAAACGTATCGGGGGACTCCCGAAAAGCAAGAAATTGGCTCTCAAGTCGTACTGTCGGGCAACTTTGTTGTAGACAAGTGGCGCAACTCACCGCAAGGTGTCAGGGGAGCAAGATCCATTGGCGACAATGGAAGCCGGCTTTCTATTGCGTAGCAATGAAAGTCGGGAGGATGTCACACTCAGATCTCTTCAGCTATAGCAACCATTTCATCAAAGGAGTAGGAGCGATGAGCAAAGTCGAATTGCTCGACATTAAAAAAAGACATTGTGATGCCATTAGCCACAATCTCGATCGAATTTGGTTCGCTACCGAGAAAGACTGAAAAGTTGCTGTCTAAATCAAATTTGGCAATGTCGAAACCTTCTCCCCCATCGACGAACTGATCTCCAAAGCCACTAATATAATCGTTGCCTTCACCTAGTTTGATGATTCCGCCTCCTGCATATCCAGAGAAAGCATCGGGTGCTGTAGTCGAAATACTATCGTCTCCCGTACCTAAGTCGATCGTTCCTTGGTTGTGGATACCATAGTTATTGCTACCACTCTCAGCAGATACCGAACCGTGAATGCGATCGTTTCCAGCCCCAGCGTTCAAACTAGAGTCGCCTTGTTCTGGTACTAGGGCTATGCCACTGTTGTTATCTCCCTGGCCAAAGATTTCCGCCGAGCTTATCAGTTCGTCATCGCCATCTCCTAGATCGACAGTACTAAGATCGCCAATATAAGTACCAGTATTGTTACTTCCTTCTCGAACCCTTACTGTACTTTTAATCTTGTCATCTTCAGCACCAGCTTGAATATTACCAAAGAATTCGAGGAAAAGACCGCGATTAAAGTCACCACTGCCCCCTATTGTGACGGTACTATTTAGATAGTCTTGACCAGCAGCCAAGTAAATTCCGCCAAAAACAAAGGACACCCCAGTATTGTTACTACCGTTACCACCGATCTGTGCAACAGCATCAATGCGATCGTCTCCATCATCAAGACGAATAGCAGCTTCACTTAAACTGATACCATCGTTGTCACTGCCATTTCCGCCAATCGCAGCCACAGTACTAACCAGATCGTTTCCTCCATCGCCGACGATCGCACCATCTCCGCCACTAAAACCCCTATTTCCGTTACCGTTGCCGACAACGTTAACAACTGCACTAAAATCGTCGTTTCCCTTTCCCTCTCCTAACAAGTAGCCAAAAAATCCACCTGTGATACCGTAATTATTATCGCCATCACCGTTAATAGATGCGATGCCGTCGATTCGGTCGTTGTCGGCTCCTAGATCTATGGTGCTAAAAACGTTACTAATGCCAGTATTACCAGCACCACTGCCTTCAACCCGAACTAAACCGAAAACGCGATCGATACCAGTATCTGTGCTAATCGTGGTTTCATAATTTCTAATACCAGTGTTTTGCTCTCCGTTACCAGTAATAATGTTGATGCCACGTATACTATCGTTACCAGAACCAATAGTAATAACTACTTCTTGTCCCTCTCCAATTTCCCCAAGATTATAAATTGCTTGGTTGCGATCGCCATCTCCCGAAACCAACAGTACATTTTTAATTACATCGTTACCAGCGTCAAAGACAATACTGTCTTGATTTAAAAAACCAGTATTCTCATCTCCAGTAACGTTACTCATACTGATAAAATCTTTATTTCCCACGGTGCTGGGTTCATCTTCGGTAATTTCTATGACGATATTATTATTCATCGGGTCGTCATTTTCAGCTGAATTTTCTAGATCGCCTAAATTATTTTGCTCACCATTGAGTTCCACAGGATTATTAGTAACATTTTGACTAGTCATAATCTATATTAACTATTTATAATGATTGCGTAGTATAAATTATAGCACTACGGACTTCAGATAATTTCCCTAAAAGCGAAAAAATCGGTTTGCAACCTAGAAATAGCGGTAAATTTCGCACTGTTTTACGCCCCGTCCCACAGTGATTGCAAGGCAATACAGTCTGGGATGAATCTCAATTAAGCTAAAAGTCTTCCCTATTTTCGCAAAGTAATAAACCCCGATTGGCGAGTAATTCTGCCGTTGTATTCTAATCTTGCCAAAGCTCGTGAAAGGGTTCGTGGAGCCAAATCCAGTTCGGCAGCAACTTCTTTCCAGGTTCGATCTAAATTAAAGACGGTTTGATTATTAGAAGTAGTAGCATTGTATTGCAGATATTGAAGTAACCGTAAATGGGCCGATTTAATCTGGAGTAGTTCTAGACTGACTTCAAAAGATTGAATTTTACCGCTCATCCTGGCTCTTAAATCCTCGGCTAGTTCTGGATCTTCTCGTAAAGCTTCTGCTAGTAATGATTGTGGATAAGCGATCGCCCGTGATTCTACTTCTGCGATGGCAGTACAAGAATATACATCAGCCAAAAAACCATTTGCTCCCAAGCTGTCACCTTTTCTGGCAACTTGTAACACTACCATTCTGCCTTCAATGGTGTAGCGAACCAATTTAATTCGTCCGCTGGCAACTACAAAGAAATTACTTATGAGATCGCCCTGGCGAAACAGTCTTTGTCCCGCAGCAAAAGAATAACTTGTGGCTGCATTTTGGAGCAGAGGTGGTAAACTGTCGGTGTTTAAAAGCCCCATAGTATTAACGATTAACAGTATTCATCAGTGCTTCGGGATAGCGCGTACCAGCAGCAGCGTCTAATGGCATCACTTTCTCAATACGCTGCAAATCTTCACTACTCAATTCGATGTCAACAGCCTGGGCATTTTCGGTAACGCGATCGCATCGTTTTGTCCCAGGAATAGGAATAATTTCTTCTCCTTGGGCGAGTAACCAAGCTAGAGCAAGTTGTGCGGGAGTGCAGCTCTTTTCTGTAGCTATTTCCTTAATTTTATTCACTAATTCTAGATTACGTTGAAAATTATCTCCTTGGAAGCGGGGCGAGTGAGCGCGAAAATCATCGGGTGCGAAGTCGGCGGGAGATTTAAATGCACCTGTTAAAAAGCCTCTACCCAAAGGTGAATAAGCGACTAAACTTATACCGAGTTCGCGACAGACGGGTAAAACATCAGTTTCAGGGGTTCTCGTCCAGAGACTATACTCAGTTTGCAGCATCGAAATCGGATGCACCGCATGAGCGCGACGGAGGGTATCCGCACCAGCTTCAGATAGTCCCACATAACGGATTTTGCCTTCCTGTACCAATTCTCCTAACGTTCCCACCGTGTCTTCGATAGGTACATTGGGATCGACTCTGGCGGGATAATAGATATCGATGTAATCTACTCCCAATCTTTGCAAACTATAAGCCAAAAAGTTTCGCACTGCTACGGGACGATTATCAAAACCGAGAAAACCACCATCCCAATTGCGCAAACCACCAAATTTAACGGCAATAAAGACGTTTTCTCTAGGGACGTTTTTAATCGCTTCGCGGATCAGTTCCTCGTTGTGTCCCACACCATAGAAATCCCCTGTATCCAGGAAGTTAATCCCCAAGGCGATCGCCTGTTGAATTGTGGCTATACTTTCATTATCGTTGGCTTTACGTCCGCCATAGAAATCTGACATTCCCATGCAGCCCAAACCGATCGCAGATACTCGTGCTTCTGTATTACCTAATTGACGATATTTCATGATTTATAATCCCTGGTGAATTATTTTTTTAATTGATTTTGTTCTAAATGCCGATTAGGAGTGTGTTCGGGCAATTCGTGTGGCGGTTGACGATGGTATTCTAGATAAAGATAAGACTCTCCAGGAGTACGACTAGCAAACAAAGGCAGACGTGGAACAACTTCAGTCACTGACCTTGTGGAAAAATTCACTACTTCACGATCTTTTTTAGACATTTCGTCCCAACTCACTCAGCAAAAGTTGTGTTTGCAGCCCTGGAAACTAGACTTTTAAAGCTTAATTTTAACAAATTTGAAGGTTTTATCCGATTGAAAATACAAATGGTTGCGATTGAGTTTTATTAAGTAAGCAGCGATCGCTTTATTCCAGGAAATGAAACTTTCTAGGTTAATAGAAGCGATCGCCAAAATGATAACTTAGAGCAATTAATTATTTTTGGATTGTTTGTAGTGTTTCAGATCGAAGCTTTGATGGTCTACTAAGCACGAAAACTACTGTAAGACAATTCTAAATCAAGGCAAAGTTAGCAGCCGTCAAATCATCAACGGCAAAGTTGAGAAGAGTTACCGAATCATCATCTCCTAAATTAATAACAGTATCTTGACCAACCTGAGTAGCTGCGCCACCCTCTCCTAAAATCTGTCCGATATCATCAAATGAATCGCCAAGATCGACAATAACGTCTGCTGGCTCGAAATCAACAATGATATCCGCTCCATTTCCTACCATGAAAGTATCAAAACCGCCAGTGCCTCTTAGTAGATCGTCACCAGCACCACCAATCAGAAAATCACTACCCTCAGCACCAGTCAAATTGTCATTGCCTATTCCACCATTAATAATAATTGCATCAGGTGTATTCTGAACGAAGTTATCATCCCCAACTCCAAGCACATTAGCATCTTCTAGCACTCTCTGTTCAAATACGACAGATCCATTACTTGCTGTAATTCTTAGAGCATCAAAATCTAAATCATTTACATCGTCATCATCCAGTTCACCAACAACAGTTGCTTCTTGTCCATTTATTTCATTTAAAAAATTATTTAAATCAATGTCATCAACGACATTGACATTATCTAAATTATTATTATCTGAACCATCATCATCGTCATCATCATCAAGATTTTCTAAGTCATCTAAATCAACATCAACTTCAATACTGCCACTAGTATTGCTGAGAGTAAATTCATCATCTTCAATTTCAATTTGAGAGACATTTCCTCTAATAGTTTGTATAGTGTCTGGTTGTAGTTCACTAATTCTGGCAATCATCTTTCATTCTCCAAAAATATAAATTTGGTTTCTAGAAATACCTTTAGAGTTGGGGTTTGGTATTTCTATATACAGATTTACATAGTTGATTAAGCTATTAATGAAATTTGAATGAAAAAAATCTTATGTTTGTAAGGTTAACCATGTTACAGGTATCATTCATCCAAGATGTAATTTATACAAAAATTTTCAATCTTCTCATATAAGAAGCAAGAGAGCAGTAAAACTATTTATATTAATTGACGATTCTGTTGATACTGTTTGCAAATAAACTCAGACAAAGCGCGTTGCGAAGCTATGCCGTTAGCCGAAGGTGTCCCTAAAGGGATACATAGCGAAGCCCTAAAGGATACACTTCGCTATGTATCCGTGATTGACTTCGATATATCCTTTAGGGCAGGCTTATCGCCTCTTCAAGAAAAAGCGATCGCCCGCTCGATACATTTAACTTTATAAAGATACTGGCGCAGTAGGAAAACCCGAACTATTAAAGCATAATCTATCGGGGTTTTGGTCGAGAAGATTATCTCAAAAAGATCGTCTTATTTATAAGTTTGACGAACAGTATATCTATATTTTTGCGATCGGTGGTCATTACGAACAATTTTAAAGTTTTAGCAAATGTCACGATCGTTCTGCTCGAAAATTATTACAAAGATGTGATTTATTCGATTTTTGCTATTTTGATAAGAAGTTGGATTAAGCTTTTTATGTCACAGAAATAGAGCTAAATTAAAGATCGATTCATGAGAATACATTTTCCTTCAAGGGAAGAGAAAACTTTTTGACCTTTGTAGGTAAATATTTTATATGAAACGTCAACAAAATCTTGAAAGCCAAATTTCCTGTGAATATGCTGAGATGTAGGATTATTAGCTGTAACGACAGCCTTTCTATAACCTTTGTTAATAGCATTTTCGAGCGCGATCTCGACTAAATTATGTGCGATGTTTTTGCCTCTATGCTGTTGACTCACTGCCAGAAATTCATGGTGTAGATACTCATTAACACCGATACTTTTTCCTTGTTTGTATTGAGCGTCTAATCCATCTAACAGTGCCAAGATTGGATTAAACTTATCAGTTGGGAGAGTAATTTCTTCTGACGATATTGCACCCCAGTCGTTAGCTAGCAATACTCCGATAATTGCCTGGGTTTCTTGAGATTTAGCAACAATACTAAGAGACTCGGACACTGCTTGATGAGCAATCTGTTTTGCTAGATCGGTCATTTCTGAGAGTGAAATACCTTGTGTAACTGCCATTGGTTCGGAATTGGAGAATGATTCCCCAATAACCAATGCCATATCTTCTAATTCCGAAATATCAAATATTTTGTAAGCAATACCTTTTTCTTCGCGCAGAAATTTCATCGATCACTCCTTACCAGTCTATATTTTTACTAAAGATAGAAAATAATTCAAAATGGGAAAAGCTGGTGTACATAAAACAACTTGACACATTTGATGAATAAGTTACTATCTCGTATTACTCAAACTCCTGGTCAGTGTGGTGGTCGTCCTTGTATTCGAGGGATGAGAATTAGGGTGAGCGGCTCAACCAAAGCGATCGCTATTCTCTATAAGATGACATATTTTAGATCGTATGTGGCGATCGCCCTTAGACGGAGAACTAAGGTTTAGAGATTGTCGATCGGGGTTCAAAGTTAAAGTGACCTGATATACTCTTAGTGTAAGTTCTTCAACCAATCAGGCGTTGGTTCGAGTGCAAGTATGCCTAAAGAACATATCAATCCAAGTTCTTTGTTTCCAAGTGTAAAATTTGGTTTTTCTCAAATAGTTACTACTCAAGGTGGTCGAACTGTTTATTTATCTGGTCAAACACCGTTTAATGCCGAAGAAAAAGTAGTAGGCACTAACCGTAGAGAACAAATGCAACAGTGCTTGAGAAATGTGAAGACAGCATTGGAATCAGTCGGTGGTTCACTTAAAGATGTAGTGTCACTACGCATTTATATGGTGAACTACGACCCCGATACAGAAGTTAATGCGATCGCTGAAGGGCTGAAGGAGTTTTTTCCTGGCGATTGTCCGCCTGCAACAACCTGGATTGGAGTTTCTTCACTTGCTGTTAAAGATTTTCTAATAGAAATTGAGGCAATAGCTGTTCTGGAATAGCATTTTTTATTCTGTAGTGGTTATTGCAGCTATTTCAGATACTTGCTACTCGCTACTTATCTCAAGCAGAAAGTAGCAAGCATTAAAGTATTTCTTATCGGAAAGAGAATTTCTTCTTCGACACAATTTTCCAGAAACGCCAGGTAAAAGCGATCGCAGCGGTGGCTAAACCAACATAAGAACCGATCCATATTCCCGTACCTGCTAAATTGGTATGAAATCCTAGAAAGTAGCTGGTTGTCAAACCAATTCCCCAGTAAGAAAAAATACCGAGTAACATTGGTATGCGAGTATCTTGCAATCCTTGTAGGACACCGTTAGCGGTTCTTTGTATTCCATCTAGAACTTGTCCGAATGCTGCTACTGTTAGCATAGACACCCCAATCCTCAAAACATCAGCGTTCACTGGATCGTCAAGATCGAGATAAAGTCCGATAATTTGTTGTGGATGGGTAAAAAGCGCGATTCCAGTCACTAGCATAAATGTAATGGCTAACCCAATACTCACGAATGCCACTTGTTTGACTTTTTGCCAATTTCTCTGTCCCAACCACTGTCCGACTCTAACGGTTGCTGCATAAGACATGGCTAAAGGTACCATGAAAATCACCAGAAGGGTTTGCATGACAATTTGGTGGGCTGCTAGTACTGGCGTTCCTAAAGCTCCCATAAAAAATGTCAGGGTGGTAAAGAGTCCATATTCCAATGCAGTAGCAATACCAATCGGGATACCTACCCAAAGTAATTTCTGGATGATTTTTGGTTCTATGCGATGTAGGTTTTGGAAGAGATCGTATTGACGAAGTACTTTATGCCAAAGCAAATAACCTAGTAAAGATAGAAACATAAACCAATGAGCGCAAATACTAGCAACTGCTAAACCAGCAATACCCATTTCGGGAAAACCTAATTTACCGAATGCTAATACATAGTTACCAATAATATTCAATCCCGTCGCAGTAATTACAATCAACATCACTGGACGAGCTTCTGAGAGCGAAACAATACAGCCTCTAAGTACCCCAAAAGCGATCGCGGGAAATAATCCCCATGCCATAATATTGAGATAAGTATCGGCAAGAGTTACTATATTTTCTGCTTGTCCAGATTGGCGCATTACACCATCTAAATTGGCAATAATTTGCATACCGACAATTGCCAGAAGTAAAGCAATCCATAAACCCTGGCGAGTAATTTGTCCTACCCTTCGATTTTGTTTAGCCCCATAAGCTTCCGCTACCAAGGCACTTACCCCAGAGATAATCCCAATTCCAGTCATCATAAATGCCATAAAAATCATGGTAGCTAATCCACCAGCAGCAAGGACTTCCTGCCCTAACCAACCCATCATCACTGCATCGACAAATCCTGTAATTGCTTGAGCAGCTTGTGCGCTAGCAAGGGGGATTGCTAGTTTTAAGAATTCACGTATTTCTGTTTGAACGCTCGATCGAATTGAAATGGAAGTCATGACACAATATGATATTTCTCAATTTGCTATCTGATTTTGAATAAATTGACGATTGCTTCAGTCTTTTGTCTTGGACTATCATCGATCGCGCAACATCGGAAAAATAGTAGGTGATTCTCCAATTTGAACTTTGCCCATTACCTGAAATCGGTGCTTTTCATAAAATCGAACATTTTTCAGAGTGGAAGATTCGAGATAGGCAATTCGATCGTCGCGATCGCACATAGCCAGTGTATGCTTCATTAATGCTGAACCATATCCCTTTTTTTGTTGAGTTGGTTCAACACCAAAAATTGCTAAGTACCAATGAGGCTCGTCAGGATGGTAAGAAACCATCTTCTCAAACAAGGCAAAGACTTCTTCTTGCTGCTGCTGAGATATTGTTTGCTGTAAATAATTACCTATTGCATCATTGTCAGGCTGACTTTGAGGAGGCAACCAAAGAGCAGCACCTGAATAACCTTCGGTGTAGTAGGCAGTTTCGGAATCGAATGCCTTACCACCAAAAGCTCTAATAAAGTTAGGAAAACTTGTAAGATATTGCTGTGGTGAAGGATACATCCAACGCACTACGGGATCGGCACTAAATGCCAGCACGATTGAATTAATTATTTGCTCTACATCGTATTCTGTTGCCTTCTTAATTGCTAGAGATGAGTTAGCCATATTTTAAGAAACCTTTACGCTTGTTAAGTTCTGTAAGTTGAATCGTTACAATTACAGAATAAGTAACTCAAGCTTGAAGAGCTATTTAAATCGTGCGCGTTTATCAAAATCTTGCTGCGAGTTCTGAAAAAGGCTTGGTCGATCTATGGTAAGTTCATCACAAAAAACACTTGTGGAAATCTCGAATTCAAAAGATAGCCAAATCTTATCGCCGATCGCTTCGAGTCAAAATTTAGGTTGGGAATCTATTATCGTTGAAGAATTTGAGCAACCACCAGGGGTAGTCGAATCGGGAACATATAACGAACATACAATTTGTTTGTGTTTGGCAACAAAACCGAATCGCAGTTGGCAAACTATCGGCGATCGCACTTATGTGGGAGTTTATACTAAAGGCGATCTTACGATTACACCTGCTCAACTCTATAGTTCTTATCGCACTGATAATGAAGATCGCTATTTACAAATCACAATTCCGCCTCGGTTTCTAAAACAAATTGCCACAGAAACAATTAATTCTGACCCCGATCGCCTAGAATTAGTTACAGAGTTTTGTGTCCGTAACGATAAAATAGAGCAGTTAGCAATGATGTTACGAGCCGAACTGCATCAAGGTAATAATGGCGTGGGACAGCTTTACATTGAGTCTTTAGCCAATGCATTAACGGTCAATTTACTGCGAGATCATTCTGGGACTAAACCTAATATCAAAACTTATCAAGGAGGATTAAGCGATCGCCAAATCTTACAAGCGACTGATTATATTAGTAATCATTTAACGCAAGCGATCAAAACTGAAGACTTGGCAAATTTTTTAGGGATTAGCAAGTTTCATTTTAGTAGACTGTTTAAACGATCGACAGGAGTATCTCCCCATCAGTATGTCATGCTACAAAGAATCGAACTCGCTAAACAGTTACTAAAAAAAGCAGATATATCTATTGCAGATGTGGCTTTAGACTCTGGTTTCAATAGTCAGAGTCATTTAGGAAAATATTTTCGCACCTTCACTGGAATGAC
>JASJEI010000538.1 GCA_030064795.1 Pleurocapsa sp. MO_226.B13 | reverse complement strand
TTGATAAGTGTAGTTTAATGTAAACATATGTATATTATAATACATAGTTATCGCGATTCATCACGACGCTAAAATTAAAAATTTATAGCGTGAGGCTTCTCGCGATCTAGCTAACCTACCAAATTTATCCCACCTATTCCTCAAAAATGCCAAAAAAAGAAAGTGATCCCATTTCTCATGCATTAACAAGAGACTTCGTAGTGGGGGTTAAACAAGCGCGTGCAACCCTTCCATAGCTTATGGATGTTGGGTTACTCTTCGAGAACGCTTGCGCGTATGTATAGTCATTCTAAATAGTAACCAGTCGGTTTTGTAAAAAAGTAGTAAGTAGCAAGTAGCAAGTAATATTCAAGCTATTTATTAATACAAAGCTACCATGAGGAAATTAATTGGAATGACTATACCTCAACCCAACCTACTGATATTTCAAAGCTGTTCTCCAGATAAAAGCGGTTCAAAGGAATAATAAGCCTCATAGTTGCGAAAATGTCTGGCGTATAATTCTGTACCGTCTTCAAAGCCTTCATATAATACAGGAGCAACATCTACAATATGTTTCAAAGACCAAGTAATAGTGCTACCTGCTACATTCTTGTAACTGCTTTCTTGCTGCTTGGTAACTTCTAAAGCCTTCTCCCTAGCTTCATCTAAAGATGTGGCTTTAATTAAAATAAAACATTCTTCGTAAAGTTTTTGATAATCTGGATTGGGTGAAGTCGATTCATAAAGTGCGATCGCTATATAACAAGATTGTCGATCTATGCTTTTAGCTGCCATAAGAAGAATTTAAAACAGGTATGAATAAAAAAACTGAACGAGAAAAAATGCTCGATGGTGAGTTGTATTTGGCAACGGATCGAGAATTAACCAGGATGCATCTAAAAGCGAGAAAACTGCTTCATGACTTTAATTTTTCACAGCCTATAGATGTAGATCGGCGAAGAGAAATTATCAAGGGTTTATTTGGCAATATTGGCGATAATTTTACGGTCAAACCTCCTTTTTATTGCGATTATGGTTGCCATATCTTTGCGGGAGATAATTTGTATATCAACTACGACTGTACGATTCTCGATTGCAACAAGGTACATCTGGGAAATGATGTGTTACTCGCACCAAAGGTTCAAATCTATACGGCATATCATCCCACAGATCCAGAAATCAGATTGACAGGAAAAGAATTAGCTTCCCCAGTTACCATTGGCAATAATGTTTGGTTGGGTGGTGGAGTAATTGTTTGTCCTGGTGTTAAGATTGGCTCTAATGTGACCATTGGTGCGGGTAGTGTAGTTACTAGAGATCTTCCCAATAATATTGTGGCTGCGGGTAATCCTTGCCGAGTTATCAATAAGGTTTGAGAAGCGATCGCTTCTCAAAAATAAATCATTGATAACGCTCAAATGTCGGATATTTCTCCCTCGGATAGTTTTACTTCATCAACGGACATTTTTCCCTTATCCTCCTCAGAGTACCATTTTTGAGCGATTACTTCTAGTCGGTCGAAAATTTCATTTAACTCCATAGCTCTTTTAGTGAGTCGATAACTTACTTAAGGAGGAATAGTTGGTTTGTATTCTCGAGCTACCAGCCCTGTTTGCTCTAACATTCTTAGCCGATCTGTGAGAACTTTTGCTGATATTCCAGTAATTTTCCGTTTAAGTTCACCAAAACGAATTGGTCCACAATTACGCAATATCCACATAAATTTCATCGAATAACATCAACGCCAAGCTTCATTTTTTTCAAAAGATTTAAGAATTGAATGTCTCGTAGCCTTAAAATGTTGTGAAGCGTGTTTGTTTTGTCAGAATTACAGCAACCAGGATGACCGCAGGTGAGGCACGTCCGCAGATGTATCCAAGTATCTCCTAGGTGGTAAACATTCTTCACATAGGTTTAGTTAGGGATAAAGTAAAGTTTGTAGTCAACCCTGAAGGATTAGAAAATCTAGATAAGACAATAGCTCTTTGCCCACATCTCGCTCGAAGCCAAGTAATAATCTATTCAAATTGCGATCGCTCTTAGACAACCGCGATCGAATGAGTAGCAACCCCCCAGTAGAGATAACCTTTCTCGTTAAAAGGAACGCGCTCTGGTTGAGTCATTCCTCGATCGTCCGTTGCTCTGGCTTGTAATTTGTAAGTTCCCGGACGTGCATCCCAGTCAAGATCCCAACGCACCCATGCTTGAGGTAGATTCGGCTCTCTTAGGCGTGCCTGCTGCCAAGTTTGCCCATCATCAAAACTTACTTCTACTTGAGTAATTGTTCCTTGGCCCGACCAAGAACGTCCCCGCAAAAGACGATTGCCAGAGGCAATTTCTCCATTCCAAGGCAGTTCAAAAGCACTCTTCGGTTTTTGTTCGGTAGCAATTTCTCCTAAAACTCCCGTTGCTTGTAGTTCTTCCGAGACTGGATAATCATCGCCAATCAAAATATATTTTTCTGTGTTGTAAAGGGAAAACAAAGGTGAAGTTGAAACCTGAATGCCACCAACCCATTTAATGTTAGCAATGCCAACCCAGCCAGGCACTAAAGTTCTAATCGGAAAACCATGATCTGGTGGTAGAATGTCTCCATTCATAGCGTAGACTAAAAGAGTATCTTCGGCTAAGGCTTTCTCAATTGGAATCGGACGTTGTATTTTCTTTTCGTCCAAACTAATTGGCATCACATCCTTAGCGTTAGACTTCACCTCTGCTCTCGATAAAACTTCCCGCATTGGAACACCAGTCCATTCTGCCACACCAATACCACCCAATTTCCATTGTGTGCCACTAGCTTCTTTACCATAAGCAGCTTGGAAAAAGCTTCTACCATTACCAGCACATTCAACAGCACGAATTACCGAAATTGAAGGCATACTGAGGAGTTCGTCATAGCTAAACGACCGAGGATTAGAAACTCCATCCCCAGTAATTTCTAGTTTGTAGTTGGCAGGTTCGATGCGGGGAGTTGGATTGTTATTACGGACAAAGAACAATTCATTTGGCACGAGATAACCACGATTATACATATTTTCCCAACGCATCTCTAAATTATTCTCGACCTGAAAAAACCACTCTGGGCGGATTTCCTTGACGATCGCAGAGGTTGTTTCGTCTTGAGCAATAGTATTAGTTGTTTGAGCTTGAGCGACTTTTTTGTTTTGATGAGCAGGGAGCAGACTTACTGTCGTAGCACCAGTACCAGCAGCCAACAATTGCATTAGTCTACGACGAGAAATTCCTAAAGCCTTGGCTCGTTGCCAAATCAACTCATCTGTTCTGGTGCGGTCATAGACTCGTTCGTTGAGTAAATCTTGGTTATCCATGCCTATACTCCTTATTTGAGCTATAGTAAAATATTGCCACCAGAACTACTTCAAGCCTTAAAAAAAAAGCGAATTTTTAGCAAAATTTATTAATGCTTTTTCGACCAAAAAAGCGGTTCGGACTTCACAAGTTTCTCAAAATTTTCCACTAAATTAGGATTTAGTTAGGGATTTGGGGGCGATCGCTTGTTGCCAGATATCTTCAAATGCGATCGCACTTTTTTTTGATTCTGTAAATAGTATTAGCTTAAATCTCGCCAGTCTAGATCGGAAATACCAGATATACCCATACCCTATTTCCAGCGACACCACCAATGCCAAAGAACGAACCAGAACTACAATCTGTCCGAGATTCGGAAGAATCTACTAATTCACGCCAAAAAGCCAGACAAAAAAGAGTTCAAAAAGTTATCAAGTACTTGGGTCTTTCCGGAACTGGGATCGGAATCTCTGGAATTATTGGGTTGCTAGTCAAGGGACAATTTAAAGCAGCAACATTACTAGGGTTGTTCACCATAGCTGTTACACTGCTGGCGATCGCCTATAAGTTTGTTTCAGGAGTGACCAACCGAGTTTTAGACCTGATTGAAGAAGAACTAGAGAACCTAGAAGAACCAGTAGCTACCTGGATTGTCAATCAGCCGAAACGGTTTGTTATCTGGTTGTGGTGGTGGAAGTTAAACTCACAATTTCAGGCAAAGTATTATCAGAGCTTAATCGATACCTTTCGGGAATTGAAAATAGAGGGATTCAGAATTGGCTTGCCAGTGCTGGATTTAGAGAATGTTTTTGTGTCGCTACGAGTTGTACCGAAAATTCCCGAGAAAATAACTGGTGCAATGATTGGGGGGGAAGGCGATTCTGGGAGTCAAGTAATTTGGGACTTTTTAGCCCAAAGCAACAAGAAAAAGTTCCAAGCCTTTCGCCGTTTAGCGGTTATTGGTTGGGCTGGGTCGGGAAAAACTACCCTATTAAAGCATTTGACTCTGATTTATGCCAAAAAGCAAAACAAAGTCTATAAAGCACCCAAATTAATCCCAGTGCTATTGTATCTGCGGGATATTCGTCGCCTGATTGTTACAGAGCAGCCACCAAGCTTGCCCAAACTGATAAGAGAACACATCAAGAAGTTGCCTACCGCCGTTCAACTTACTCCGCCTGCCAATTGGATTGAAGAGCGGTTAAAAATTGGCAAGTTTTTAGTGATGTTGGATGGACTGGATGAAGTTGCCAATTCAGATGAACGTACACAGGTTAGTCAATGGGTAAATCGGCAGATAGAAACCTATCGTAAAAATGTGTTTATCCTTACTTCACGTCCTCACGGTTATCGCAGCGCACCCGTAGAGCAAGTGGGAACTGTTCTAAAAGTGCTTCCCTTCAACTCTAAGCAGGTAAAGCAATTTATCCAGAGCTGGTATCTGCAAACTGAAATTATGAGTCGAGCGGGAAGGGATACGCCAGCAGTGCGCTCGGAAGCTAAAAATAATGCTGACGATCTAATTGAGCGCATTATGGATAATCGAGCCATAGCAGATATGGCGAAGAATCCCCTGTTGGTAACAATGATTGCCACGGTTCACTATTGCGGTAGCGCATTACCAGGTCGTCGGGTAGAACTATATCAGAAGATCTGCGATCTGCTTTTAGGAAGCAGACAGAAAGCCAAAAAAATCAAAAGTCCACTGACCGCCGAACAAAATAAATCTGTCCTGCAAGTATTGGCACTGGCTTTGATGGAGCGTAAAATCCGTGAATTTAATCCAAATCTTGGTCAAGAACTAATTGATGATGAACTCAAAAGTGTAGCAAGTAACTCACTGACGGCGGCAGAATTTCTGATACAGATGAAGGAAGTAAGCGGGTTATTAGTAGAAAGAGAATTAGGAGTGTATGAATTTGCCCATTTAAGTTTTCAAGAATATCTAGCGGCAGCTCAGGTTAGGGCATTACAGCAAGATAATCTTTTGACTGAGAACCTGCAAGATCCTTGGTGGGCAGAAACAATCCGTCTCTATGCAGCTCAGAGTGATGCCAGTAACTTAATTACTGCTGCGTTGTCAGAAAATACTGTGGCAGCTTTAAAACTAGCTTTAGATTGCCAGGAAGAAGGATTAAGAATCAAACCAGA
>JASJEI010000107.1 GCA_030064795.1 Pleurocapsa sp. MO_226.B13 | reverse complement strand
CCTCCAGAACTGGATTTCCTCCCAAGGCTTATTTTCAATAATTTTGGCTTAATGACAATCGATAACGGGAAAATAAGCCTTGGGGAATCGGTGGTTTAGCGATCGCTTTATTGAAAAAAAGATCCCGTGAAAAGTCAGGGGAGTTATGGCTGGCACGAGACCTTATCCTGGATAATCCCTTACCTTGGCAGAAACCACAGGTTAATTTAACTCCACCGAAGAGTTGCTCAAAGTTTTGGGACAGTTATTGCCAGGATTGGCACTCCGGCTCGTTTTCCCAAACCCCGCGGAAAATCGCCTGGTTGGCAAAAAGGCAGAATTCGGACTAAAAAAATCCGATTTCCTATCGTGAAGAAAGGGAAAGGTCGTTTTGAAAGTCAGAAAAAAGCGAAAGAAGAGAGTAAATCAGCTTGATTTTCCCCGCTTTTTGGCGGAATAAAGTTTATTTTCTCAATTTGTTTACTTGTTGAATTGATTATTTAGTCAACTTCTAGTCTAAACTCAAACTTAAAGTGGCGACGGTTTTGCTAGTTCGTCGGGTAGCATCTTCCAGTACGGCACTTTGAACTTCGGCAGGTAAAGCATTCGTGTTTGAAGTTAATGCTGGTTGAGGTTGTTTCTGCTGCAAACTAGGGGCAGGAACTAAACTAGCTGGAATAGTAACTTGGGCGAGCGCCATATTTGCATCAATTGGCTCGAGCCAGGTAAAAAAGACCGCACTTAAAGTTAATAGAATTGTACATAGTGAATTACATTTGGCTTGTTTCATGGCTAATTCGAGTTTTAGATTCTATTTGTGCAAAAAGATCAAAAGCGATCGCCTTATCTCAGCGAATCAACCAGATTTTCAGGTAAAGGTCGATATTCGGCAAATTCCATCGAAAAAGTTGCCATGCCGTGAGAGAGCGATCGCAATTCTGTCGAGTAGCCCAACATTTCTGCTAGAGGTACCTCAGCGCGAACGATCTCGAAATTGTCTCTAGTAGACGAACCAAGTAATAAAGCACGACGCGAGATTAGTTTGCCTTGGATTTTACCTAAAAACTCACTGGGAGTTTCTACTTCCAAGAGCATCATCGGTTCGAGGATAGTTGGTTTGGCTGCGGCAAATCCCTGTTCAAAGCCATTCCTCGCCGCAATCCGAAATGCCATTTCCGAAGAATGGGTAGAATCGAAAGCACCACCTTCGAGGATGACTTTTACACCTATAATTGGATACCCTTTCAGCCAACCTGTATTCACGGCATCGCGAAATCCCTGTTCGCAAGCTGAAATAAACTGAGTCGGAATTTCCTTTTTACTGACCCGATCTTCAAACAAAAAGCGTGACGAATAGAGTTCTATGCGTCCTCTAACTTGAGCGTATTGTTCGGTTTTACCAATTTGTTGTTGCACAGTGTAATCAAAAGTAGCAGCTTGAGTAATAGTTTCTCGATAGGCAACGGCGGGGGCACCGATATAAGCCTCGGCGTGATACTCCCGTTTCATCCGTTCCAAATAGATATCTAAATGCAGTTCTCCCATACCTGAAATTAGGGTTTTATTTGATTCAGGATCGGTAGTAATATGCAAAGTGGGGTCTTCTTTGACAAAGTGATTCAGGGCTTTAGTAATGCAATCGCTATCTTCTTGATTTTGCGGAGTAATTGCCAGAGTCATTACGGGGTCTGGGGTTAATATTCCTTCCAGAGCCAGATTTGTACCCAGAGAACAAAGCGTGTCTCCAGAAGCACATTCAATACCCATCAAGCCGACAATCTCTCCCACTGTCGCCGATTCTAGTTCTTGCCTTTTGTCTACCTCAATTCTGACTAAACGACGCACGCGGATCTTTTGCTGAGTGCGAGTATTAATTAGGCGATCGCCCTTGTTTAATGTCCCTGAATAAATGCGAGTATAAGTAAGCTGCCCAAACTCGTCATCGATTAGCTTAAACGCCAATGCCACTACAGGGCTGTCAGGCAGGGCAAACGCACCTTATTTTTACAATGCTTACGGGATAAAGGTTTGAGCCATTATTTAGTTTTGTAACTAAAATTTGAAAGTCTTGCTAAGTAAGGTTTACAGAATTTAGATGCGTTTGCCCTGGGCTGTCAGGTTGGGGATTGACTTTAACTTCCTCTTTGGTAGAGATCTTGGTAGCGGTGACTAATTCCCTTTCTACGGGTGAAGGCAAATAAAGCGAGACGGCATCGAGTAAGTTTTGGATGCCTTTGTTTTTCAGTGCCGAGCCTAACAGTACGGGGGTGAATTCTAGGCTCAGAGTCCCCCGACGAATCGTATCCCAGATAAGTTGTGCAGGTATTTCTGATTCTGCCAGTATTTTCTCCATCATCTCTTCGGAGAGAATCGAGACGCGATCGAGTAATTCCTCTCTAGCTGTTTGTGCTTCTAGTTGTAGATGTTCGGGAATTGGTTTACTAACTAGCCGTTCGCCATGTTCTCCCTCATAATAATTTGCCTTCATCTCGATCAAATCGATAACTCCCTCAAACCTATCTTCTGCACCGATGGGATATTGTAAAAGTAGGGGATTTAAGCCCAATTTCTCCTTTAAGGCTGACACTACTCGCAACGGATTTGCCCCCAGGCGATCGAGTTTATTAACAAAAGCAATTCTGGGGATACGGTAGCGTTTCATCTGCCGATCTACTGTAAAAGACTGAGACTGTACCCCAGCTACTCCACACAGCACCATAATTGCCCCGTCCAGAACTCGCAGCGAGCGCTCGACTTCGATCGAAAAGTCTACATGACCGGGAGTATCGATTAAGTTGATTTGGGTATCGTGCCAAAAACAGGTAGTTGCAGCAGAGGTAATGGTAATCCCTTTTTCTTTTTCCAACTCCATGTAATCCATAGTCGCACCATCTTCATCTCCCTTTACCTCGTGCATTTGATGGATTTTGCCCGTGTAAAAGAGAATTCGCTCGGAAATAGTGGTTTTACCCCCATCAATGTGGGCAGAAATCCCAATGTTACGCAGTTTTTGACAACAAATCATAGCACGTATCGAGAAATTAAGATTAACGATTGACTGGGGCGGGGGAAGTGAAAAAAAATTAGAGTCTTCAAAAATTTGGAGGTCAATATTTTAAATTTAGAAGTTACGCCATTAACTTTCAAATAAGTTATTATCCCCACGAACAACTAAATACTAATTACTGGATAGAGTTTAATGCCCGCAAAATTACGTTCCTCTAAGTATTCAATGCCTAACTCCACAACTCCATCTCGCCTCGGATCGAGACAGATAAACGGCAGACACAACTCGCGATACTTTTGTTTTAATTGAGTCTATTCAGTTAGTTGCTCTCTAAAAGATTGCGAACTCTTGCCCGCAGCCATGTATTTCAGATCCATACTGAGAATGACAAATCGACTACCTAGGGGATAAAACTTTTGGAGATCTTTAAAGATATGTTCTTGCTTTTACGAAGTCCCGATTCTGATGAATGCTGCATAGCGATCGAACAAATCGTCCGTGCTAAATGGATTCAAATAGTTGAGAAATCGGGCGATAGGTCTGGAAAATTTGTTTTTAGCTAAGAATCTAACCAAGCCGAACGGCACAAAATATTCGGGAACGGCTTCAAACGTAAAGGTATGGATATGGCAATTGTGAATAATCATTTTTGAAATAACTCATCTCATAGACTTTCGCAAATTCAGGAAATTATAATTTTGATTCTTCAAAGTAGAATAGGATTTTTATAATTTTGTGGAACAGAAATGATATATATACAGAAAATATGAGGATGTCGTGTAGAGAAGCGATATTTTAGCTTTATTAGCAATTGTCAAGCACAATACCATTTTATTGATAGGATCGAAGTATAAAGAGTTTTGCAAGGTGTAAGTTATGACTAAATTTGCCGTTGCAGTTATCAATGGAACTCAAGCGCGTTTTTTCACCTTAGATTCAGCAGCAACATCAGAATATGAATCAGGTCCCAATTTAATCGAACCTGAATGTTTATCTGACTCTACAAAAGAACTTCAAAGTCGAGAGCTTTGGGCAAATACCAAAACTGGACGTAACCGAGGTTTAAGCGGTCAAGATCATAGCTACGATGACCACCGTCAAAACCACGAGATCGAATTTGAAAAAAGGTTCGCTAATCAGATTAGCAGCGCAATGCTCAATATTGTTCGGGCGAATCAAGCCAGACAACTAATTCTAGTGGCAGAACCACAGATTCTAGGCATCATGAGAGAAGCTATGGCTGACAATTTATTTAAAAACCTAAACATTAAGGAAGTAGCCAAAGATATCTGCCATTTTGACGTAAACCAAATTCACGAATATCTCGCGAAAAAAGAGCTATTACCAGCTTGCAACCGGGTCTATTGCCGATAAACCTGAAGATTCAGGTGATTTCTGGGAAACAAGCTCTCCAATAGATTAAAATAATTAGAAATCACCTAAGCTTACTATCGAGCAATAGCGAATTCAACAAAACACGCTTTGAGGCGAGCGCAATACAATGATAGTCATTATCTTCAAAGTCTTTTCCCTTGAGAAATAACTCTTATAGTTTTTGTTTCAATGAGTTATTTTGTCTTGTTTGGATACAGAACTAAAAAAGAGAGGGATAATAAAAGTAGAAGAGAGTTCGGTGTTCATTCACACCCCGTAAAAATAGCATCCTCACTATTGAAACCAATGCATAGGGAGGTGTTTGGAAGATGAAAAGCCGTCAGGTTTGTGAATTGTTAATCGGTTTACCGCTTCTGTTTCTCTGTCTGTCTGGATTAACCTATTTTCTGGGAACATTTAACTTACCTGCGATTAGCTCGCTTTGATTGAATTTACTTTACTATCAGCAATGATTGTCGTCTGGTTTACTTTGTTAGATCGAGTTTTAAATCATGTCGGAAAGGTTATGGAACTGGCAAGTTAGTAATCAGTAGCATCAACAAGAGCATGAATTACTAAGTGATTGGTCAGATCCCCCTTAAATTATTAATTATATTGAGGAGAGACTATGCAAATCCCTTTACAAATTACCTTTCACGATCTTCCTCCCAGTGATGCGATCGAGGCTCAAATTCGCCAACGAACTGAAAAATTAAATCGTTTCTACGATCGCATTACCAGCTGTCGAGTCGTGGTAGAAGCACCCCATCGACATCATCATCAGGGTAATATCTACCACGTGCGAATTAACCTGACTGTACCTCAGGGAGAGTTGGTTATTAATCGCAACCGATCCCAAAACCATGCTCATGAAGATCTTTATGTAGCAATTCGCGATGCTTTCGCTGCTGCACAACGTCGACTAAAAAGCTATGCTGCCGTTCAAAGGAACAAGACTAAGATACATGAAATACCTTCTCACGGTCGGGTGATCGGTATTTTACCAGAGGATGGCTATGGTTTTATTGAGACCTCTGAGGGAGATGAAGTATATTTTCACCAAAATAGTCTTCTTAATTGCACTCTGAGGGACTTGCAGGTAGGTAGTGAAGTTCGTTTGATCGAACATATGGGTGATAAGGGACTTCAAGCCAGCAGCGTTAGTTTAATTGGGAAGCATCATCTTCATGGTTAATTCTAATTGCACCCCAATCTTAGATACCAATCGATGGGTTATGGTGCATTGACACCAGAAACTAAAGTTTTGCTCAACTATTACCTCGGGGAATAACGCTAACTAACTGTTTGTCTTCGTCTATGACAATGTTAGCCAGTTCAAATTGCTCGATTACCCAGGCATTAGTCGTCAGATGTTTGCTAATGCTTGCTAGGCGATACTGACTTATCTCTGAACTCAAGGCTAGGGGTAAGAGTAACTGATCTGCAAGAAAGGGATCTACTGGTACAGCTTGAGCCTGAAAATCTAGTAGTTCCTGAACGGCAGTCTCTGCCACCCTTTCGGCTGGTATTCCCCTGCGTCCTAAAGCACTGAATCCAGCACGACTATGTTCGTACTCAGCCGTGAGAAAGATCCCCGCTCCTGGTGCTATGCCTCGCTCCCGTACTGCCTTAATTTGAGCGGGGAGATGAGCCTGTTGCAACAAATTTTCTGCACGGTTAGCCATGCGTTGGGGAATATGGGCAGGTAATTCTGTTACTATCGCTAAACCACGTATTTGCTGTAAAGCTCCTCGTTCTAACAATTGAAGACCATTTAGAGATTGTTGGCTACCAGTTACCCGCAGTTCTACTTCACCTCCGCCTCTGGGATACCAACCCCAAGCATTTAACTGCACTTCAGCTCGTACACCTAGCTGTCTGAGGGTAGGTAAATATACTTCTTCAATATAGGTAACGGGAGGACTCCAAGCAACGTGAGTTCCCCCTTTAAGAATAACTTTGGAGTTACCATTGGCTAGTGCTAAAGGAATCAGAATAGTTTGCAAAATCAGGGTTACAGCTCCTGCTGAGCCTCCTTCCCTTGCTTCGGTAACATCGAAAGTGTACTGTCCAGCTTGAGGCGGACGAGTAGGCATAAATTCCAGGGTCATTGAACCCAATGTATCTCCGCTTATCTGAGCTTGGCAAAGAGTAGCTGCTGCCCGAACCGAGGTCAAGTGTTGCGCTGCTAGTCCTGGTTTGGGGCGATTGGCGCGAATGCGATCGATGCGGACGGGTTGACCAGTAATGTTAGCCAGACTAAGGCTGGTACGGAGAATTTGACCGCCACCTTCACCCCATGAACCATCGATGTTAATCATACAAACTCAAATATTAGTACGATCTCAATATTATCCCGCACAAATTAGAAACTGAGATGGCTATTCGAGACATAGGATAATGCGATCGCACTCTTAAATAGCCCGTTTCTGATGGTAATCATGGCAAGCCCAGCGTTAAGAAAGAAACCTGAGTAAGCCGTGAAGAAAGATTGTTAAGCATTAGAATGAACTAAACCATGAAGAAAAAAGAGAAGTTAATTACCCTTAAGCCATGGTATGCAGAATATTAATTCGCAATTGGCAACCGCACAAAAAGTTCAGTTCCTGAGACAACCAGCCAGCTATTACGATCGCTTAGTGGATGGCACTGAGCGAGTTAAGGCGATCGAAACCCATATGTCTTGGGTGTTTCTAACCGAGCGATATGCTTACAAGCTGAAAAAACCCGTCCGCTATGAATTTCTTGACTTCAGCACTCTCTCTGCCAGGTATCAAGACTGCCAAGCCGAATTGCAGCTCAATCGGCGATTAGCTCCCCAAGTTTATCTGGATGTCGTGCCACTGGTAGTCAACCCATCGGGTCAACTACAGCTGGGGGGAGAGGGTAAGATTGTAGATTGGCTGGTCGAGATGTTGCGACTGTCGGCAGATGCCATGCTCGATGTTGCCATAAAAGAAGGAACAGTCGAGGAAAAAGACCTAATTCGGGTTGTGCAGCACCTAGTTCATTTTTACCGAACCTTACCCCCTGTAAACCTTTCTACGGCAGACTACCTCTTGACGATCGAGTCAGCTCTTCAAACGACGCTTCAAGAGCTTACACTTCATGCAAATGGCTTGCCTGGTGATTTGGTCGATTATTTAATAGCCGAGCTGCTCGCTTTTTTGTCAACTGAGTCCGATCTATTTGACCGCCGTATTCGTCGGGGAAAAATTATTGAAGGTCACGGCGATCTAAGACCCGAACACATTTGCCTAAAGCCCGAAATAGCAATTATTGATTGCTTAGAGTTCGATCGCTCCCTGCGCATTCTCGACTGTGCCGACGAGCTAGCTTTTCTGGCATTAGAATGCGATCGCCTGGGGGCAGCTTGGGTCGGCAACCAGCTCCTCACACTATATCGTCATGCCACTCAAGATTCTCCCCCAGAGCGTTTAATTCGCTTTTACAAAGCTTACCGAGCCTGTCTTCGGGCGAAGCTGGCGATCTGGCATATGAAAGAACCAGGGCAGCTAGAGGCATGGGATTGGTTCGAGCGAGCTACAACCTATTTACACTTGGCAGAAAAATTCCTGCCGTAACCCTCATCAAGTATTTCTCGTAAGGCTCATGATAATTCTTGCATCTCCACCAGTGAGCCACCGCTATGGAGTCGGCGAATGGTTTCAGCAAACAGAGGCGTAGTATCTAGAATAGTGAGTTTATTTTTAACTGTACTCTCCATCAAACGAAACGGTGCAATGGTGTTGGTGATGACAATTTGGTCTAGTTCTGGAGTAGCCAGGATGCGATCGGAGGCTTGGGCAAAGACTCCGTGGGAGGCAGCAGCATAGACTTTGACCGCACCTTGTTTATAGCAAGCTTTAGCCGTGCGTGCTAAGGTCGTTCCACTGCTGATTAGGTCATCGATAATAATTGCTATTCGACCTTGAATCTCTCCCACAATCAGCTCTCCAGAGACTACACCTGCGCTACGATATTTTTCCGTAAAAGCCATAGAAATATCTCGTTGCAGCTTATTATTAAGGCTTTGACGAAAGGCTTCCGCTCGCTTGATGCCACCAGCATCGGGCGATACGACGACTATCTCTTCATTACCCATCAGGGGGGCAAAGTGTCGAACGAAAATATTTTTACCTTCCAAGTGTTCGGTGGAACATCGAAAAGCATTTTGAAACGCTGCTAGGTTATGGACATCTAGCGTAACGAGGCGATCGCACTTTACTGCCTCAAACAGTTGCGCGATATAGCGGGTAGTTATCGGATCGCGAGATTTTGTCTGGCGGTCTTTACGAGCATAGCAAAGATAGGGAACTACAGCAGTCACCCGCTCGGCGGAGGCATCCTTGAGAGCAGCAATGAAAAATAGCAAGCGACAGAGTTTATCGTTGACGCTGACACCAGGCTCGCCGTAAAGGGACTGGATGACAAAGACATCCTGACCGCGCAGATTAACCAAGGGTCGCGTCTTATGTTCCCCATCTTCAAAGTCTCGTTCTTCATGAGGACTGAGGGCAATTCCCAGGTGCTTGGCGACTTGTTCGCCAAAGTCTCTACTGGTGTTTAGACTGAAAAGCTTGATGGCTTGGTCGTTCATGGTGATCCCTCTTATATCAGTTTTATAGTCAGACTAGGTTCAAGTTTGAGAAATGGATTAAGGGCTGAGCGGATGGATGTATTTGTTACTGGTACTAATAATGTGGCAAAGAATCTGATGTTCAAATTCGTTTTCTCCGAATCATAGCCAATGAGATTTAAGACTCATCCGCTTCAGTCCAGCCTTAGCAAAGGATAGCGTTGTAAATTCTCGCGATTCCAGCAAGAAAGTCCCGCCTGTTGACCTACAGTTTCCACAACTAAAATTGCATCGGGGTCTTCAAAAGTAATGTGTCCTGGGTTGCTCATTTTGCCTAGTTCTTCAAGGATAATTTTATCTAGAAACCGCTCTTCATCATGACTAGAAAGACTACCTTTGAAACCACGGCGGTGCATCCGAACATGAAAACTTTTACCTGCTAAGCTCGGCAGCAAGTACAAAACTGCTTCTTTTGCCTTAGTCTCAAATTCTGCTGGTGATTGAAAAGAAAAAGTGGTGGTAACTGGTACTATCCGTGATATGAGTTTCAGTAGACTGGGATCGTCTGACACCCAAGTGTTCAGAGTCTCTAGAAAGCGAGGAATATTGCTCACTTCCATCACTAAAACATTTAGAAATTCAGTAGTGTAGACTGCTCCCAATCCTTGAAGTAGATTAAAAGCTCTTCTGAAGCCATGTTCGTGCAGATTGACCACTACATTCCAATGAAACATTTTACTTCTCCCTAATTTGTATTATTGTCTGGTTACAACTGATGCTGAATGAGATTTCTCTGACATACCTACTCCAGCTACTGCGCAACCACAATTTGGACAGCATCCCGATCGAATGTGGTTGGCAACTACGCCAAAGATATTGCGTCTAATCAATAAAGTGCCACAATCTGGACAATAGGTGTTTTGTTTTTCTTCACCAGGGACATTGCCGAGATAGACATACCTCAGTCCTGCTGATTTTCCAATCTCCCAAGCTCGCTCCAGGGACTTTTGAGGGGTTGGTGGTACGTCCCTCAACTTGTAATCGGGGAAGAAACGACTAATATGCCAAGGTGTATCCGCACCTAATTCTCGGACGATGAATTGTGCTGCATCTTGTAACTCTTCTGGCTCGTCATTAATACCAGGAATTACTAGGGTGGTTACTTCCAGCCAGATGCCAAGTTGTTCGATTGCCTTTAAGCTATCCAGCACTGGCTGTAGCTTAGCTCCTACATACTTGTGATAAGTTTGATCCCGAAAAGCTTTTAAATCTACGTTAGCTGCATCCAGATAAGGAGCAATTGTTTTGAGCATTTCTGCTGTCATATAGCCATTAGTCACGAAAATATTAGCCAAACCAGCAGCGCGAGCCAAACGGGCTGTATCATAGGCATATTCAAAAAAGATAGTCGGCTCAGTGTAAGTGTAAGCAATGCTACGGCAACCCCATCGCTGTGCTGCCGCAGCTATCTCTGCTGGAGTCGTCTCATAACCCGAAATTAAATGCTGTTCTTTTGGCATTTGGGAAATCTCCCAGTTTTGGCACCAAGCACAGCGAAAATTACAACCTGGAGTAGCAATGGAATAGGCAGTTGAACCTGGGTAAAAATGAAATAGAGGTTTTTTCTCGATTGGGTCGATATTTTGGCTGATAGTTCGCCCATAAACTAAGGTGCGGAGCTTACCGTTACGGTTTTCTCTGACTTGACAAATTCCCTTTCTACCATCGGCAATTAGACAATGATGGGCGCATAAATTACAGCGAACTGAATTATCTGGCAATTTTTTGTAGAGCATTGCTTCCTTCATGAGGATTCACCTCCCGCGCAACCTGAAACACGAAGCAGAAATTTGACTGACTGCTCTTTCTTCTATTGTCTCTCTTTTCTCGATCGAATAGAAATAAGCAGAGAGACAATTGAAGCTTTAGTAGCTCTATTGAGCCAGAAAGAGGTTGGAATGATATTGATGATTCCATAATTTATCATTCACGCAATCTCGTCCGCTTTCTCAGTAATCCACTGAATTGGAAAGATCTTGCCCTCAACCTTATTCCTGAAACTCACCGCAGGATATCCCATTCGGAGTGAGCGATCGATAATCAACTCGTCATTGGCGATCGCCAGACAACCTGTATGGCAAATGTGGGTACATAAACCACATCTTGTACACTTATGGTACTCGATAGTAATCATGCCTGCCTCTCTGATTACTTCTTGAGGATGTACTATAGCCGTAAAAAGTTGTGTTAGGACATATCAGTTATTGGCTCGAAAGTAGCCCTAAAGGACTCGCTTCGCATCGCAGTAGCAAGTAGCAAGTAGCAATTTTACAAAGTGTCCTAAGCTTAATACGTAATGCTATAGATCGTTAATTTTGGCTAGGTGCTTATCTGGTTTAAATTCATCCATGATACTATGCGATCGCCAATTTTAAAAACCAAAGAGTTGGCTAAACCTAAATAGTGAGAGGAGTAAATCAATAGCTTGGCAATTTCATGCCATTCTTTCTGGCTCATTTTCAGGTCTTGAGGACAAGCCGTAAAATCTAGGCAGAGTACAGTAGAATGACCGTTGAGTTCGCGGAAGACTCGACATTTTGGGTCAAGAAACGGGACAAGGCGACGAAAACGGCTAATTGCCTCTATTTCCAAGTCCATACTAGGATCTTTGATTGGTGAGTTTTTGGATGCCATAATAACCTCTCTACACCTTGCAACAGCTATTCCTATCTTTATTGTAGGCAGTAGTCGAGCGCAGGTTAGATTGCAGACATATCTCTTGATGATGAGATTGGGTCAAGCTTCTTTAGGGTTAAGGTTTTGTTGCCGTCCCACTGCACAGATGTGCCAAATCTTTTCCCTTCTCGATTTAAAACTTTTCTCAGCCAGAGAATATCTATAGTTGAGGCTAGTTGCACTTTAAAGCATTTAATTTGAGTTGGGATCATTTGCAGATTGACGAGTTTTCCCGTGTCATAATCGAGGGTAGCAAAATACATTAAGCCCAGATCGTCTCGGAAAACTTCATAACCGCCGATTCCTTCATAATCATCAATAAAATCGCCACAGCCGTAAATAATCGGGCGCTCGCGATAAATTTCTATGCCTTTAACATGATGAGAAGAATGTCCGTGAATCAAATCGACTCCAGCGCGATCGATTAGTTGATGGGCAAATTTGATTTGTTGGGCGGAAATTTCATAACCCCAATTGTCTCCCCAATGAATAGAAACAACTACCACATCTTTTGGTTGTTTAACTCCCTCGACTTGCTTCTGTATATACCTAACAGTTTGCTCGGATAAGTCCTTTAAGAGATTGACTCCAGGCTTATCTTTACCAGCAGCCCAACTTCGGGGAATCCCGCTAGTGGTTACGCCAAAAGAAAAAGCGATCGCTCTACCTTTACCCTTGACTTCCATAATTGCTGGAGATTCAGCCGAGTACCGATCTTGACCTGCCCCAGGAGTTTTAATCTGCGCTGCCTTTAAGGTTGCTATAGTTTCTCTTAAACCAGAATATCCCCAATCAAGAACGTGATTGTTTGCCAGGGAACAACAATTAATTTTAGCTACTGTGAGACAACCAATATTCTCAGGATTCATCCGATAGTTAATCCCTTTCCCCCACCAATAATCATTGCTTCTGGTGATACTGGTTTCTAAATTAATTAGTTTCACATCTGGTCTTACTCGCTCCCATTCCTCCAAGGCATCTCCCCAAATATAATCAAAGCTAACT
>JASJEI010000121.1 GCA_030064795.1 Pleurocapsa sp. MO_226.B13 | reverse complement strand
AGTTATAAGTTACTATCAAACCTCCCTAATTTTTTTTTCTTCTCTCTCGGCTTGTTAATTAAGTTATCGGTGGGTGGCATAAGTGATCGTTTTTTGAAGCCTTCCTGATTTTTTTTATTCATTGTAGAGCTTCTATCCCTCCCCTTGATGAAAAAATCTTAATAACTTCATCTGAGTTTTTAAGATTTGTAAGCAAATACCAAGGGGTAGGTAGTTGCTTATTATTATATTTTCGTCGCCAGTAAACTACTACATTAAATCGTTGTTTTTTGTTCTCTTATGTAACTAAAACATCATTATATAAAACTTTATCTCCTGGTTTTATATTTAAAGAATCAAGGGATTGATATTTCTTATAACGACGTTTAATTTTTGTGTTTTTATTTAATCTCAGGATCAAAGAGACTTTTTTGTGAGTTAACCAGAGAGCCAAGGCTGTACTTCTGTATTCGCGCATCGCCTATAACTAGGAGCTTATAGTCTTTTAGCAGTTTCAGTACGGGTTTAATCGTAGCTGCTTGTTCATAAAAGTTACTGCTACCTTTCTTGGATAAGAGTAACCAATAAATTGGTAAGGCTCTGCTTGCTCCGTCCTATACGCTGAGGAAACCTCAGCCCTAAAGGATTAGCTTCGCGTCACGCGGGCGGTGCGCTTTTTTTCCAAATTCCACTGATCAATCCCCCCTTTAGTTCCCCCCTGATTAAGGGGGGAACTAAAGGGGGGATTCCACTGTGTTCGGTCAATAGTAATTATTAAGCGATCCCCATATTTAAATTGACTCTTTATTATCTTCTTTATTAAAGGAAACCAGAGTCACGGTAAACTTAATCTAGGTATAGTTAAAAATCTTTGTATTTTCTTCCTTCTGCTTTCACGAGCGACCCTGCGGATTTTTAATCCGCCAAGGAACGCGCGAGTAATTTTATCGGATAGGGTCAGCTGGAAGCTAGCCTTTCAATTCTTACGCTTGCGATGAACTTGGAGCAGCCAGACTAAAATTTGTAGTGTTAAGAATTCTGAGTCAGGTAAATAGATTTTGAGATAATCAATATAGAATTGAGGTAACATTATTTTTGTTTAAACTGTCTCTTATTTGATGAGACAGTTATTCTTAATCATTTCAAGCTTTATAATTGAAATAATCAGAATATTTTAAGGATTCTGGTCTTTTCCCTTCATTTTCCTGTTGAATATTAACTCAATTTCCTCGAGATTCTTATCGCATTACGATCGCCTGTCGTATCCCTTGTCATCTATGGATTCTGGAGGTTGTCACCCCGCCAGAGAACAGTCATCATATAGTCATTATTCATAGCTGCGCGTTTCATTTTTTGGCGCAGACTACGCTTCAGAGTGGTCTCTAGATTCAGGGCATTTAATGCCATGCGTCTCAGAAGAGCTTTCGTTACGAGGGGAGTGGCAGGAACGGATGCGACAATGATCCTCATTAAAAGTTACGTCCTTTCCTCCAATGGACTTGGTTTTCGATGCCCCAATGGGTGCGAATGGCATTACCCAGGTTCTGAGCATCTGCGGGTAGAGAAGACAAATAAAACTGGACTTCATGAGTAACTTTATTCCACAGATGGCGGGCAGGGTAAGCGCAAGAAAAATGAAGCTGTAATATGCTGTTAGAATCCATCTAATAATCAGGATTCCTCATGGCAAAAGGTTTTGGTGAAGCATCCCTCGACCACAATAAAAGTCGCAAATCCTCGTCAACCAAGGCGAATATTGATTGTGAACAGGTACAGAAAGAATGGACAAAGCATTTTGAGGATTTAATAGACCCCAGAGGGTCTCAGGGTGTTCTTCATCCGTTTATTAGCATTGTCATGATTGCCTGACTGGCTACTATTGGTGGAGCCCAGGGATGGGAAGATATTGAAACCTATGGTGTGAGCCATGAGGGTTGGCTGTCGGAGTTTTTAGCTTTGCCTTTTGGGATTCCGAGTGCTGATACTAGATGCGGCGAACTATGCGCCTTTCTCGACGGTTATTCGAGAGAATCTCACCTACTGCTTTTGAACAGAGCTTTCAGAGTTGGTTGAAGGGTTTGGTCAGAGATTTGGGCGCACAGGTCATTCCCATTGATGGGAAAACGGTTAGAGGTTCTTACGATCGCAATGGAGAGCAATTGGCATTACATCTAGTCAGTGCTTGGGCCTTGGGCGAGAACCGACTTTTTCTGGGGCAAGTCAAAGTGGAGGATAAAAGTAATGAGATTACTGCTATTCCAGCCCTACTGGAACTGTTAGATATTTCTGGATGTATCATTACCATAGATGCGATGGGGACTCAAACGGAGATTGCTCATCAGATTCAGGCTCAAGGTGCAGACTATGTGCTGGCACTTAAAGCTAATCATCCCACCAAGTACCAAGAGGTTGAACAATGGTTTGAAAATGCCCAAGCTTTAGATTTTCAAGGCATTGAGTACAGCTATGATGTTCGGGTTGAATCAGGACATCATCGTCGTGAAAAACGACAAGTTACAGCGGTTGCCTTGAATCAAATGGGAGGTTTATACAAACAGACTCAATGGTCTGGTTTACAAACCATAGTGCGAGTTGTTCGGACTCGTCATCTTTGGAACAAAACCACCCAAGAAGTGATGTTCTACCTTAGTTCTCTACCGCCTGATGCTCAACAATTAGGCAAAGCAATTCGACAGCATTGGTCGATTGAGAACCAACTCCACGCTTGTATTGGATGTGACTTTTGGAGAAGATGCCTCTCGTGTTCGCAAAGGCAATGCCCCAGAAAATATCGCTTTACTCAAGCGATGGAGCATTAATCTACGATTGGCAAGAAACGAGTTTCAAGCGGAGTACTCGTCAAAAGGCGAAGCGAGCCAGCATGGATGTAACGTATTTGCGCTCAAGTTCTCAACGCTTCGATTCCTTTACACTCTAACCCATCTGATGCCTAAATTTTCTTGCGCTTACCCTGAGATGGCGGGTTCTTTCCATCATCACTATAGTTTGAAGACCGGACCACTGTCTTTGTTGGTAGAGACCCCCAAACTCAGACAGAGGCACAGCCCAACAGCAGCGTTTTTCGGTGCGATGATGACCTTTTTCCACCCTGCGGTCATGAGAGACTTTAATGCCTTCAAAGTTGGAAGCACGGGCTTGCTCAAACCAATTTTTGACCTCTTGGTGAAGGGTAGGATGATTCTTTTTGAGTGCTAAAACATAATCTGCTTGTTTTTGACGAATCAACTGGACTATTTCAGTCTGATACCAGTTCTCAAAAGTCATTGGAGACTTAGTTTTAATTCAAAATTCAAAATTCAAAACTCAAAAACTAAACATAGTAGGGGTTTTAAGAATTTTAATTAATAAAAAATAATTTGCTATCTTTCTAGCTAGTTTCGAGAAATGGTATGAGTTCCCATCGCACTTCTTGGTGACGATCGCTCCTTTGAGCTCGATTAACTCTAATAGCGCGGGGATAGCTGTTATTTCATGTTTTATGGTCTTCGACTTTTATTTGACCTAGGGTCAAATTTGGCTCTGCGACCCAGGCTGTGACTAGATGTAAAGCTTTAATGCCTTGCTCGCGGTCATAAGATCCTCTCAAACATTTACCATCGATGGGAACAATCTGTTGGTCTAAAGAAGGGATTAATTCTTGTATCCATCTGATCAAACTATCTTCTAGAGCTGAGGGATCGATCCTCTCAAAAACCCGACGAAAAGTGTCGTCGCTCGGTATTCCATTAGGTAATTCCAAGAATTCTGACAACCATTGTTCCTTACTGAGACCATAATTTTCAAGATCTTCCCAACCCTCTGCTCCTGCGATGACAGCTAAAATTGCAATGACTAAAATATCTTTCAACAAGTGCTTTTTAGTTCTCTTGACTCTCGGATCTTTAAGATCGTTAAAATAACTTGATAAATCAGTTTGTATTTGGGAAATTGAAGTTAGTTTTGCTCTTTTAGCTGGTGATTTTTCTGGCGATCGCTTTTACAGGTACAAATCCTTTACCCATCAATTCTTTCCCCTAATCGTCTCAATTTACTCTAGTTAATATTGAAAGTATATTATAGGAGCGAAACACCATTACTTTTAAAAAAATTGTATAAGATTACTTTTGTCAAGTACATTTTATACAAAATAAGATGAGCTTACCCTGGGCACTTTACTAGTTAGTTTTACACAGTAAGTTCGGTAGAACCAATATTTCCAATCAATTCGCGAGCGTACTGATTCTGCTGCTTGTCGGTCAGAGAGATTCTCTCGAAACTGCATCAAAGTAATTAATGCTAATCTCCAGGGAGGTACGGCAGGTTGTCCTGTATGAGAAAAGAGATGGACAAAATCGGCATCGCCAAAAATCACTCTCAGTACATCACGAAAGGTTAGATAAGGATTACCTTTTGGAAAAGCTGCCTTAGCCACACGAACTGTTTCAGCGGGAATTGGTGCAATCGGTTCTGGGTTCACAGACATGATACCTAGCTCCTGCATTTTGTTAGAACTTAATTTCAGGATAGCGATTTGTGATCTCGATCGCAGTTCGCCAACAGTATCTGGACGTTTTAGTGAACAATTTTGTAAGCTTTAATTTGAGATTATGTATTTCATAGTAATTTCATTTCCTAAGAACCGCGTCGCGAAGCTATGCCGTTAGCCGAAGGTGTCCCTAAAGGGATACACTTCGATATACCCTTTAGGGTAGGCTTATCGCTTATTGGCGAAATGCTTCTTGTTCTTGACAGTCGGTGCATAAACCAAAAAATTCTAAAGTATGATAGTAAACCTTAAATTCTTGAGATTGTTGAAACCAACAGTCTAATTTACTGTTGATCGGACAATTATCGATAACAATCGAACGTTGACAGTTAAGACAGTTGAGGTGATGTTGCTGGTGAAATGAAGTAACACTATACAAAGATTTACCTTTGATACTCATTCGTTCTTGAATCGAGCCTTGTTTGTGAAGAGTTTTTAATGCACGATACACTGTTGCTAATCCGATCTTTTTGCCCCGACGCTGTAACTCTAAATACAAATCTTGAGCATCAATTTCTCGTCCGAGTTCTTTGAGGAAATTAAAAACAGTTTTGTGACTGCTGGGTTGTCGAATTGGCATAAAAACTAATGATTACAAATTGAGATGGGTCGGGCAAGCGATCGCCCGTGTCAACCTTGGACGGGGCGATTCTCTTCAGAGAATGACTAAGCTACGCTTCGTATCTTCCTCGGTCAAAAATAAAGAGATGAGCTTAATACCCATCTCTAACAGTGACACGCGCATCGATCAACGCAATCCAGGGTTGTGGCGAATTAAACTCATAAACTCCTGACGAGTTTTCGCATCATCGGCAAACACACCTCTAACCGCACTGGTGGAAGTCCAAGAACCAGGTTTTTGCACTCCCCGCATCACCATACACATATGGCTGGCTTCTACTACTACCGCTACACCTTTTGGTTGTAATAATCCTTGGAGTGCATCGGCGATTTGGGCAGTTAATCTTTCCTGTACCTGCAAACGTCGTCCGTACATTTCACAAATACGAGCAATCTTTGACAGTCCGATTACCTTCCCATCGGGAATATAAGCTACGTGAGCGCGACCTAAAATGGGCAAAATATGGTGTTCGCAAGAGCTAAATAAGTCAATATCCCGAACTAAGACCATTTCATTAGCATCTTCGTGAAATACTGCTCCATTGAGCAATTCGTCTAAGGATTGATGATAGCCAGAAGTCAGAAACTTTAAGGCTTTGACCACTCTTTTGGGGGTATCTTTCAAGCCTTCGCGGTCTGGATCTTCTCCCAGTCCTAAGAGTAAAGTCCGTACTGCTTGGCGCATCTCCTCTTCAGATACAAGAGGCTGTTGCGTAGTATTTAGTTTGGGTAATTTATTATCGATTTTGTCCAATTGATTTGGTTCGGACTTAGCTAAGGTCATAAATTTGAATTAAATTAAATTAAACAGTAACGGAAGTAGCCAAGCAGTCATTTAACTCTTGGCGGAGTTTATCGGTATCTAAATGACGACCGATAAAGACTAGCTGGTTAACATGAGGAGTAGACCAAGGTTCGGACTTAATATCGTGACGCTGTCCGCAGAGTTGGAAGATGTGACGTAATTGGCTTCCTGCAAACCAAACAATTCCTTTAGCACGAAATACTTCTCTTGGAAGTCCTTCGTTTAAAAACTTTTGAAATTTATAGACATCAAAGGGTTTATCGCTCTTGAAAGACAGGGACACAAAACCATCGGCTTCTAAGTGATGGGAATGATGGTGATGATGTTCGCGATGTTCTGCTTCAGGCAAACTATCTGTCTGAGTTAATCCTACATCCAAGATTAACGGTAGAGGTACTTGAGCGTACTGGGTATGAATAATTCTGGGATTGTTTTTAACCGAAGCGATATAGGTTTCTAATGCGGTTAATTGTTCTCTATCTACTAAATCGGTTTTATTCAACAAAAGAATATCCCCATAGGCAATCTGCTTATACGCCACTTCGCTATTAAAATGTTCTGGGGTAAAGGTTTCCGCATCAATTAGAGTAATAACCGAGTCAAGGCGCGTAAACTCCCGAAAATCCGAACCCACAAAAGTCAAAATAATCGGCAAAGGGTCAGCTACACCAGTAGTTTCAATAATCAAACGTTCTACTTTTTCTTCCCTAGCTAAGATTCGTTCGACTGCTTCGACCAAGCCTTCATTAATCGTGCAGCAAATACAACCGTTACTCAATTCCACCATGTCATTGTCATAGGCAACCAAAAGTTGAGAGTCAATATTGATATCGCCAAACTCATTTACTAATACTGCAACTTTATGGTTTAGGTCATTTTGCAGGATTTGATTGAGTAAGGTAGTTTTCCCGCTTCCGAGAAAGCCTGTAATTATCGTGACTGGTAATCCTTGCTGGTTAATCTCTGACATAGTGAAGAGAAGCAATGTGGTTTACAAATATTTATTATAATGATAATCATTCTCAAAACAAAGCCGAGAGAATTTTTTTTCGGAATTTTGCTGTTGTCATAGTCCGAAACTATGATGAGAATCGTTATCACGGAACTTTCAGCATACAAATGAACTAAAAGACCCTCAACGCTATATATAAAAGTAGATGGGAGGATTAATTCTTCGGGTTTGTAGCCATGTAATTTAAGGATTTTTTCATTGTTGTAGCGGGACTATTTTGGGTATAATGTAGTCATGTATATAGAAAAAGTTCCTAACAGAAATTCCCCTCCTGCCGTTCTTCTCAGAGAGTCCTATCGAGAAGGAAAAAAAGTCAAGAAAAGAACTTTAGCCAATCTCTCTAAATTGCCAGATGAGGTAGTAGATAATCTGCGTCTATCTCTCAAGGGTGCGAAGGTAATTAATCAAGAGGAATTGCCTGAGTTATGTACAGTACTTCGGAGTTTACCTCATGGTCATGTAGCCTGGGTCTTAGGAACAATCAATAAGTTAGGAATTCCTCAATTAATTGAATCAAAAAAAACTCGCAGAAGGGATTTAGCGGTAGCAATGATTGTCTCCAGAATTATCAACCCAACTTCAAAACTAGGGACAGTTAGAGGAATCAGAGCCGAAACAGCTAATTCAAGTTTAGGAGAATTATTAGGATTATCTCATGGGGACAGAAATGAATATTATGAAGCCCTGGATTGGTTGCTATCAAAACAGATAAACATTGAAAATGCTCTAGCATCAAGGCATCTCCAAAATGGCTCATTAATTCTTTACGATCTAACTTCAACTTATCTAGAAGGAACGGAATGCTCTTTGGCAGCTTATGGCTATAGTCGAGATAAAAAGAAAGGAAAACTTCAGATAGTTTTTGGGATTTTATGTAATCAAAAAGGCTGTCCAATTGCAATAGAAGTATTTCAAGGAAATAGTTTAGATAGTCAAACTTTGGGACAACAAATCTCTAAAGTAAGACAAAGGTTTGGAATTGCTCAAGTAGTGTGGGTAGGAGATAGAGGAACAATTACCAACGCTAATATTTTAGATGAGCTAAAAGCCAAAGAAGGATTAGATTGGATTACAGCTTTAACTAAAAGTCAAATCAGGAAATTGGCAGAAGTTGACTATATTCAATTGGGATTATTTGATGAACAAGATGTTATCGAAATAGAAAGTAATGATTATCCAGGAGAAAGATTAATCGCTTGTCGTAACCCTCTGATTGCCAAGAAAAATGCTCAAGTTAGAGAAGAATTATTACTCGCAACCGAAAAAGAACTAGACAAAATAAAACAAGCTACGACTAGAGAAAAGAGAGCCTTAAAGGGAGCAGATAAAATAGGGTTAAGAGTTGGAAAAGTTTTAAATAAATTTCAAGTAGGAAAGTTATTTGAGATTGAGATATCAGATTCCTATTTTGCTTATCGTAGAAAATCAGAAGTAATCGAAAGAGAAAAAACCTTAGAGGTCGTCTACATTATTCGGACTTCTGTTGAGTCGGAAAAGATGGATGCACCGACCACAGTAAGAGCATATAAAGGATTATCAAAAGTCGAACAGGCTTTTCGCTGTCTGAAAACAATTGATTTAAAAGTGCGACCTATTTATCATTATTTAGACCATCGAGTTAAAGGACATATTTTCTTATGTTTCTTGGCTTATTATGTAGAATGGCATATAAGAAAAGCCCTGGCTCCTATTTTATTTGAAGAAGAAGACCTGGAAAAGTTTGAATCATCAGACTCAGGGGAATTGTTGCAATATCAACCTTCACTAATTGCCAAGCAAAAAGCTGCTAATAAGCGCAATCAAGAGAACTTACCTGTTCATAGTTTTTCCACTTTATTGAATGATTTAGCCACAATTGCCCACAATAGAATTCAAATCAATTTCCAGGGAGATTTGGTTACATTTGACAAGATAACTCAACCTACAGCACTACAACAAAAAGCACTAGATTTACTTGGTGTTTCCCTGATTTGTACCCAGTAAACAACTAACTCAATAGGGCTGTATATTTCACCATGCATAGGTTTTGCTGTTTTGTCAATCTGAAAGTTCCGGTCTAAAATCATGAGGGGAGAAAGACTCCACACCAGCTTGAGATGCGCGTCGGCGCAGAATCTTTAGCACCGCATCTGAGGTCATGTGACGCAGTTGCACCTTGCCACCTTTTCGCACTGGACATAGTAATGCACCAGCAGTGCGACCTCCGTCGGAGTGTACGAGTAAGTTTATTGAGTTGGATTGAGGGAGGTTAAGAAATGTGGTTAATAGAGGTTGGTGCAGTGCGATCGTTTCTAAACTAATTAATATAAGCTCTCAAATTCAGGGATATATCAATGTGACTGGCGAGCGCAATTTTAGAGATTCCAAGAAACACCTTGGTTTTAAACCTTTTGCTAATAGTTGGGTGGCTCTGCATCCTCAGCCCAAAGGCATAATTCAATTTGTGGGTAGCTTTTTGATCTTTGGTTCTTTACCAACGGTATTTTACAATCCTCTGTTGCGGAGTTTATACAATCAAGGATATACCATCATCGCTTATCCCTGTTCTGTGATTCCGCCAATAATTTGGCGATTAAGACGTGTAGATCACTGGCAAGCATCTATTCGATTATTAACAGAGGAATATGCTCTTAAACAAGAGCTAGTTGCCTATATATTAAAGCAAGGCGATGAAGATTTACTTGAGCTATATCTCAATCAATCTAATTATTTCTGGTTGGGTCATAGTTTGGGCTGCAAATACATCAGTATTTTAGAAATCATCAGTAGCAATCTACAAGATCTCGAACATCATTTAGTTCAATGTGGATTTGAACCCGAAGAATTAGACATCATCGAAGCAGAGTTAAGAACACTAGAATCTGAGAGGATTGAAAGTGATTATCGAATTAATCGCCTCTTAAGCAGCAAAGGAATACAAAAAACTATTACTAGTAAAAAAAGTATTATCGATCAACCTGCAATCTTTATCGCTCCTGAAATTTACGGTACACGAGATAGTAGTGGGGCGGCAATTCCTGGGTGGGAAATTTTTCCCACTGGAAAGAAAACACTGTGTTTAATCAAACAAACTACTGACTATTTCAACTTAACAGCCTTAATTGAATTTGAGCGAGACGAAATTTCTCAAGAAGACTTATCCGAAAATAAGCAACACTAGATAAGCCAAAGGGAAGAGGCTTCGGAGTTGAATAAATATTCAAGTTAAGTTTGACCTATTTTCAAGTGTTGTCGGCTGTTTGCATTAGCAACTATAAAATTAGTTGCGACCTAGGTGCGTCAAATTGGGGGGACAAAATTTGAGGTTTTAAGGAGTCAAAGAAAAAGTCTCCAGACGAAGACGAACTAACCCACAAATAGTCAGAATAACTTGTTCATAATTTTGGGGATTCAGTCGAAATTTATCGGCAGCAATGCGGAAAATTTTAAGACGACGAATTAAATGTTCAATAAAAATTCTTCGACGAGATATCTGTTTATTTTCTTCCTCCTGTTCTGGGGTTAATTCTCCACCTCTGGGTTTTTTCGTGGGAGTAGTAGTTCGAGGTGCACCAACATAGGCTTTATCCCCTACAAATTGTTGAGCTTCAGAAAATTTGGGTTGTTGTTGACGGAATAAATTAATGTCCGCTTCTGGCCCTCTAGCTCCCACAGTAACATCGATAATATCTTCCCCTTGGACACAACTAATAACCGAGTTTTTTAAAGTATGAGATTGTCGGTTTCCCGAAAAATACTTTTTCTGTTCTTGATAGTTCTTAGGTCTTTTTCTGGCTTGTTCTGTGGTATCTACTAGTAACTCGATTTCTGCTAAAAGTTCGCGCCCGCATCTCTCGATTTTGGGGTTGATTTTCTAGTTCCTCTAATAAACTAGCTGGCAATACTTTTCTCAATACTGCCAACCATTTATGAAAGGTATCGTTAGCTTCCGTTTTGGAAATATCAAACTGAATTCCTAATACTTCAAATGTTGGCATTTGTCGCAGATAAAATAAACATAAACAAATCTCTTTCTCTTGGGTTAAAATTGGCTTTCTCCCTCCCCCTTGAGCATTAAGACGAACTTTGCTTTTCTCCAAGACATCTTGTTGCTCTTTAAAGTAAGCGATCGCCCTTTGGGTCAATTGTTGCCATTGCTGATAACTAATGCCCAATAGTCTTTTAGTTCGCTCTGGATATTTTTGGATATAATCAAATGGATTTGACAAGACGGTTACTCTCCAAAATATATTTCTACCATCTTTTTTTCTCACGAATTTATTTTTCGGACAAGTCTAATGACTGATAACGTAAAAACGATATAATCGATGTTTTTTCCCTGCTGTTGAAAGCTACGGCGCATCTGTAAGACTCTGTGACGCAGACTGGGTTTAGTTAAAACATTCCAGATAATTTTGACTGTTCCCAATAACCCTTCATCCCTTATCATTCGATTGAAATTAAGTAATCCCATTGTTCCTGTTTGCTGTTGCTGTAAGGTTAAACCTGCATCTTTACAAGCTGTTGACCACTCCGAGACAGTTAAAGGATTAGCGTTGACTCGAATAGATTTAGATAGACTTTTACGCACTTGTTCGGCACGATCGCGGACAAGCATTTCATGGGAAAGAAACTTACCCCCTGGTTTAAGACAGTTTCTAATTCCCGATAATATTTTGGCTTTCGCCGTTAATCCTTATAGTCGGACTAATTGGTGTTGCAGTAGGTCAACCCTGGCTGTTTCCGAGTCTGGGCCCTACTGTATTTTTACTAGTTGAAAATCCCCAACTGCCTTCGGCTCGATTTTACAATACCATCGTCGGTCATGCGATCGGATTTGGTGCTGGTTGTCTTGCCGTAACTATTCTTGGTGCTGGGGATGCACCAGGGGTACTTGCTTCTAACCAACTCACCTTGATTCGGGTTGGGGTAAGTAGGTAGGCATAATTAAATGCTCAGTCGAATTAAGAGCTTTTTGTTGCTTATTTTAGGTTTCAATCCCCTTGTTATTGAGCTGGCTGTTTCTCAGTCTTCTGTCCGCTTAAGCTCGAACCTTGGTCATGACTTCCCTTCAACTGCTGCTGGGGTTGTTTCTCAGTCTTCTGTCCAGTTAAGCTCGAACCTTGATCGCTCATTCCCTTTAACTGCTGCTGGGGTTGTTTCTCACTCGTCTGCCCAGTTAAGCTCGAACCATTCCCCAGCATAACTCCAGCTTCGGCTACGGAGGCAAAAGAGATAATGCCTAAACCGAGTCCTGCGGTC
>JASJEI010000537.1 GCA_030064795.1 Pleurocapsa sp. MO_226.B13 | reverse complement strand
AAATGGATAAGTTTTAGCCAGAGGTTATTGCCCGCCGACCGCCCCAATTGTGAGGGGTAAGCGTGTCAAAGTCCCCAAATTCGTAGGGGCGGTCGGCGAAGGCTGACCAACTTTGACCAGGTTTTCTCTCGGGGATTTGTCTAATTTCTTTAACTGCTTCCAAGCCTGTTTTAACTGGCATCACTAAATCGGTCAAGATGCAATCTGGTTGGATTTGTTGTGCCAGTTCAATTTCCTGTTGACCATTCTCCCCTAGAGTCACTTCAAAACCCAGTGGTTCGAGCATATTCTTTAATACCAGACAGTTATCTTTTTCATCATCGACTACGAGAATGTGTCGCCGTTTACCTTCATAACCGATCGCTCTTCTTTGTTCGGTTAATTTATCCTGAGCCTTTACTGATTCTATGACGGGGAAACTAGCTTCAAACCAGAAAGTTGAACCTTTGCCTAATTCGCTCCTGGCTTGTAGTTTTCCTCCCATTAGTTCGACCAAATGTCTGGTAATGCTTAAACCCAGCCCCGTTCCTGCGTCTTGACGTTTGACATCTCCGACTTGTTCAAAAGGTTGAAAGATTCTAGTTAGTTGCTGGGGATTTATGCCGACTCCCGTATCAATAACTTCCCAGCGGAGAGTTTTGTGATTTGCCTTTAGAAGTTCCTCTTCTGGAGCTGGTTGAACTACACTAATATCCAAAGTTACTGTCCCTCCATCGGTAAATTTAACGGCATTGCTCAATAGATTAAGTAATACTTGTCGAAGTCTTGTTTCATCGGCTTGAATACCAATGGGAAGAGAAGATGAAGCCTGGTAGTGAAACTTCAAGTCTTTGACCTTAGCTTGCATCGCCATAATACCCACAATGCCCTTGATAAAGTTTTTGAGGTGAATATCAGTGGCAAAGAGTTCGAGTTTGCCAGCTTCTATTTTCGAGAGATCGAGGATGTCATTAATGAGAGTCAGCAAGTGATTGCCACTGTTGTAGATAATATTTAAACCTTTAGTTTGTTTATAGGTGAAACTCTTATCGCGCCGTAGAATTTGGACGTAACCGAGAATGCCGTTGAGGGGAGTACGCAATTCGTGGCTCATATTGGAGAGAAACTTGCTTTTGGCATGATTAGCAGCTTCGGCTTTCTCCTTGGCTTCCTGCAATTCCTTGAGGGTTTCCTCTAGCTGGATGGCTTTGTGCGAAGCCAATTGTTCGCTTTGCTGTAGACTGTGAATTACTTTTTTTAGCTTGGCAGTCATGACATTAAAAGCATTAGCCAAAATAGATAATTCATCGTTACTACTAATCTCGATTTGGCGCTCGAGATCCCCCTGAGTTAAATACTCAGTGGCTCTAGTCATTTGAATTATGGGTTCGGTAATCGATTTACTTAACCAAAGTGAAATTGCAGTGCCAATAGTTCCCAAGATCAGACCTAAGATTATACTTTGATTGCGTTCGGCTAGATTCTTTTGTCGTAATGATGTTGTTGAGAGTTCTATAGCGATCGCGCCGATTGCTTCATCCCCCAAAATAATCGGTTTTCCAGCTAAGAGACGATCTGCTTGCCAATCAAAAAATGTGGTCTGACTCCACAAAATCTTCTTGCCTAAAGGATCTGCTTTTAAGGTAAATTGATGTTGTCCTCGATCTTTGGTATTGGCGATAATTCTGCCATCATTTTGATAAATAGTACTAGATAGTAAGGTTTTCTGGAAAGTTAATTCATCGATGATATCGTCAAGCAACTCGACATCACCAAAATATAGGGAGTCAGCAGTTGCTGTGATTAGAGTATTCAAGAGAACCTCAGCTTGTTGTTCCAGTTCTTGGCGAAAGATTGTGTGATTGCGATAAATTGATATAGAAGTTGCGCTACCAACAGAGAGCGCAACTAAACCGGTCATTACCAGAGTGAGTTTGGCAGCTAGAGGTACTCGCAGCTTTGAGAATTTATGGCTCCACTTCATTTATTTTGAGCTTTTTGATAAAGATCTTGGATTCTGTTTAAACTTTCTGTAGTAGGAAACTGTTCAAATTTAGTTGTTTGAGCAAATTTTTCTAGCACCGCCTTCCCTTCAGCAGTTCGATCCATTTCTAATAATATTGACGAGATGGCATCTATTTGGTCTGGTGGCAGATCTCCCCTAACCATGACCAGATTGCGAGCTATCTTCTCTGTTTCCACTAGAACGATCGCTTTTTCCTTTATTTCAGCTGACAGCTTGTCAAAGCTTTGATTATCCATCGCTGCCGCAGCTACTTTACCACTGAGCAACCATTCAATACTATTTTCATCCTCATAGCTGAAAACATATCCTACTGCATTGTCTGGTACTAAGGTATTAGGTAAGCTTTTTTCCAGAGGATTGAGTCCAGATTCTACAAGTTTCGCCAGGGGCAACATATAACCTGTCGTAGAAAAAGGATCGTCGAAAGCAATGATTTTCCCTTTTAAATCTGAGAGAGAGTTAATATTGCGATCGCTCATCGTAAAAATCAGCGAGTAATATTCCGCACTACCTTTTTTCCAGCGACGCAAAATCGGTTTGGCACCAGCATTATTGATGGCTAACATCGCAGGATAAGGGCTATCGATATAAAGATCCACTTCACCAGATTTCAGCCACTCAATCATGGTGTCTATATTAGGAGCAATTTTTACTTTACCGCGATCGACCTGACTCAAATTAGCAGCCAGATAGCTGGCTAAAGGCTGAAATCTCCTAATTTTCTTTTGCGGGTTATCAGAAATATCCCCTAACACAATAGTCTCTTGTGCAGTTGGTGGTTTAGTTGCTTTAGCAATCTCGTTTTGGGTGGTCGTATTTTTGGTGCTACAAGCCACAACACTGAGTAGGCTTAGGATAAGACTGATGAAAGTTAAGGGTTTGGTTTTAATATTAATAATTATCATAATGGTTAATTTAATAGATCTTGCTTGAGCAAGTTACTAGTCGCTATTCACGAAAATCTCCGAGATAAGTCTTTGAGTTTTATATTAGTAATTCCTGCTATTTCTACTGATTTTTTGATTAAGCCTTCAAGTTTAAAAAACAGCAATTTAAAATGTCATTTAGATTACATTTATTCTTTATTGATGCAAGTTGATGATTAAAATACTCTCATTTAAGAGCAATAGTCGTATAAAAAATATAGATATATCTTGATTATTCCCAAATACAAGCAGATATTTCACAAGAATTGTTTAATCAAATTTACAATCGCTTTTTCTTGAAACCCTTGTGCTAAAGTTCTAAGTTTGGCAGCCAGAGGAGCGTACTGTGGGTCTAATTCCTCCAGATGAATCGCTCGTTCTCTAATTTTCTTCATGCTGCCTAGCATGGCTAGCTCGTAGAGAATTTCCATTTCTTCTGGAGGCGGAGTAATTAAAGTTTGAGTAGCAGTAGCTTCATTAGCTACTAAAGTCTTTGAGTCAGATTTATCGATTTCCTCATAAATCCAATCTAACTGTAAGTATTCTTGCAACAGTGCTAATAGCTTTAGCTCGTCTACTGGCTTGGGCAAAAAGGCATCGCAACCCATCAGTTTGCTTTTCTCTCTGTTAAGGTCCAACACGCTAGCAGAAATAGCTATGATGCTTACATCTTTGAGTTCTCGTATCTGGCGGATTTCTTGAACTGCTTCCAAGCCTGTTTTGACGGGCATCACTAAATCGGTCAAGATACAGTCTGGTGTAATTTCTCGGGCGAGATCGATCTCTTGTTGACCATCTTCTCCTAGAGTCATTTCAAACCCTAGTGGTTCGAGCATACTTTGTAATACCAGACGATTCTCTTCTTGGTCATCCACTATCAAAATATGTCGTCTTTCTCCCTGGTAACCGATGACTTTTCGGGGTTCGCTTAATTTATCCTGGGCGGTTACTTGTTCGACTACGGGAAAAGTAGCTTCAAACCAGAAAGTTGAACCTTCACCTAGTTGGCTAGTTACCTGTATTTCTTCTCCCATCAATTGAACTAATTGCCGACTGATGGCTAGTCCTAACCCCGTTCCTGCACCTCGGCGTTTCACATCTCCTACCTGTTCAAAGGGTTGGAAGATTTTCGCTAATTGTTCCGGATTCATGCCTACTCCAGTATCTTTTACTTCAAAGCGAAGCCTTTCCCTGAAACTGCCATCCTCTAATTGAGATTTCTGAACCGAGCTAACAAGTAAAGATACTGTGCCACGATCGGTAAACTTAACCGCATTACCTAAGAGATTGAGTAATACTTGCCTGAGTCTTTTTTCATCAGCTTTAATACCTGTCGGCAGTTCGGACAAAGCCTCAGATTTAAATAAGATGTCTTTTTCTAAAGCTCGCATTTTGATAATTCCAGCCACACTGGAGAGAAAGCTGGTGAGATGAAGATCCCTTGAATAGAGTTCTAATTTGCGAGCCTCAATTTTGGAGAGGTCGAGAATATCGTTGATTAGAGTTAGTAAATGATTGCCACTTTGGTGAATAATTTTCAGTCCATTGCTCTGATTGTCAGTTAAGTTGCGATCGCGCCTGAGAATTTGAGCATAACCCAAGATGCCGTTGAGGGGAGTTCTGAGTTCGTGACTCATGCTAGAGAGAAACTCACTTTTAGCTTGACTGGCTACTTCGGCGGTTTCTTTTGCCCGTTGTAGATCCTGAGTTCTTTGTTCGACTTGAGCTTCTAAATTCTCAATATTTTCTGCTAACTGTTCGTAGAGGCGAGCATTCTCCAGAGATATTGCGGCTTGAGCGATGAGTAATTGCAATACTTCCAAGCGATCGCTTGTAAATGCACCTTTAGTTAGATGATTTTCCAAATAGACAATAGCAACTAATTTATTTTGGTTGAGTATGGGAATGCTGAGCAAAGCCTTGGGGCAATTGTGGTTGAAATAGGTATCAGTACAAAAAGGATGTCGCGAAGAGCAGTCGTTAATAATAACTAAATCGAGAGTATGAATTAGACGATTAATTACACTCACAGGTAGGAAGTCAGATTCATCCAGGGAAAGAGGAATCATCTGAGTATTGGTATGATTGTCAATATAATGAGCGGCAATTACCCATGCTTTATCTTGTCTGGGTAAAAGAAAGATACTGCGATCTGCTCCTGCTATTTCTACTACCACAGTCATTAACGCAGACAGTAATTTGTCTAGCTGAATTTCTCCTGAAAGAGCTTGAGAAGCTTTTAAGATAGCGTTTAAATCTAATTGTTGGCTGGCAAATTTGTTAGTCGCAAACTGAGTAATAGCTGATTGACTGACAAAACTTTTAGGAAATATTGTAGGAATAAGTCTGAACTTGAAATTCCAACTGATAAAGCCGTTGTTGGTGTTGTTGAAGTGATGCCATAGCAGGAGTTGGATCTTGATTA
>JASJEI010000536.1 GCA_030064795.1 Pleurocapsa sp. MO_226.B13 | reverse complement strand
GTAAATGTAATGGGCGCTGTTCGCTATTCGGATAAAAAAAGAGTAGTAGATTTTGTGCCTAAAGGAGATGGAGATAATTTTCATTCAACTTTAAAGGTACTTTATCAAGAAGTCAAAAACGAGTGGATACAGCAAGGCAATGTTGAAGAAGATTTTGAGACTAAGGGGACAAAAATTCTTGTAATCTTAGACAATGCAAGTTTTCACAAGAAAGAAGATATTCTCAAGAAAATTACACAAGAAATGCCCAACTTAATTCTAGAATTTTTACCTCCCTATAGTCCAGATTATAATATTGCTGAGTTAGTGTGGCATTCAGAATAGCGAATTTTTGGCTCATCGCCTTTTTAAATCTATTGAGCAATTAGAATCTCTTTTGCATCAACTTCTTAATCAGGGAGAGTTAATTATTAATTGGGATAGAAAATTGAAAAATAAAGGCAATGCTGTTAATGCAATTTAAATGCACGACAGCTTATCTTCAGGCAAATGTCTTCGATATGCTCCTAGTCCATCGGTACAATAATGCTTAATTCCAAATGGCTCTAACAACTTTTTTAGTTTCAGAAATACTTCATCTTTTCGACGACCAAAAACATAAGCTAATACTAGTCCCGTAAGTCTATCTATGGCGTGCCAGAGCCATCGTTGATTTTTCTTTTTGCCCACGTAACTCCACATTTCATCCAATTCTGCTTCTTGAATTCCTGGAGTTTCTTTTGATTCCATCAACAGGATTTCTACTTCTACTTGCTCGGGATTGATTGTTGATAAGAGATTTTCATTTACGGGTTTAATTTGTGGCGACTTTTTTTTAATTCTCTAGTGACCGTTGAGGGACTAACTTTCAAGACTCTAGCTGTATCCCTGACTCCACTGCCGTTGAGCGCCATGTCGACTATTTTTTGCTTTACCGCTCTGGTTCTTCCTGGCTGTTGAGTATTTAAAATAAAAGTGCGACGGAGACAATCAGGATTTTGACAGTAATAGCGTTGTTTGTTTTGGCGAGTTTTACCATGTTTGATCACATTAGGCTTATGACAATCAGGACAAAGAACTGGAATACAAACGGTCATTTATCATAGTTATGGCATTTACTAACGACTATTTTAGTATATCTAAACAACACTCTGAGTACATCACCCTTTTGGAAGTAGGCAGCCAGATGAAAGGCTGTAGTACTTTTCCCTACACCACCTTTAAAGGACGCTACAGTAATAATCATTTTTCAAGCCGTGAAAACTAAAATTTAATCCATCAACATCTAGATGTCCAATAACTTAAACATCCAGATGTTCTTTTACGCTGCTATCAGGTATTTTTTCTTTACTCAAATTAATCCTTAACTAGAAACAGTTGTCCGCTCGGATTGAATTGCAGCTAAACGAGCTTTCAAAAGCGATATATTGTCATTATCGAGGCGAAAATTGAAAACCATAACTCGGTCAGCTATATTAAACTGCTGACGGACATAGTTTTCGACTCTTTGAGACACGAGAACTAGCTCTGCTTGCTCTAAAATTTCAGGGTTTTGCTGAAGCTCTTTTTTATCTATAGCTTGAAGATTTAAGTGATTAATGCCAGCTTTCTCTAACAAGACTTTCATTGCTTCACTTTTTGCTTTCTCCTCGGCAACAAGCAGCAGCTTGTGATGACGAGGATATGATGAAAGCTGTATCAATAGTTCTAATTCTGGTTTGACATCGATGGCAAATACCTCAATGTCAGGAGTCGAAGACGATGTAACCGACCATAGAAGTTGCGCTGTCGTAATGACTAAATCAGCATCTCTTAGCTCTTCTAGGCTTTTTTTACGTTTCGCGGATATTTCTGACCTTGGAAGAAACGACAAAGGAACTCCAATTTCTTCTCTTATCGCCTCGCATAAATTTTCTCCTAACTGTTTGGTTGCCACGAATACTACTTTCAGAGGTGTATCGACTGTACTAGAAGAGAAAAGTGCCTGTGAATAGGCAGCTACCCCAAATTCCGCTGCACTTAATCCAAACTGAGTTGCTAGATCGTAGGCTTCAGCTAGCAAAGCGTAAACACGTTGGTGACTTCTGCTTTTTTTGACGATTTCGTTCTCAGCGACAAAAGTTCCTTTCCCTCTTTGAGCAATTAGATAACCAGATTCAATTAGGTCATTATAGACTGCTGCTACTGTATTGTGATTGACCCCTAGATGTTTAGCTAATTCAACTACAGTTGGCAAAGTGTCACCCGACTGTAGTTCATTTTTAGCAATTAGTAGCTGTATTTGCCCAGCAATTTGAGCCTTAATATTTATAGGCTCACTTGATTTGACAACAATAGGAGGGTTTGGCATTAATATATAATCGCTTCTTCGATAGATAGTGTTAATTTCTTATAGTTTTGATTTGGTCTTTGGGTTGCTTTTGTATAGCAGAATATATCAATTAAAATTGATATATTAATTTCAATAATTCTCAGTCATATAAATATTTATCTTGGTTAAGAGTGATTATTGATTTTTTTCAATGTTAGCTAAATTATCTACTATTTTGTTGCCTTAGAGTGCATTCAAATTAAATTCTTGACCAGCTTTTTCAAGTTTTGATGTAGAATATGAATGGATAAATACTAATTTGAGCGTTGAGTGAGCGAAAAACATTTTTCGCCAGTTGAATTGTACTAAAAAACTGTCAACTATTTATCATTTTTCGCGTGGACTTGATTTTTTTTAGTCGCTTTTAATCATAGTTTCGGCATCTAAAAATAGATATTTAAAGGTTAATTATTTGCATCGCATTGAAAGCGTGAAGTTGGAGCTGGCAACAAAAGATTAAAGTTTGACAAGCTGTCTAGTGACAAGGGAGCTTCTGTTTATTCTTAATAATAATTAAATCGTCAAACTAAATAATCAAGTAGGCTTATGGAACATTCAGCAGTATATTTTAGATCACTGGCGACTGCTTGAGGGAGCAGTTCTTTAAAAACGGTAAAACCACGTTTTTTTTTTTTCAACAAATTTGCTAAAAAATTATTCTATTAATAACTTGGCTTATGACTTTTGCAAATCATGCCGTTCAATATAAAGAGCTGAGGACTGGCTCTACTCGATTCTCACCAATTTTTTTACAATCGTCAAACTACAGCACGATAAGTATAACAAAGAAAGATAATAAACGATTACCAGTTGGGCAAATGGTAGTTAATAATCAGGGAAAAATTGTCAGCCTCAATCGAAAATTTATTTCAATATGGAAGCTTCCTCAAGATCTGGTCAAAAAACGTTGCCAGTGGCAAGTATTTCAGTTTATTGCCGAGCAGTTAAATAATCCTCAAAGCTTTTTGATTGACATAAAGAATGTTCATGGGCAGATAGGTCTAAAGATTAAAGACCAGGTTCTGCTGAGGGATGGAAGAAGTTTGTTGTATCTAACAGAATGTCAATATTTAGAAGAAAAAATTGTCGGCAGAATCTGGAAATTTTGGGAAACTATCTCAAACTGAATAGCTTAAAAAAATCTTTGCGCCTCAAACACGCAATGCTTGGATTACATCAATTCGACTGGCTTTAACTGCGGGAAAAAAACTCGCCCCCACTCCTACCAATAAAGCCGAGCCTAGCGATAGGGCAGCCCTTTGGCTCTTAAATTCGTAAGGAGCCTGTACGATTTTCGTGGTTGCTATAACCATTGAGCCATGCACAGTAACGATCGCAACAGCCCCCCCCACTAAACTTAGTACGACTGCTTCTAAGATAAACTGCGTCATTACTTCTGTTTGTGTAGCACCGATGGCTCGCAGTAAGCCAATTTCTTTAATTGTTTATCCTCAAATTTTTCTTGACGGGGTTTGAGTAGTTGCTGATACTGAGTCGCGAACTTAACATCAGAGAGATATTCGCGTAGTTTGTTCGCGAAATAAATCCCCATGTGTCTCAGCTAGTCAGGAGCTAACTTGGCAAAAGAAGATACACGAGTTTTAGCTAAAGGCACACCTTCAAACCACGCAAACAAACGAATCGCATTCATCGCCGTCGCTGTCAGGATGTGTTGTAAATGAACTTTGCCCAAACCCACATAACGGCATTCGCGTAAACCCAAACCGCGAACCCCCTGAGAAATTGTGCCTTCAACTCCTGCCCGGCGATTGTATTGTTTTAACCATGTTTTTGTTTGTTGCTGTTTTCGTCTTTTGACAATAGCCAAATGTTCGTCTTTTGGACGTAGAGTAATTTCTCTGGGTTCAGTTTTGGAGCGGGTACATTTCGGACGAAACTGACACTCTCGACCAGCTTTTCGGGGAAATTTAATCCCAATCACCGTATTGTCCCATTTATCTTGATGAACAGTCCATTTCTTGGTACTTTTGACTCCAACTGGACAAGTAGCTTGTTGAGTTTTCCAGTTGATTTTAAACCGACTCAGATCGTAAGCATCAGGATTTTTTGACTGCCAACTCACGTTGTCACGGACTGGCCCAATCAGCTCAAGATCGTATTTTTGTTGACTCTCAACCAACAAAGTCGCATCCACATAACCAGCATCAACCAAGTGTTCTTGGGGTAATAATTCTTTGTCAGCCAAAGATTGATGAATCGATTCGGTTTGGTCAACATCAGCCAGATGGGCTTCTGTAGTTTGAACATTGGTAATTAAATGAACTTGATTTTTGTCACAAGTTTCGGTTAGATGTACCTTGTAACCCATCCAAGTGGTATGTCGCTTGTTACCATAACGGGCTTCTGTATCATAAGGGGAATTGCTTCTTACTCCTGCTGGGGGTAGGTCTTTGTGGCTGCGCCAATGAAGTTCCCCATTATCAATCCAGTATTGGTGTATCCAGGTAATTCGTAGATTTTCTACTGTAGGAATTTCACGCAGCCATCGAGGTGTTGTCGGGTCGTCATAAATAGCCTCTAGAATTTTTATCCCATCCCGTCCAATGGTTTCTGCATATTCGTTACGTGCTTCTGTGCCTCTTGGTAAACGAGATTCTTCAATTGGTTTACTATAACGGTCAAACCAGTCAGGAGCGACTACCGAAGATAACCAATCTGGGACAACTACAGCTAGAGCATTTAAAGCAGAGCGTAATGTTTCTCCCACACATTCAAGTCGATTAAGATTACGAATTGCAGCTAAAATATGAGTCGAGTCAGTACGAGCTTTTCCTTTGGCTTTCAATAGTTTTAGTTCTCGGCAGCGTGTCAGAAGTCTATCCAATAAAAGCTTTTCTTTTCCTCCACTCAGTAATCGAGAGCGAAATAAACTTAAAACCGAAAAATCAAAACTTGGAGCGTTTAGTTCCCAGCCTAGAGCATATTTCCAGTCAATACGAGCAGCTACTGCTTCTGCTGCACCTCTATCAGATAAATTAGCCATATACGCCCGTCAC
>JASJEI010000535.1 GCA_030064795.1 Pleurocapsa sp. MO_226.B13 | reverse complement strand
AATAAAGGGGGTGATTTGTCCTCACTCACCGAAAAATCATCACGACCAAACCCTTACAGTAGGGAAGCCTGTCCTACTTTGTCCAGGTTTTCTCTCGGGGTGACAATTTCTTGGGTTTTTCCAGGCTGCATAATGCGATCGTATGCTAAATACATACCATCCCAGTCTGTATCTTTACTAGTGAGTAAGGGAAAGTGAGATAAAGCCTCTGTTACTAGTTCTCTTGTCGGTTTACAACTCTGGGAATAATCTAGAGTAATTGCATTAGGAGAAGACATAACTAATCAACTTTCAAGCATTTGCTTCAATTGTAGTTTGTGCGATCGCAAGTCAATGGCTATTTATAAGATTGTTTTTAAGCTTGGTGTATGGGAAGAACTTGGGAATTTGTGTCACCTGAACTCTTAAAAATTTGCCACTAAGATTTGCCACACCACAATTCAATTCACACGAATCGTTGCCTTTTCACATTCTCAAACCCTACTGTACCTTCATTCTGACTCGACCTGGTTGTGGTTTGGGTCGTTTATCTTGGTCTGCTGTAAGAAACTCGATCGCGACCATATTGCCCGATAATTGTTGGGTTATCGATCGCGATCTTTAAACATCAAAAACTGCACTAATTTGTGCGAATTTGTTGCTATCTCGCGCAAAATCTTTCTTTGACATTTAATTTTTATCGGATTTAATGAAAATTTTGAAGCTACAGATACATAGCTAAAATGAACAATTCAGCACAAAATTGTATAGTTATAGTGCTATCTGCGATCGATAAAATCTAATTATTATCTGGAATTTGCTCGAAAATACCTTGGATAAGACAGAATTTATTTTGATAGCAAGCAGTGCAAGTATCCGTACATATAATACTATTGTACTTAATGACTAAAACTTGCAGCTTGCCGAACCATTTGACTCAAAATAGACTGTTTGGGAATTATCGACACAAAACAGTTATAAATCAGAAAATGTTCTCTATGCGATCGAGGTTACACTCAAGCGAATTCAAGCAAAGCCAAAATGTAATTTTATCTTTGGCTGCGATTGCAAATGGCTCACTACCCCAACAACAAAGGCGAATTTAAAACTAAGCGAGTAGAAACTAAGTGGTATCCATCAGATTTGGTAATAATCGATCGCCAAGCCAAACGATTGAACTTGACTAGAACTGACTACATAACCAAATGTGTTTTACATAAGCCTGTAGAGAAAACACATATTTTTAAAGTTAGTTGGCGTACTTACAGGGTTATGGGGGAAATTGCCAGGGAATTAAAACGGATTGGGAATAATATCAACCAAATTGCTAAAGTCTTTAATGCAGAAAGATTAGAGGGCGGTAAAATACCAGAAGATTATCCCTTGCCAGAAGAATTGAGTGCGATTAGGAGTTACACCGAGCGCATTAATCGAGAGTTGAACCAAATTAGGTTGCTAGTAATTGGCAGAAAAGAGAAGTGATTGGCAATATTAATACTGGCAGTGACTTTCGAGGACTGGTTAATTATTTATTAGACCCTAGTAAAACACCCCAGATAGTCGATACAAATCTAGCTGGACACGATCGCAATACAATGACTTGGGAACTAGATACTTGTGCCAGTCAAAGACCGAGTGTTAAAAAAACAGTCAAACATATTTCTATTGGATTTTCTCCTAATGATGGACAGCTAAATTCCAAAACTATAGAAGAAATTGCGATCGCCGTAATAGATGGATTGGGTTATGACAACAACCAATATCTGGTAGTACGTCACGGTCGAGTCGATCCAAAACACGACCGCGCCCACGAACACGATCATTTTCATATTTTGATTAACGCGATTGATTTTGAAGGAAAAAGGGTCGTAGACAGTTATGACAAGAAAAAATTAGAAAATATCTTAAGACAACAAGAAATCGAACACAATTTGACTATTGTTGCTGACTCCGAGCAACGCAAACATAAAGCTTCTACAACTGGTCAAGTACAGCGGATGATGCGAGAAGTTGAAGAGTATAGAATGGGAGCTAGAACTGAAAGACCAGTCGTGACTCATGCCATAAAGATTCAGTCAGGAATAGATTTAGCCAGTCGCGATCGCCCAAGCTTAAGCGTATTTCTAGCCAGACTTCAACGACTTCAAATAGATCCCAAGTTAAGAGTCGAACAAGGAAAAATTACTGGCATTAGTTATAGACTACAAGATTTCAAAATAAGAGGATGTAAGCTTCATCAAGCAAGCTATTCACAACTACTACTACATAGAGTGACCTGTAATTTGCAGCAGGATATGTCTGCTGTTAATAAGGCAAATCGGAACGAAACAATTGGATTGGAGCCTGAACTAGAGGTTAATTGGAATCAGGTCGAGATTGAGAATTATGTTCCAAGTAAAATCAAACAATTATCAAAAATAGCTCCAAAGGAACAAGGAGTAAATACTGCTAGAAAATTTGCTGTTCTCGAACACAGTAGAAAAAATAGAGAATTTGAAGTTGAGTTTTAAACTGAAAAATGGATTTTATCCTTACTTTACATACCGATTTTAATTTGCTGTAATAGTAGTATTAACAAACGTTTGGGTAATTTTTTCAGAGAAAGCCGATGGCAGAGGGGATCTATTTAAGAGGAGTAATGAATATTCTGAACCTATCTGAGTCGGCGGTAAACAAATTAGTTGACGAAGGGTATCTAGAGTTCACTAAAAGAGGAGCTAAAGGCAAACGTGTATTTAACAAGGCTTTGGTCCAAGAGTTTAAACGTAATCCTGTATATCAGTCTTTAAAGAAGCAAACTGTCTTAGTCTATCTTCGCTGCGAAACAGAAGAGCAAGAACGCGTAATGAAGCGAAAAGTAGAGCAATATTGCAAGAAAAATAATTTCAAAGCAAATATTATTGCTCAGTTGAATCAAGGCGTGAAAGAGATATCTCAACAAAGCTATAAATTGACAATAAATTATATATTTGAACACACAGGAATTGCTGGGTTGATCTTTTATGGTCGTACTGATGATACTCAAGAAATAAAAAAGATTTTTCAAGCAAGAGAAGAAGTTTTCAGCTACTGTATTCAAGATTTAGATGCGAATTTGAATAATAACTTGTCAAATAATAATGTTGTTCTGAGTCATTCTTAATGCTAAATATAAGTTACTAATACAACATAAGAATTTAACCGAATAACTTAAGCCTAGCAACACCATAAAAACCGCCAAGCTGCTCTATTTCAAAATTTCCAAACAACCCTGCCACAAATGCTTGAGCTAAAGTTAAGTTATTTAATTTAGCTATTTCTGGTAGAGTGTTTGCTTCTGGATATAGCTTCAAATGTCGCTTTACTGATTCGATCCAAACTTCGATGTTCTCATCATGAGCTAGAGCAAAAATTTCTGATTCAATCAAATCTTCTGCCAGTTCATCTAAAGCCTCTGTTGCTGATAAAAATTTAATAGATCTAGTTATCTCTCTCTGATAATCCGCTCTTATCTGAGGCTGAAGGTATTTGGCTAGAAAGTTGGTACTGATACTTTGCTGAGTGAGGGATGACAGAAAATTACTGAAACTGCGATCGATTTGAGTATCTGCTTGCGTTATTTCTGACTGCTGTGACTTTTCTAATAAAGTATTTGCTTTCTGTAAAATTTGTTCGCTGACAAGATGAATAAGTTCTCCAGAACGCCTGAGTTTTATCTCATCAGAAATAGTGGCAGACTGAATCTTATCTACTTGTTTAATTAATTGAGTAAAGGGAATATCTGACAAAGCTAATTTACTCTATATGAAAAGACCAAAATGAAAAAATGAATATATGACAGTTAATTCGGCAAGCATTCTGGACAATCCTCTGCATTCAACCAAAAAATTAGACCAAAACAATCGATGCCATATTCTGCTTCTAAATGAGACAAAAGCTTTTGAATATAAGCTTCTAGTTCGGGCTGTCTCAATCCTTTAGTATGCTGGGGTAACATTTGGTGAGAAAGTTTATTGCCCTGATAGATCTTGAGAGCTACGCTGTGAACAAACTGATTTTCTTTGCCATATATTTCTAATTCTGCACGATACGCTTCGGGTAGTATCGGCTCGATAGTTTCGATACCTTTTGCTCTGGCAGAATTTTGACGACGCTTAGCATTTACCTGCCCCGAATTCCTCAGTCGATAGCGTTTAACGCGACAGTTATGTTCGACATAACAATCGAGATGCTTGGCTTTAGCCTCTGCTTCGCTACGGTAGTTCCTGGCGCAGTAAACGCATTTAGAATCGGCTTTTCTACCCATAATCGAATTCATAACAGAAGGACTATTGAATAATAGCGTATCAATTGCGTATCAAATACAAATTGTAAAAATTATATTTGCTCAAAAACCTTGTTTAGTAGAGTTTATAGCTATTTATTATCTCTTTTTACCGCTTATTAGGACACTTATCAGATGTTGAGCTATATCTCTTAGTTTATTGTTTAAATAAAACTATATCTCTTATGTAGGCTACAATAAAAGCTGATAATTTGGTAACCGAACATGAAAAATACCGTTATTCACCAGATCGAGATCCCCCAAGACAGAGATGAAATAGCAAAAACTCTTTTGCATTATGTAGCAGCTTCTATAACAGAATCTTCTCCAGAACATCTCAAACAAATAGTTGAATCCCTTAAGCCTAAAGTAATCGACCCAGAAGCCAAAGCTTTGGCGAAAAAGATTGCGGGTGATGACTACAGTGAAGGTAAATTAGCCGTACTGGAACTGGCTAATTTAGAACGATACTATCAACGTCGCCGCGAATTACTAGCTCGTAGCATTACTACACCCGAAGTAGCGAAACTAATTGGCTGTCAGGCAATTACCACCGTACACGATCGCCGTAAGGCAGGAACGCTTTTGGGATTAAAGGATAATGGTGTTTATAAGTTTCCTTTGTGGCAATTTGACCCAGAGGGAGATGATGGCGTAATCGATCGCCTGCCAGAACTTCTTAAAACCTTACAAATATGCGATTTTGCCAAACTCAATTGGTTCAGTAAACCATTAAGAGCTTTTGAAAATCGTACTCCCTTTGAGATACTAAAAAGTGGTAATGATAGGGATATTGAAGATCTGATCGTAGAAGCTAGAGGAGTGGGTGTAGCTCAGTAATGGTAGAGATTCGCTATCCGCCACCAACTCGTAATATTAGTCCTCAATGGTTTGAATTAAAACCTGGAACGGCAATTCAAAGAATATTCGACCCAACTAGCTATGGAGCTACGGCGACGGGGTTTAGATATTATGGTCCGTTAAGTAGGTTCGACCACCAGCGGGGGACAAAAGCCGAAATCGATAGCGAAAGGGGGATTATTTATGCAGGATTAAACCTGTCATGCTGTTTAATTGAGGTGTTTGGCGATGA
>JASJEI010000120.1 GCA_030064795.1 Pleurocapsa sp. MO_226.B13 | reverse complement strand
GGCCAAGCCTTTCAACTGGAAGTTCAAACCTTGTCGTTGGCTTTATGGCACTCAACTCGAACAGGCTACTTAAAGCCTCCTTGAGAGTGGGGAGAAACTTCTGCCGCCTAGTAGTAGGAATTACTGAAACCCTAGAGCTTAATAAATACAAACAAAGAGAAGTATATCAACTACAGCAGTTAGAAATACGACCAGGGGAGCGGATGCGCTTTACCAAAAACATTCGTAACTCTGACTATAAACAACTAAACGGACAGCGTTTTACTGTTGAGGGTATAACAAATGATGGTCCAATCACAATCATCTTTAAGCGTAAATTTTCCTTGGATATCTCGTTGACGTTTCACTTTGATAGCTTTCCATGAAATACATGAAATTAGTTTAACACCCTCCCATGTATTTCATGGCGCGAGGAATGATCATCTTCTACATTTTCTGCTATTTGTATTGTGTTTAATTACTAATTGATTGCTTTCGCCAACAGTATCTTAAAATTAGATAACCAGAGGGTTATTCTGTCTTTCTCAACTTTTTGCGACAGAACTGTTTTTTGACTCACGACCCGAAATTTTAAGATGGATTAAGGCTTGATAGATGACTCTGTTGTTGTTGCTGAGAGTCTAGTTGGTGCAACCATTGCTTTCTGCTGCTGGCGATCGCTTGATAAAAAGTCAATCCCGACCACTGTACCTCAGTTGATGAGCTCTCTGGACTAAACAAATACTGCTCCAACTCATGGACTTGTTGGTCAATACTGAGGTTATTTACTTGGGCTGTAAACTGCTCTAGTGTAACCGTACCCGCTCGCTTGTCAGTACGCTCTAACCATGCCATTAAACAATTAAAACTGTGTTGAGGCTCGTTTGAAAGGCAAGCCTGATGGAAACGATGAAAGTAGGCAGACTCTGATTCTCGGCGAGACTGGCGATAAGCTTCTAGCCGATTCTCGATTGATTGTCGATACTTCCATGCCCATAGTCCCAGTCCCAGAACAATGACTGCAACAATAATTAAAATAGGAGCATACTTGTTCAACAGATACTTAAGAGAGGGACTTACTTTAACTGAAATGGCACTTAGCATCTCAGTTTGTAGAGATTGACTGCTAGTGTTCCACCAAACTACTCGAATTTCAGGCAAATCATATTTACCAGGTTGTTCTACTACATAAGTAACTGATTCGCTCCGCTTTCCTGTCAGGCGACCCCGATCGAAGTAATTATTAATTTTTGGCGATTGAGGATAAGCAACTAAACCATCATTATTTCCAGGGTCAAAGGCTGGTAAAACCGAACCAAGGATATCTGTACCGCTGATCGTCACAGTGCGTTTGAAGGTATCGCCAATGGTTAATCCTGTTAAATCTCGATCGAAGGAATCCTCTACCGTTAATTGAGGAGTTGCGAGGGCATAATCTAATTGCAACTTTGCCAATTCAAACGGTAGCTGAGTGGTAAACTTTTGGGCAGGAATTGATAAAGTAACCGTCTCAGCAGATAGTTTGCCTGGTTGAGCGGGAACAAGAGAAATTTCCAGTGGAGGAATTTGATACTCACCCGTCTTTTGAGGAAAGATGTAGTAACTGCGTCTCTGACCAGAGTAAGACTGACCTTGAATCCTTTCCCTAAAGTTAACTGATGTACCAACTGGTAATAATGTAATCGCTCCAGGAATTTTTATTTCTGGTACTTGAGGAGCTTTAGTAAACCAGGTATCCACCAGCAAATCTACATGAAACAGCATTTGTTGACCGACTACTAGATTTTTCTCTGGCTCTAAACTCGTTCTGAGAATGACAGCAGGAGAGCGATCGGATTCTGTAGTGGCTGCTGTTGCAGGTAAAGCAAAAACCATCATGGATATTGTTAGCACACATACCCAAAAACGAATCTTCTTGATGTTCATGATTGAAGATAATTGCTACTTTATTATTATCAATTAAATTATCAAGGATTTTGATTCTGTTTCGATCGCTTGACTGTAGCTATCAAAAGTTGCGTTGATTAACTATCACTTTGTTTGGTGTCCAAGAAGGTGCAGAAAAGTCTTAACAGGATTAGTTGAGTAAAGATTGAAAGCTTTGATGTATGAGGTTGGTCAAGATGCTAATATCTTGGTGGTGGCATTATTTGTCATCTCACTCTTGTAAGAGAAAGGGTCAAAACCCTTTTGTCATCATTGTTTGAGTGTCCTTCGACTAAAGTCCCTCGAATTCATAAAGAGCCTTAATTTATTGCTAATCAAAAAAAAGTTCCATAAAGAGAGACCGAATTGGCGAATAATAATTAATGAGTTTAAGTTTTCATGGGTGAAAAGTAACTTAAGCTCGCAACGATATTAATTTTTACCGTCCTACTCAAGCCTACTATGCTAGCTCGACAATCTCATATTCAAACAGTTTCTCAGATAAATTCTACTAATTTACATATAAAACGTTATTTCATAACTAAAGTACTAGTTGGGAGAGTACATTGGTAACAAGTTAAGGAAATCAGAAAAAAGTCAAGAGAAATTAAGAATCGTGTGAAACTCAAAGAGGATAAGCAACGGAACGATTTTATTTCTTTATGGGCAAGAGTAAAAGACTGAACCCTCGATCATGCCAAAAAAACGATGGCGACCAATGGTGGAAGATCGAGTCATTGCCGAACACTTAACTGCTCTACTAACTCCGATCATTAAATCTCAGTCGCGTTGCAGATCGCGAATTAGGACTGAGAGAGAGAATTCTGACACTTCCTTTGATGGTGGCGGCGGTCTTAAGGTTATTGTGGCGGGATGTACCTGGGGTGACCGAATTAGGTCGATTACTCGAAACGTGAGATGATTTCTATGGTGTGGTCGCACGAAAGTCAGTGGTACCGCGCCTTATCTCAAAGATTTTTGACCTGAACTGCCATTTTATTCGAGAGAATCTTTCCTGAAATTCTGCCCAAGCTGAAAGCCAGATGGTCGGCTCGTCACAATCGACCATTACCTGAAAGTGTTCAACAACTCGATTGGGTATGGCGAGGGAACCTCGCCACCCCTCTCGTTCAATTTACCTGATCTAAATTTGAGAGCATTTGGTGTGCCGATGGTTCTACCAAAGACGGCTTTATTTCGTAAGCTCAAGAGTTTAGAATCGGTCAAGCCAGGTAAATTAGCAGGTAAGATGGGAGTTGTCATCAATTTAGTGACACGGTTGCCGGTGGCAATTTGGTTTCAGGAAAATCCCAGTGCGTGACTACACCCGTTTTGAAGACAATTTGTTGGAGGGGATTTCACCCCAGACTTTGCTGTTACTGGATAGGGGATTTGATCATTTTCAGTTTTGGCAACAATTAATCCAGCAAGGAATTCATTTTATTACTCGCGTTAAGATTAATGCAGCGATTGAATATCAAAGAGTTTTTACCGATGGTTATAGTTTACGCGATCGCGATTGTCCAGATAGGCTCTGGAACAAAAAAGACGACCGTTGTGACTCTTCGTTTGATTGAAGTTAGGGTAGGTAAAGTTTGGCATTCTTATCTAACTTCGGTTCTTGATCCAGAAGTTTTACCACCCTATGTAGTCATCGATTTATCTCAAAAACGCGCTTCGCATTGAAGATGCTTTCAATACCGTCAAGCGGCTTTTAGGGCTAAGTTACCTTTGGACAGGTTCTCTCAATGGGATTAAGTTACAGATTTGGGCAACTTGCGGTGCCCCCATTCGGGGATAAACGACCCCGCGGAGGTTTCCGCCGCAAGACAAAGGCGCATAGTTCGCCGCATGTACGCGCACCGTTGGCTATTTTACTCCGTTTTAGTCGATGAGCGGAGATGCTGTCCTAAAGGATACCGCTCCGCATATAGCCGATGAACTTTCTCTTCCTTTTGACCACATCTCCGAAGATATGATCGATCGCGGTCTTTATTATTTTCATGGTGCTTCGAGTCGAGTCGAAATTCACGACCCAGTCAAATATTTTGCTAATCCTGACCATCAGAAATGTTTAGGGATTGTCAAAGGACAGAGAAAACCCCATAAAAAGCTAATAGTTGCCCCTTTTCCTGAGAAACAGCGCGGCTCAAACCAATTTTTCTTTCAATCTTCTTCTAAATCCCCCTTGACAACTTGCTTACAAGCTTAACTTGTTACCAATGGGTTTCGGATGAACGAATCGCACTGGACATGGCGAGGAAACCTCGCCGTCCCTCGCGCTCAAAAGCCATGTCCTTGTCTTTGCGAGAGACCAAATTTATTCCAATAAAAAAAAACGCCCTTATCAAAAAGAGCGTTATCAAAAATGTTTTTAACCTAACTAATTATAATTTAGGCTGAAATCTAACCATCGATCGCAGGTGCGCTCAAGGCAACGGGTGCAACTTCACCGCTAGCTAAATCTAGAGGGAAGTTGTGCGCGTTACGCTCGTGCATTACTTCAAAACCAAGGTTAGCGCGGTTTAGGACATCAGCCCAGGTATTGACTATGCGACCTTGAGAATCAAGTACTGACTGGTTGAAGTTGAATCCATTGAGGTTAAACGCCATAGTCGAGATTCCCATCGCTGTAAACCAGATACCAACTACGGGCCACGCACCTAAGAAAAAGTGTAAGGAACGAGAGTTGTTGAAACTAGCATACTGAAAGATCAAACGACCAAAATAGCCGTGTGCTGCCACGATGTTATATGTTTCTTCTTCTTGTCCGAATTTGTAACCGTAGTTTTGCGATTCATATTCAGTTGTTTCGCGAACCAAGGAGGATGTTACCAAACTTCCGTGCATGGCACTGAATAATGCTCCACCAAAGACACCCGCTACACCCAACATATGGAAGGGATGCATCAAGATGTTGTGTTCTGCTTGGAAAACAAACATGAAGTTGAAAGTTCCAGAAATACCCAAAGGCATTCCATCGGAGAAGCTACCTTGTCCTAGAGGATAGATCAGGAAAACAGAAGTAGCAGCAGCTACGGGTGCAGAGTATGCTACGCAGATCCAGGGACGCATACCCAAACGGAAGCTAAGTTCCCATTGACGACCCATCCAGCAGAAAATACCGATCAAAAAGTGGAACACGATCAACTGGTAAGGACCACCGTTGTATAACCACTCATCCAAAGAAGCTGCTTCCCAAATGGGGTAGAAATGCAGACCGATCGCATTACTAGAAGGAACAACGGCACCAGAAACAATGTTATTTCCGTATAACAGCGAACCTGCTACGGGTTCGCGAATACCGTCGATATCAACTGGAGGTGCAGCGATAAAAGCGATGATGAAACAGATAGTGGCAGAGAGAAGACAGGGGATCATCAAAACACCAAACCAACCGACGTAAATACGGTTATTAGTGTCAGTAACCCAGCGACAAAATCTCTCCCAAAGACTATAGTTTTCACTATTACGAATGGTAGTTGTCATAGGTTATGTATAGCTGAATGTATTTTACATGATTATGAGACAAAAAAATGTCTCTTTCTCTAAGTATATTTATATCTCTTTTAATTGAAACGTAATTTTTAATAAATTTTTTTTGATTTATATTAAAGAAATCAAAGTTACTTGTATTAATTTTAAATTGATAAATTTAAGTTAAATAATCTTACTTATAGTAAATTCTTCTGTATATTTATTTTAAGTTAGTTAACATTTTTATTTCTTTTGCAGTTAATTTTCGCCATTGTCCTGGCTGTAGACCGATAAGATTTATCTGTTGAGAGTTGTTTCCCATAGCTATCCTAACTAATCTTAGAGTCGGAAAGCCCACCGCAGCCGTCATTCTTCTAACTTGTCGATTATGTCCTTCGGTCAAAGTAATTTCCAACCAACAAGTAGGAACGGTTTTACGATCGCGTATCGGTGGAATACGGGGTGGTAAATTGGGGTCTTCAGGTAATAAGCGCACTTTGGCTTTACGAGTACGATAGTTTTTGATGGTGACACCGTTACGCAGTCTATTTAAAGCTCCTTCGTCGGGTATACGCTCTACCTGGACATAATAAGTACGGGGGTGGGCAAATTTAGGGTGAGCCAAACGATGCTGTAGTTGCCCGTTATCAGTTAGAAGTAGTAACCCTTCGCTATCTAAGTCTAATCTACCCACAGGATAGATTTCTGGAATCGGAATGTAATCTTTCAAGGTGGGACGTTTATTTTCACTACTGCGATCGCTAAACTGGCATAATACTCCGTAGGGTTTGTAAAACAATATATATTTCATTTTATTTTTAACCCAAAAAAATCTCTAATCGCCCGACTAGAAAATAGCGACTAGATCTACTTAAATAAAACTAATATAAATTATCTTCTACCAAGTCAAAATCTAAAAAATAATTTTTGGTACTGGATGACAGAGTATTAAAAGTAAAGCTGCATAGCTAAAATAATTGAGCTTTTTTAGTTCGGATTTTAATTGAGAAAAAGCAAAATCACAAAAAACAAATAGATTATAGACAAATACCCCTCCCGCATAAATCCAGTAAGTATTAAGATCGTAAAAATCTAGATCTGCTCTCTGAGTCATCAATAGCCCATGAATTAATCCTAGGCTAATAGTCAACATTAAACTGAAGCGAACCAAATATAATATTGCTCTTTTACGGTTGGAAAATTTTTTCAGATTAATCAAAAAAATAAATGAAACTCCTAGAGAAGTTATTAAAGATAAAATACCTGTGGTATTAGCTATTATATTGCAACTGAGCATCATTAATTCAAGTCAGATTATGGTAAATTGTTTGCGTATAACTGAAGAATATAGATTGGCAACTTCAGCTTGAGAACAAAAATAAAACCAACTACGAGTCTGGTTTTGAATATGTAATAGATTAGTTTTCTACTAAATACTCCATGAATTCAGCAGCAAATTTAGAGCCAATGCTTAAATAAAATACAGCATAGAGAAATATAGCAGTAATTAAAGCGTAAAATTGTTTCATCTAGTCAAGTTTCCCCTTTATTAGATTTGGGTTGTCGATCTTGATTACGACTGACTAGGACGAAATATGCACTAAATTGAGTTTTACTCTGAGCCAAAAAATTTAATTGCCAAAAAAAACAAGCATCTAGTTCTAGATGCTTGACAGTAAGCTATATAACTGTGTTGAAAATAACTACTCTTACCAAATCCCAGTAAAAGTAAATTGTTAATAATTCATATATTTATAATTTGTTACATAATTTGTTACTAAATGAAACTGATTATGGCTAATTTAAACATTTAGACTCAGGCTGCTTGAGGTTCTACTAGCATTGCGCCTAACTGTTCGATCCCTTTGTGTAAGTGTCTGGTAACAGTCATCGGACTGATACCGATGTGTTTAGCTGCTTCTTTGCGAGGTAAATCCCAAAGAAATACACATTCAATTGCTGCTTTAGTTTTATCTTCCAACTGACTCATTGCTCTTTGCAGTTGCAGTTTATCATCTTCTAATTTACGCTGTTGATGATAGCGAGGATCGGCTATAGTATCGCCAAAGGTAATTGATGAATCGAGAGAATTATTAACCACAGCATCTAAACTAATTGGTAGGCGATTTTGTAAGGCTAGCTGACATTCGCTCCACTCATCTAAAGGTACACCCAAACCAGCAGCTAATTCCGTATCTTTTGGTAAACGTCCTAGTTTTTCAATTAAATCTTTACGCAGTTTTTTACCTTTTATATATAGCTCTTGCCATCTACGAGGAATTCGCATCATGCTACCTTTATCTCTCAGGTAATGTAACATCTCACCACGAATATAGGGAATCGCAAAAGAGCTAAATGCTGAACCTTGTTGGGGATTGAAACGTTCTATGGCTCTAATTAATCCTAGATAACCAATTTGTTCTAGGTCTTCATAGGGTTCGGCACATTTACGGCAAATTTGATGAGCTACTTTTCTTACTAAACCTGCATTTAACTCAACTAATTTATTTCGTAATTTTAAAGATGGATTGCGATGATAATTCTGAAGAAATTCCATGCAACGATAACTAAGAGTTTGAGTAGCCATAAAAATAAAGTTTTTTCAGTATTAACAATCTATTTATGTGAATCTAGATCTCATTTTCTGTTGTGAGAAAAATCTAGACCATAGTTGTTTTACGGAAAAAAGTTACCCAAACTTTTTTTTCTCCGAGCAAATACGTATTAGATATTCAATTGTTTAAAATTGCTTATTTTAATAAACTGCTTATTTTAAATGAATAGCCGAAAAACATTTTAATCTAAGTATAAGTAAATATGGCTATATTTTCTGATAATTTGTCTCCAAATGATTTTTAGTAACGACTAAATAAGCATAGAAAAAATCACAGAAATAGTATCTACTATTCCTGTGAAATAGAATTCTACTAAATTAAGATGAGATTATAACTTGTTGAGTTCTTCGGTCAAGATCTTGATGGTTAGACGAATTTGTTCTTCAGTATGATTACAGGTGATAAAGAATCTCAATCGCGCACCATTTTGCGGAACAGAAGGATAAATAATAAATGGCACATTAATCCCTCTTTTAAATAAGTTTTGAGACAATTGAATTGATTTCAATGAGTCGCCAACCACGATTGGAATAACTGGAGAATTTTTACTCATCCCCGTATTCAGTCCTTGTTCTTTAGCTAAATCTAGGAATAGTCTGGCTCTCTCTTGAAGACGAGTTGCTCTTTCTGGTTCGGCTTTAAGAACGCGAATGGCAGCAATAGTAGCTGCTGCATTTGGGGGTGACATCCCAACACTGAAGACAAAGCCAGGAGCAGTATATTTAAGATATTCGACTAAAGCAGAACAGCCTGCAATATAGCCTCCACAGCTAGCAAAAGACTTACTAAGTGTCCCCATCCATAAATCTACGTCTCTGGGGTTAATATCGTAATATTCACTGATTCCACGACCAGTTTTACCAATAGTTCCCATAGAGTGAGCTTCATCAACCATCAAACAGGTTTTATACTCTTGTTTGAGTTGGATCACCTTGGGCAAATCGGCAATATCGCCATCAGTGCTGTAGACACCTTCAATGACAATTAGGACACGCTGGTAGCGGTAACGGCGATCGCGTAAGATATTTTCTAGAGCTTCTGTGTCATTGTGAGGAAATGCCACCAAACTCGCCCCCGAAAGAAAACATCCCTGGAGAATACTATTGTGACTGAGGGAGTCATAAATCACCAGATCGTTTTTACCAAATAGATGACCGATAGTGGTAACGTTTGTAGAATGACCGCCTACCAACACAATACTATCTTCCACCCCAATAAAATTAGCAAGTTCTCGTTCTAATTCTCGATGGATTGGTTTTTCTCCCGAAATCAAGCGACTAGCACAGGCAGAAGTGCCATAAAGTTCGATCGCGGATTTAGCAGCCTCAGTAACTTCGGGGTCGCCACACATTCCGATATAGTTATAGGTAGCAAAATTAATTAATTCGCGACCATTAATTGTAGTGCGATCGTTGACTATGCCTTCTTGGGGTACGAAAAAGGGATTGCCATTACCTAGGCTTGCTACCTGTTGTTGTTGAGCTAATAGTTTTTTATATTCGGGAAATTCTTCAAATTTATAATTTTCTGGGGAAATTTTCAGTGACTGGCGATCGGCAAACTCGGTCGAAGAAGCTGGAATTAAGTCGTTGATAGAATTAAGTTGACTTTCAGAAAAGTTCCCAGTCGCTAAATATTGAGCTAAAGCTTCGATGTTCTGATACTCCCACAATAAAGTTGGCGGTAAACGACAACCAAGATAATCTTCTAAATCCCCCGATAAATTGATTGCTTCGGCTGATTCTAAGCCATATTCTTCAAAATCTTGCCCGATATCAATTTGATTCGGCTCTAGCTCTAAGACTTCAGCCAACTTATCAATTAGCCATCCCTGTATTGCCTCTAAAGTAGAGGCAGCACTCGCGCTATTAAGCCTACCATTCCTGTTGGCAGCTAGATTGTTGGTTTCTTTACCGTTTAAAGTTTCTTTGAATAGTGTCATTACTCACTCCTACACCACTTAAATTACAAATTTATACTAGGGAAAATTTTCCACTAGCTTCAAAAAAAGGGAAAACTCCAGGTTCATTTATTTTATTGGTCTAGCCGACACCTTCCAGACCACGATTGTTATACTCGATGGTTATTTTGCCATGAACCCCCGCTAAAATACCAGGGTATCTAGCGGGGGTCAATTTTAATCGTTTGGTTTGTAATCTTAATATAATGGCGACCCCACTTTTTGTTAACGAGATACAGAATCTATTGAATGATAGATCGAATCTATAACAAACTAGTGTAGATCGCCAGTTTTTCAGTCAAATATCTTGCCACTTTTAGCTGGCAACATACTCTCGGACATAGCTTCTACGTCTTCTTAGCTGCGCTAAAGCTTGATGTTCTAGTTGACGTACTCGTTCGCGACTGATGCTCATTCTCTGACCGATTTTAGCCAGAGATAGCTCTTTGCCGTCATCTAAGCCAAAACGCAACCTAATTACCTCCTGTTGTTGAGGAGATAGGTCTGCCATCAGACTCAGTAAGTCTTGACGCAAAAGCTGTTGAGTCGCATAGCGATCTGGAGAAATGCCGTCATCTTCGAGTAATTCTGATAACTCTGTATCTTGATTGTCACCGACGCGAACATCAAGAGAAATTGGCTGACGGGCAATGCTCAGGTATTCTCGAATTTGAGAGGTTTTTAGTCCCAATTCGCGAGCAATTTCCTCTGGGTTGGCACTGCGTCCTAACTTTTGCGAAAGTTCGCGCTGAGTTTTCTTGATTTTATTGAGCTTTTCAGTAATGTGAATTGGTAAACGGATGGTACGAGCTTGCTGGGCGATCGCTCTGGTGATCGCTTGACGAATCCACCAATAGGCATATGTAGAAAACTTATATCCTTTGGTGGGGTCAAATTTTTCTACACCCCTTTCTAAGCCCAGGCTACCTTCTTGAATCAGATCGAGAAATTCCATATTGCGTTTTTGGTATTTTTTAGCGATCGCTACTACCAAACGCAGGTTTGCCTCGATCATTTTCTGCTTAGCTCTTTGACCTTCTTTAATAACCCTGTTAAGTTCTGTTTCACTCATTTGGGCTTTTTCGGCCCACTCCTTCAGGCTGAGTTGGGTTTCTAGCTGCTGCTCTAACTCTTCTTTTTCGGTCAACAGGATCATCATTTTCTGCACTTGTTTGCCATAAACAATTTCTTGTTCGTGGGTTAACAAGGGTACCCGTCCAATTTCATGCAGATAGGTTCTCACCATATCTGCTGAGTAGTTTTTCTTAGCGGTTGTTGTTTCAATTTTGGCTTTGGGCATTTCTACAGTTATGACTCCTAGATAAACTGATTGAAAGTCAGCAATACTTCTTCTTTTTATGAACTGTCCGACTGTATGTTTAGACGTTGGGTGATTGATAAAGGTTCAACATCTTTGTCAAGAATTTAGATTACCCACAGCTAAGCACTTTTTCTAGTCGATTGCTGCCTATGACAGTTTTACTATCTACTTATATGATGAACTAAATTGATTTATGCAAAACCTAGCTCTCAGGGTGGATTCCCGTAGGTTATATGGTGTAATTTACTTCTGGCAGTTGGCAGTTGTTTTTTTGATCTCCAAGCTTAAAGATCTCAGGCGAAACTGAAATTAAACCCACTAAGACCTGAAAAATAAATGAGAATTTACCTAAAGTAAATTTAGATTAATTATTAATGCGATCGCCAGCCAGAAGAGAAAACAATAACGAGTTAGATCGAGTGCTTGGTAAATTTTGGCTCTGGAGATTGGTTCTAAAGGCTCTCCTAATAGCGGTTTTTCTCTAATCACTCCTTGATAGCTATTTTTCCCCCCTAGCTGTACCCTCAGAATTGCCGCATAGACCGCTTCACTCCAGCCAGAATTAGGGCTGGGATCTTTGATGCCATCTCGACGGCAAATAGCTAATACCTCTAGCGGTCTCCCCGAAAATAGGCTCAAAGTCAAGACAGTCAAGCGACAGGGAATCCAAGTTAAACGATCTTCTAACTGCGCGCTAAACCAGCCCAGATCGGTATAGGGTTCGCGGTAATAACCGATCGTCGAATCTAGAGTGCTAGCAGCTTTATAAGCTAATGCTAGAGGCAAACTACCTACTCCTGGAAGCAACAGACCTAAAATAGCGTAAAAAAGCGGGGCTGTGACTCCATCGACAGCATTTTCTCCGACTGTTTCTAATAAGGCTCGTAATATTTCCGACTCTGATAAATTATCGGTATCTCGCCCGACATACAGACTCAAACGAGAACGAGCGGACTTGAGATC
>JASJEI010000119.1 GCA_030064795.1 Pleurocapsa sp. MO_226.B13 | reverse complement strand
AGGCTTAAACTTAGCGACTAGAAGCATTAAGGTTCGACACTGGCGATCGCCACCTATCAATCTAGCCTATTTCTCTCATCTTAAGGCATTGGGTATCTTCTTTAGCAGAAATCACCTAAATTGGCTTCGATACTAACTCAATGGTTTGCATAAACATCTCCAGTGAGTCTTGATTAAGATCGTTACGATAGACGGGAACGCTGAAATATTTCAACCCTTGAGCTTCTACTAAATCTGCATTGAGTCGATTGCCCTCCTCGGGTGGACATAAATCGATAAATGTGCGATATCCTTGTAAGGCGATTTGTTGTATTTTTTCGGCTTCGGCAGCATTACCAATTGCCAGTTCGTCAGTAATTTGATAAAGCAAGTTTTAACTCCTAAATCTGATACGAAGTACGGTTAATTAAATGCCGAAGCTACTTTTCCACAACGCTCGTTAGCTGGAACAGCTTCCATAATCTTTTTCGGATCTGGTAGATCGAGGTTGTCCATAAAGGTAATAAAACTCTCGCGATTTTTGCCGACAAACCTGGGATTAAATTGCTTTTCTTCGCCGATAGTAGAAACAGTTTGTCCTTTGTAATCGTGTGCTGGATAAACCAACGTTTCATCGGGTAGAGTAAACAGTTTTTGGGTAACGCGATCGTACAAAGTTCCCGCATCTCCACTTTGGAAATCGGTACGTCCACAACCCCGAATAAATAAAGCATCGCCAGTTAAAACATGGGTGTTATTTACCAGATATGTCACATGACTGTCAGTGTGACCGTGAGTTTCAATCGCTTTAATTTCAATCTCTCCCACCTGCAATATTTCACCATCTTTGATATAGCGATCGGCACAAGCAGCTTGAGCATTTTCTGGCACAATGCCTTTGCAGCCAGTCATTTCTCTTAATTTGCCAGTACCGGTAATGTGATCGGCATGAATGTGGGTTTCCAAACAGTATTTTAACTTCAGACCCAACTCCTTGAGTAATTTAAAGTCCCGCTCTACCTGTTCTAAAACCGAATCCACTAGAACAGCCTCTTTCGTTTGAGGATCTGCAATCAAATAAGTGTAAGTCCAGGTATCTCGATCGAATAGTTGACGAAATAACATGGGGTTAACTCCTCCATTAAAACTAAGGTAATAAGTACCAGCTAAGTTTACGATCTAATTCAAATCAAACAATCAGATTACTATATAGTAATATGCTTTAAAATTCGGATTTAAGTCAAGGTTGACAATTTAAGCTTAACATTATTTTAAAAAAACCAATTATATAACCAAATGGTTGTATGGTAAAAAAAATAAATAAGACTAATTTAGCTTTCAAATTCAACTTAAATTTAAGAGGAACTTATTATGTCTACATCCTTAGAGCGATCGCCACAGGCTAACCAAAGTAATACTTCATCGACGACCAACCACTATCAAATTGTCATCGTGGGTGGAGGGGCAGCAGGAATTACCACCGCAGCCCAACTACTCAAGCAAAACTCTCGGCTAAAGATTGCGATCGTCGAACCTGCTGAAAAGCATTTCTATCAACCAGGATGGACATTAGTTGGAGGTGGTATTGCGTCAATAGATAAATTTATTCGGCAAGAAAAAGACGTAATTCCCAAAGGAGCAAAATGGATTCAGGATTACGTAACTACTTTTGACCCCGATCGCAATACTATCACCCTAGCTCAAGGGCAAGAGATAAAATACGATTATCTTGTAGTGTGTCCAGATATCCAGATCGACTGGCACTTAGTTAAAGGATTAAAAGATGCCTTGGGTAAAGGCGGAGTCACCAGTAATTACTCTAAAGACTACGCTCCATACACTTGGGAAACCATCAAAAACTTTAAGGGTGGTACGGCAATTTTTACCTATCCCAATACCCCGATTAAGTGTGTTGTTAACTAATCTAAATTGGGAAACAAGACTCTTAACTACTAACTATTGACGTAGGGTTTTGAGCATCTTTAACTGTTGATTTTGCTGCTGGAATTGAGCCGAGAGGGCATCACAAACGAGATCGCACAACTCAAATAAGAAGGGATTGGCAATTTGATAGTAAACGCAAATCCCCTTCTGTTCGCGGGCGACAATACCAGCTTTGGTCAGCATATTCAAATGCTTAGAAACGTTAGCCTGTCCCAAACCCGTTTCTTCCACAATTTCGCTGACGTTCTTCGCCCCAGTTTTCAAGCTACAGACAATTTGTAGCCGACTGACTTCAGACAGAACTTTGAAAAAATTAGCCATCAAACCCAGGGCAGCGGGTGATAGTTTGGCGATTCCACAGTCATTGGAGGAACTGACTGGTTGGGTTTTAGGTTTAGAAGTTACTTTACTGGACATAAGCTTGATTGAGCAATTTAATACAGAATTGGACTATAGCTAATTTACCATCTTAGTTATCCTACTAACCATATTACTAAATGGTTGTATTATATACCAGCTTCAATAACTCATTTCTAATGAGTTCAAACATTGCCGTACTGAGATATTTTTCACAGAGGCGACGGGGTTCGCCCCCGATCGCGATTGGGATGGTCGGATAAGTCGCCCAAACCGCGTATTTTTGTCAGTAGTTAGTGATCAGTAGTACAAAGAGCGAACCCCGAATCCCGAACTGACATGAAATCCCACCTCATTTATGGGTGGGATGAGCTTAACACCACTGGCTTGAATTGCCACTATTAGGCGATCGCAATCTAACTAAGGTGCAGCAGTTTTTGGTTTCCCTTCCCCGCGACTATTACACCGTCAGAAAGATAAATAAAGTTAAAGCTCTTGGTAAAGAACAGCAAGCACTATTAGTAGACGTTCGAGAACCAAAGGAATATGCTCACGGTCATATTAAAGGAGCAATTAATCTACCTTTACGCAGTTTAACCGATAATCTCGATCGTATTCCTAAAACTCGTCCTGTAATACTTTACTGTTTTACGGGTTATCGCACCGCAATGGGAGTAAAGAAGTAGAAATTCTTCTAAGCATCTGTAATTGGGGTTTTTTGCAAAACCCCTCAAGATCTAAGCGATCTCATTTTTCTCAAAGCTTTAAGTTATTGTAACTGTCGTTTATTTTATTGGAATCAATATTACGCACCATATTTCTATGACTAGCACAGTCACAACCGTAAAGTTCGATCGCCTTATCTCCTTCTCGATCTATTTCAGCGGCGGTTTCAGCATCATAAGCACTACAACCACAGCCTACAAAAGGATAGTCTGTCTCACTTTCAGGAATTTCAGCCATTTGACTATCTAATTCGGGAGCAGTAAAAATATACTCTTTGGCATTAACGGAATTAGTCCCTAATAGAGAGAGCACTATCGAACCAGAACAACCTAAAGTAGTAAGTAACTTCTTATTCATTATTTCCTCTGGGCAAATTAAAAGTCAATTATATCCTGCTAAAAATTAATTTTTAAATAACTAACAATGATTCTCTAAAACAGCAACTGAAATCTCTTTCCTCCCAGTATTGAGGGGTGGAAAACAGCAGCTGAAGAGTCAAGCATGGTGTTAAAGAGAAAAAAAGATATCTTTCTATCGATCGAGACGCGCAATTTAAATAACTATAAACATTTCTACATTTTTCACAGAAACAGTAGGATTTATTCAAAATATTGCGATATTTTAGTTAGTCCTACAAAAAAACGATACTACAATATGACTGTATAGTTGTATAATGAATTAAAAATATTAAAATATTTATTATGGCAGAAGTTAATTGGATTGCAGCTTTAATTGGTGGGATGCTGATTGGACTGAGTGCAACTATTTTGCTAGCTTTTGATAGTCGGATTGCTGGTATTAGTGGTATAGTCAATGGTGCCATAAAATTTAAGCCAGAAGAGAATTGGCGGTGGCTGTTTATCGCAGGGATGTTAGGAGGGGGTTCGATCTACGAATATGTCTTGGCCTCAGAACCTACCCCTGTATCTTCCTTTGCGCCAGTAGCGATGATTGTTGGTGGTTTTCTAGTCGGTGTCGGTACGCGGATGGGAAATGGTTGTACTAGCGGTCATGGAGTCTGTGGTTTGGGTAGATTATCGTTCCGTTCTCTAGTTGCAGTGATTACCTTTATGATTACTGCGATTATCACAGTATTTATTACTCATCATGTGATTTAGTTCTTAGTTAGTTAGTAAAAAAATGAAACAGAAATTAATTGCTCTTTTATCTGGACTGCTATTTGGTTTTGGCTTAAGCCTCTCCCAAATGATCGATCGCGATCGCGTGTTAGGATTTTTAGATGTTTCAGGAGACTGGGATCCCACCCTATTATTTGTCTTGGGTGGTGCTGTCGGCGTTACGGCAATTGCTTTTCGCTTTGTGCTGCGTTTACCGCGACCAATTTTCGGTAGTAAGTTTTATTTACCCACTAAAAAAGATATCGACCTTCCTTTAATACTTGGTACTGCGATTTTTGGCATTGGTTGGGGAATTGCAGGCTACTGTCCTGGTCCTGGTATTACCGCTTTGGTATTGGGAATACCGAATCCAGTTTTGTTTGTAATTGCTTTGATTCTGGGTTCATTTATTTATCAATGGTATGCGGGTTTATCATTAGATAGCAATCACTCAGAACCAAAACAGTTCAAGCAATAGCCTGGAAGATATGCAAACTAAAAATCATTATTGCGATCGAAGACTAGCAAGCCATCATCGGATTTCAGCCAGCCAGTCTTCTCGCGAAAACCATCGCCATACTAGTCAAATTGCCCGCATTATCGTAACTGTAGAGAAAACATCATTACCCCGTGCATCGGTGAAACCAGTTAACCTATTGGAATTAGGTTGATAGGTAAATTGAGTCGTATAATCGAGGGCATTGGTTTGACTAGTTTTTTAGTTTTAGAATGACTAAATTAGGAATGATCTACACTAAAAGTAGATTGTAGTGCGATCGGGAGAAGAGAAAGTAATATGGCAGGTTTTGAAGATATTGCTAAAAAAGCATTTTATATGGGTGTTGGTTTTGCTTCTTATGCCCAAGAAAAAGCCCAGGACAACTTTAAAGAACTGAGAGTTCAAGCCCAAAAGCTCGCTGATGAAATGGTCGAACGCGGTAAGATTAGTACCGATGAAGCGCGCAGATTTGTTGACGATTTGGTAGAACAGGCTCAACAGGAAACGGTGACTGGCGATAATAAATCCGAGTCAAGAGAACCGCGTCGGATTGAAATTGTCGATGAAGACGAATCGCCACAGTCAGCACCAGAAACCTCTTCGTCAGAGATTAAAACCGAACCCCAGGCAGCTACTAAATCTAGCGATAGTCAGATTAATGACGATTTGCGACAACAAGTACGTTCCCTACAAGAAGAGTTACGCCGTTTGAAAGAAGAAATGTAAGATGATATATAGTCAGTTTTGGCCAGATATCTAGAAAACCTCTACCTACTAAACTTTAAACTTAGTCTCCAGCAGTATATTAGATATTTGGCTATTCGCTCGGCTACTCTGACAAACAATGTCTACTATCAGAACTAATTATGGATGATTGGCAAGAACAATGGTGGAAGCAGCTAGAAAAAACCGCAGCGGACATGGAAGAATTTTTGGTCGATGTCGGAGAAGCTACAGAGTCTTTTGTCGATGAAATTAATCAAACTGTGGGTTCTTTTTTAGAACAGTTTGGTTTGGATATAGTAGAGGAAGTTGATAGCTTTATTCAAGATTTTGTTGAGATCATAATTACCACCAGTGATGAAATAGATGCTGCTTTAGGAGAAGAATGGGATGGTTTTGTCGATGATGATTTTACTAATATAAGTTTCCATTCTCCCTCTAAACAAAATAATCCCGCCTGTATTAATTGTGCTAACTATCACGGACAAAGCTACAACGGTAACTTGTTGGTTTGTGCAATGCATCCTCATGGTTGGGATGATGAAAATTGTCCTGATTGGGAAGAAGAAAAATAGCCGAGCGATAATCTTATCCCTCGCTGGATCTCGAATTGCGAGCCTAAGATGTCCTAGCTTGGAAGTAAGTTAGGACATTTCGAGCGGGATTTGTTAATGAATAATTATGTTTCAAGCTACCAATCAAAACGTGAATTACGATAGTTAATTGTCCCCCCAAAAGGCTGTACTCCTATAGCTGGATATTGGTCGCTATTGGGACTAAAAATTTCGATAAACCCTTCCGTAATGTACTGAACGATGTTTTTTAGCATTTTGCTCAAGCTCATAGTCATGTCTCCTATGTAGTACTAACAAAAAAAATTGTATATAGCAGTACGTACTTTTTAGGCGATTTGCTACTTAAGAATAATTGGTTTTTATGTCCTAAATAATTAGACGTACCGCGCTTAATAATAAGCTTCCTTAAGGTAATATTTTGGCAGTAAAATCTCGATTTAACTGAGAAAAAGCAATATTTCTTACTTGTTATTTATATTTAAAAATGTTTGTTTGTAAATCTTTAAATCTGCCGCGAATCAGGGGCGCGATCGCCTGTTATTTTAATAATAAATGACCCGATGCTCTCAAAACTCAAATTAGTATAAATACCGATTAAAAAATCCTAAATGGAAATAATTAAATTGAAGGTTTTAGAGAGCGTATTCTAATCTTAAATTATCAAACAATATAGATAGAGAGCAAAAAAATTAGCCCTCTATCGTTTTATTTGCTCTTATATAAAATAGGTAAAAGCTGGCTTATAGATAGACAGGGGACTTAGAGACTGGGAAACTGGGAGATAGGGAAGATAGGGAAGAAGAACTCCCGTACAGACAAGGCATGGCTTGTCTCTCCGAATTCGGAATTCCGAATTCCGAACTTATACGTAGCATTAATTTTTATATTTCATATTAAAGAGTGCGATCCCGCTTGGACACCTAGAATGTAAAGGCAAATATTGCTAAATATTAATTTTTGCCAAGAAAATCTAAAAAAATAATGACGGTTCGCAGAAAATGTGCGATACACGAAAACACACACAACGAAAATGCAATTAAAATAGTTTTTCTTGACTATGCAAATACGTTTTTTGAGTAGGCTATCATTGTCAATCGCAATCTTAGCCTTAGGGCAATTAATCCCCTCTACATTGGCTCCTCAATCGTTTTTATGTTCGTCTGTATTGGCAGCAGATAATAAAACTTTAGGGGAATCTGGAGATAGCGGGGAAGCAGGAATCAAAGGAGAAAATGGACGCAATAGCGACAACCTGACGGTATTTGCCGATGGCTCGCCCATGACTTTGGATTTAACTGGGGGAAATGGTGCTGCGGGACAAACAGGAGCAAAAGGTGAAAATGCTTTTTGCGATCGCCAGTCAAACGATATCGGTAAAGATTTGCGGGGTGCGGACGGTGGTAATGGTGGGGATGGTGGAGATGGTGGAGTAGGTGGGAATGGTGGCTCTTTGACCGTTTATACCACCAATAAAGAACATCTCAAACAAATCTACGTCATTGCTGCGGGAGGAGAAGGAGGTGAGTCAGGAAAAGCAGGCGCAGGGGGAGAAGGCTGTAAATGCGATCGCCCTTACTGGAATGAAGAAACTTGCTTTGGCGATCCTGGTAGCTCCGACTATATCTGCACCACAGAAGAATTTCAATGTATCGATGGTTATTCGGGTAGAAAAGGACGAGACGGAAGAAAAGGTAGAGACGGCAAAATAGGGACTCTGACTCTAATTAATTTAGACAAAACCCTGTCCCCAGATCTACCAGAGGTGACTGCGCCAATTAGTGAATTAAAAGGTAGAGGCTTTACTTTGTCGAGAAACATCTGGGAGAATAAAGACAATGCTTCCTCTTTGTTTGCACCAGGTTCGATTATTGCCGATAAGTATAAAGAATTGGTAGCTCGTCACGAACATTCGGTGCTAGTAGTTTGGGATGCGCCCCAACCAGTCGAAAACTTTGGTGACAAACAAATTACCCTCAGTCTCAAAGGTGAGGATGAGGCTAACATCTTCTTACCTGAAGATCTTTGGCTAGAAACTAGAACTGTAAAACGGGATAATCTTACGGAATTATTTGTCTTTAATGCAGTACGTACCAAAGATGTTGATGATTTAACTATCGATGGTTTATTCGGACAGGGAGCAAATTTAGAGCTAGATGTCTACGATGAAGCCGAAAAATCCAACCTCATTGCTACAGATTTCGTAGTTAAATATCGAGTAGGAGAAGAATCAGAAAAGAAAAACTTTTTTGGTGGAAGTAGTACGGTTTATAAAACCAAATATGAAGGCTCAATTCCCCCAGAAGCGATCGCCAAAAATGCTAATTTGTTTACTTTACAACTTGGGAAACTACCGATCCCCCCTGAGTATCTTAAGCCAGGATTAGAAGTAGAAGTCGAAGTAGTAGCTAAACGCTCTTTGGGAGAAAATTCTCAGGTGAAAAAATTATCTACTCGCACTACCATTGAAAAGCCCCAAACCAGTGAAAGAACGAATTAATTGTCAATTGTTAATTAATAAACTTTCAATGGCTACCTGGATCGCTTTTTTAACGGTACTATTTTTATCGGCGAGGACGATCGTTTCGGCTTCGGTACGCTGTGCTACTACCGCACAGACGCAAGCAGCAGCAAAACCGTATACTCCAGCCATTTTTAACAGAGTTCCTGCTTCCATTTCATAATTCAAAATATTGAGATGACGATAGGTAGCGGTGATCCCTTGTAACCAAGGTTGCAGATGAGCATTAGCCGAGGATGCGGTTCTTTCTTGTCCTTCATAAAAAGTATCTACTGAGGCGGTAATACCGAGGTGACAGGGAATGTCTAACTTACGAGCAGTTTCTACTAACGCTACTGTTAGATAAGGATCGGCAACAGCAGGATATTCCACTGGAGCGATGTCTAAAGCTGCTCCCTGACGGCATAAGGCTGCTTGGGATACCACAAGACTACCCACTGGAACGGTCGGTTGAATTGAGCCACAAGTACCAATACGAATAAACTGTTTGATTCCAACTTGGACTAACTCGTTTACAACAATACTTAAAGAACTCGCCCCCATTCCGCTAGTAGCGACTAAGATAGATTTGCCGTCGGGCAAATTGCCCCAATAACTATTCAGTCCTCGATACTCTGAAAGAAGTTTTACATTTTGTAAATAAGTATGAGCAATGTATTGCGATCGCTCTGGTTCTCCCGACAATAGTACTGTCTGAGGCGCGTCAGCACTAAAATCTGACTTACTAAAACCAATATGATACAGTTTCATCTCTAAAATCCTAAAATCTGGCTACAAGCTAAAAGCTATTAGGGATTAAAAAATCGAGTAAATATAACCAGGCGACATCTTCACTAAAACAAAGATGGTTTTACTGTCCGCCAGCTAGCACTTTTTTTTATCGACAATCAACTACTATTGACTAATATTTTCACAATGCTAACTCTCGAAAAATTTTCCGAAATTGTCTCTAGTTGCAAGAATAGTACCGTAGGCAAACATTTACCAAACGCCTTGTACGTTCATGCCCATGCTTTATCGCGTCTCGACCCTATACTCAGAGACTACGAACGTCAAGCCAGAAATTTGGTAGAAAATGTAAACAATGCCACTATTGTTAAGTTTGGCATCGACCGACCTAAAATTTCCTATTTATATTATCCTGAGTTCGATCGCGATCCTCATCCTCAATTACGCCAGAGTATTGTAGTCGATCTGGAGATGGAAGAGGTTTCTGTCAGACAATATCACAATTCCCATAACCCGCCGATCCTGCATCGCAAAGAAACTTTTGTCGGTACGGATTATCCTCTCTATCAGGCTTTTGCCGATTTAACTCAAGAGGAAGTCGCTTTGGGCTTATTAGATAATTCTCGTCACATTGGGACACTACAAGAATGGACTCGGACGTTATTACAACAGGGGATCTCTATAGTCGATCATCACGTTGCTTGTCCTGTAGATTCTCCCTTGGCCAGAAAACAGACTATTTTAATTGAGAGACACAAAGCAGCTTTAAAACGCTCGGAGTTATCGCGTCCCGTCAGAATTGCTCTAGAAGCCGATTTGTTTCGGGAAGGGACGGGCTTTTTTGATTATGGTTGTGGTCATGGAGAAGATGTTAGATCTATTGCCGAACTTGGCTATCAAAGTTCGGGGTGGGATCCATTTTATCGACCCGATGCCGAACTTCAACCTGCTGATATAGTTAACCTGGGCTATGTGATTAACGTCATCGAAGATATCGTCGAGAGAAGAGAGGCTTTAATCAAAGCTTGGGAATTAACCCAAAAAGTCTTGATTGTCTCCGCGCAGGTATTGGTAGACGATCGCCGTCGTGGTTTAATCGCTTATGGCGATGGTATTGTCACCAACCGCAATACTTTTCAAAAATATTACGAGCAAGAAGAACTCAAGCTATATATCGACCAAGTATTGGGAGTAGAATCTATTCCCGCAGGGTTGGGAATTTATGTCGTCTTTCGTCACGAAGCGGAAGCGGAATCTTTCCGTGCTTCTCGCTTGTACTCTAGTCTTAGTACGCCAATAATTCAAGCTAAAGTTAGAAATTTTGAGGATTATCGAGAATTACTGACTCCACTGATGGATTTTTATACCAAAAGGGGGCGTTTGCCCGTAAAAGGCGAATTGGCAGCAGAAGCAGCGATCAAAGCTGAATTTCGCAGCTATCAACGGGCATTTAAACTAGTCCTACAGGCTACCGATAAGCAGGAATGGCAGGCGATCGCCGAAAAACGCCGTCAAGATCTCCTAGTCTACTTGGCTTTAGGTAAATTTAGCGGTCGTCCGACAATTAGAAAACTGGCACCTGAGATTAAAGCAGATGTCAAAGCCTTATTTGGTAGCTACAAGCAAGCCTGTACTATTGCTGACTTGTTACTGCTTCATGTGGGAGATATGAACAAAATTGCTAAACTCTGTCAAGAGAGTCAGGTTGGCAAACAGTTAAAAGGCGCGCTTGCGGTTCATATCAGCGCGTTAGAAAAACTTCCCCCCTTACTGCGACTATATGAAGGCTGTGCTAGCCGTAACTTTTATCGTCTGGAAAATGCCAATATCGTTAAACTCTATTACAGTAAGCCAAAAATCACTTATTTGGTCTATCCTGAATTCGATACCCTCGCCCATCCTCCCCTTCAGGCAACTATGGAAGTAGATTTACACAATCTTTCTGTAACCTATCACGATATTTCCGATGAAACCAATCCTTTAATTCTGCATCAAAAAGATGCCTTGGTTGCCCCAGACTATCCCAGTTACAAGCAGTTTGTCCGTCTAACCAAAAAAGAACAAAAAACAGGCTTATTAGAAAACAAAGACGCTATTCGCCGTCTTCATGGCTGGTTACGCTGTCTGAGGGAACACGAAGTCAAAATTGAAGGACACAAGTTGAGTAGTGACTTCGACCGACTCCGAATCAAAGATTACGGTGCTGGCTTCTCTAAACCCTGAATACTAGTAGAGAGAACTTCCTTCGTGGTACTCGGTTGTCTTTCCCACTACGGCGATTTAACGTCAGGTACAAGTCCAGCCCGACGAGGTGTGAATGAAGCTTATCACCTATTCAAACCTAGAACTTTCGTTCCTTAAAGATTTTACGTATTGGAGGCATCAATTAAACAGATCGAACTACCCAATACAACCCTATATCTTTAGTTGTCAAAGTACATATGTCTGTTGAGGGATACATTCATAACGGAGTAAATCAGAGTAAATCCGCTTGAAATTTCGATTACGGTCTGAGTGAAGATTGGTACAAATGATTATGGTTAATCTCCCACGGCTCAAGCATTCCCTTGCGCCTGACGGCGATATCCGAAGGTGTATCCTTTAGGACGCGGGGTCTTTCGCCAATAATATCTAGACCTCTGGACTTATCCCTAAGTCGCTGCTTTTTTACTCCCCAACCCTCGAATATGCTTAGAATGTAACCAACCACTGGCTACAGCATCTTCAAGAGTAAGTCCCATTTGAGCTAAAAAAGATGCAGTACGCTTAAGCAAAATCTTCTGAACGGTTTCTGCTTTTTGGAAGCGACCAATTTCAGTATCGGTAAGACGATGCAAAATGTTTGTACTCGCATTGCTATCCGCCTGTAACACTTCCCCATCAAAGGTGAAGAATCGATCTCCGTCTCGTTTCCCCAAAAGAGTTCCGTTACGGCTATCGACCTGCGAAGTATAGGCTGGATTTATCAACGTCACCACCGATTGACGACGCTGAGAAACTTGCTCAATCGCTTGCTGCAATTCCCCTTTACACCAAGCAGCTAAACGACGATTAATCTTTTTGCTCTTCCTTT
>JASJEI010000118.1 GCA_030064795.1 Pleurocapsa sp. MO_226.B13 | reverse complement strand
TGAATGCGTAATGCTAAACCTAATGTTTTGCTTACCAACTGAAAATATGCAACTTTTAAAAGCTAAAAGCTAAAAGCTAAGAGCTAAGAGCTACGAACAGTATTATTTTGTAGGTCATTACTTAAATCACCAACGCCGCAATTTTAGATGTGTTCATCAGTCAGCTTTTTGTCTCTAGTTTGTTACTTCCTTTATGGTTCACTTAAATAAACACCAAGTTTGATGCATCTAAATGGTGGCAAAACTCAAGTTTAAGCAAGCTTAAAGTTATAAAGATAAATTTTTATCCGCTTACTAGATGCATCTTCAGGTTTTTGGTTCTGTTTTGGGAATCTGAAGTTCCTGTTAATACTATTGGATAATGTAAAATGAGCTATTTTAAAAAAATTTCTCTAACTTTGATGCTAGGTAGTGCTTTTGTTATGGGAATAATGCAGCCTGCTGAGAGTTTGCCGAAGGGTGAAAATAATCATAAAAATCAAACTCTACTAACTACACCTAGCTCAGCTACTAGTTATTACGATCGAGGCGTAGCTGAGAGTCAACAACAAGATTACAGAGAAGCAATTAAAGATTACACTCAAGCCATTACCCTTAATCCTGACTATGCTGTTGCTTATTACAACCGCGGGAATGCTTTTTACCAACAAGGAGATTACGAAAAAGCAATTAAAGATTACACTCAAGCCATTACCATTAATCCTTACTCTGCCGTTGCTTACAACAATCGTGGTTTGACTCAATTACGTTTGGGAGATAGTCAAGGAGCGGTTGAAGATTTCAACCAAGCTATTAATCTCGATCCTGACTATGCTGTTGCTTACAATAATCGGGGAAATGCCCACAAACAATTAGGAAGCAATCAAGAAGCAATTAAAGATTACACTCAAGCCATTACCATTAATCCTAACTATGCTCCTGCCTACTACAATCGTGGATTTAGCTACAATCAATTAGGAAATAAACAAGCTGGAATGAAGGATATTGAACAAGCAGCAACATTGGCTCAACAACAGCAAAATACTGCTTTATACTTGCAGGCACAAGAGCATATCGATGAGTGATATTTGCTGATTTAGATTTAGACTATCCCTCTTCTATCAGTCTCCGAAAACTTCAACCATAGCTAAATTACAGAACCTCTATCGAGAAAAGAATTGCTCTATTTTTTGATAATCATAAAAACTTAAGTCTAAAAATGGTTGTAATCCACTCACTGTAAGGAGCTATCTCGGAGATTGACAGAAAAGGTTAGAATCAGCTTTTTAATTGCCAGTGCGATTGCGGTTGCGAAGCGTCTTACACGATTGCACATGGCTGGGTTTCCCAGCCGTGCCTCGTGCGCAAGTCCGAAGGACTCAGCTAGCCTTTAGGCATCGCTTTTTTAGCTACTTTACTATGTATTTTTTATTATTAACAGAGATACGATCGCATTCAGATATTAGATAACTGCCAAAAATTTCCCTAATTCTCCAATTTTCTAATTAAAAGGGGGAGAATACATCAATCCACCATCTTGCCATAAGGCATTTTTGCCTCGTTCTAAACCAAAAGGTTCGCCAATATTGCGATCGTATATCTCTTTGTAGTTGCCAACGTGCTTAATGATTCTGAGGGTAAAATCATCACTCAGCCCCATTCCCGAACCTAAATTACTGTCAATTCCTAAAAAGTTTTTAATCTCCCGATCTTGGCTATTGTTATAAGTACTCAAATTATCGGAATTTATATTTAATTCTTCAGCTTGAATTAAAGCAAAAGCTACCCACTTGATGACATCAAACCAGCGAGAATCATTATTGACTACCACAGGGGCTAAAGGTTCTTGACCAATTGTCTGGGACAAGATTTCATGCTCTCTAGGATTTGCTAGTAAAATTTTGCGTGTTATCAACTGAGAAATATCTCCCGTAATAGCTTGGCAACGATTGTTTTCGTAAGCGTTATACAAAGATTCCTTGTCAGACGCTGTTATGGAATTCAACTCAATATCGTGTTCATCTTTACTGCTCACCCTCGATTTCTTTTAATTTGGCACTAAAAACTTAAAGACTTTGTGAGCAGAGCAAGTCGGCTCGGACAAACTCAACAGCTTAGATTAATCACGAGTTCTTCAAGATCTTTTCGTAATATATAAAGTGTAGGGAGTAAGTCAGAACGTTAGATACCGCAGATCTGTTGACTGGAGAACCCGTTTCCGTATACCGCTTCTTCAATTCCAGTACTGGCGCACACTTGTACACTATTGACGAAAATGAAAAAGAGTACATCATTGACAATTTAGATAATTTCAACTTTGAAGGAGAAAAATTCCTGGCTTATCAGGAAGACATTGTTTCGACTATACCTATTTATCGGTTTTACGAACCAATCGGTTTTACGAACCAAGCATCGGAGTTCATTTTTATACTCCCCGTGAAGCAGAGAAAGATTTTGTTGAAGCTAATTTATCTAACTACGACTTTGAAGGTATTGCTTACTATGCCAACCCTATAGATCTCGTCTGAGAGTAAGTGCTACAACGTAATCAAAGTTCGGTGTTGGGAGAATGTCACGCCTTATCGATCGCTAAATTCCCCATCATTCCTAAATCTTCATGGTCTAAAATATGACAGTGATAGACAGTTTTTCCGGCAAAATCATTAAAGGGTATACGGATACGAACGGTTTCACCTCTTTTGACTAACACGGTATCTCGCCAAGCAAGTAATGATTCTGGTTTACCATTGCGACTAATAACCTGAAAAGCATTACCATGAATGTGAAAGGGATGATCCATGACCCCCGTGTTAACTAGCTCCCAATCTTCTACAGTATTGAGTTGGACTTGAGTATCAAGGCGATCGCCTCTATAAACCTCACCATTAATTAGAAAAGCCATGCCCACCGCAGGACTCATACCGTGATTGAGTTCAAAGCGTCTCACTGTCTGAGGTTCTGGTAATGCAGAGATGGAATTAAGTTTTTTAGGTAAAGATAACGGTAAAGAGCGATCGAATGATTCGGATCTAATTGTTGCTATGGCTATAGCTTCGTCTCGGTTATTTCTGCCCATCATTCCTCCCATCATGCCCATACTACCTCGGTCGTAGGGTAAATTGAACAATTGATATTCTCCTGGTGGACGATCTGCATCAACTAAAACATCGGCTCTTTGCCCTGGTGTAAGTAATAAATCATTAATTGCTAATGGCTCATTCAAGCTGTTACCATCCGTTGAGATTTGCCAAAAAGCATGGTCTTTTAAAAAAAGACGATAAAAACGGGAGGGTGAAGCATTGAGAATCCGTAGACGCAATAATTCATTCTCAGAAAAAGAAAAACGAGGATTTACTTGTCCATTTACTGCTATTACATTACCTTCTCGCCCCATCATCAAAGACATATGGGCTGAGTCAAAACGTCTTCCCTCAACATCTAGAGAAAAATCTTGTAGCACCAAAAACTCTTCTTGGGCTGCTTTAATTTCTGGAATTTCATCTAACTCACCGCGCACGATAAATAAACCTGCTAATCCACCAAACAACTGTTCTGCTACCAAACCGTGTAAATGGGGATGATACCAAAACGTTCCTGATGGATGATTTTCTGGGATTTGAAATTCATAGGTTAGTTTTTCTCCTGGTTCGATTTTCAGGAACACATTATCCGCATTTCCTGTAATGGGAATATGTAAGCCGTGATAATGAATGTTAGTAGGCTGTTCGAGATTATTAGTAAAATGGATGCGAACTTTATCCCCTGGTTTGGCTTCCAAACGGGGTGCGGGAATTTGCCCATTGTAGGTTAAAAGGTATGCTTGTCGATCGCCTAAATTTATGGGACTTTCGCTGGCTTCTAAGTCTAGTGCTAATAATCCATTCTTACTTTGATAACTAGGAGTAACATTAGCAGGCGATCGCGGTAAGGGTTGGCTTGAAGTTGCGTCAAGAAGCAACCAATTACTTACTAAAGCTGCTCCTATACCAGCAGTACCTAATGCAATAAACTGGCGACGATTAAATTTAACCATGATGAACTCGGTTAAAGAACCTACTGCACTCAATAAGATTGATATTCTCTAAATACTTCTACTTCTCCCCTGTCGTTAAACGCCAATACTTGAAATGGTTGCTCGATCTCTTTTGCTTCCATTCCTGGCGTACCGATGGGCATTCCTGGCACGACTAATCCAACTATATTGTCTGGTTTTTCAGTTAAGAAACGTTTAATATCATCGGCAGGAATATGTCCTTCCATGACGTAGCCATCGATAATAGTAGTGTGACAGGATGCTAACTCAGAGGGGATGTTATGCTGCTGCTTAAGAGCTTCCATCTCTTCGGTTTTAACATCTTTAATTTGGAAGCCGTGTTTAAGAGCGTGTTCTACCCAGACACCGCAGCAACCGCAGGAAGGAGAGCGGTACACAGTCATTTCTGTTATTCCTGAGTAATTTGGTTCGGTTTCTCGATCCCAAACGCTTACTAAGGTAGCTCGTTCTGGATTATCATTCTTCACTAGGGAATTACTACTGCTGACAGCATCATTATTTCTTGAACTAGAAGTAAGATAAAAAGTCCCTAGCATAGTGGCAGCGATCGCCCAAGCAATGGTTATTTTGGATCGGAGTTTCGACATAATTAACTCAATTGATAATTGATTTTTTATCGGACTTGTATAGTCATTTTAAATAAGAATGAGACATTAAACCGCACAATAATTACAAATAATTTCATCTAGAGACGTATCAGATTTGGCATACATTCTAGCTCTCTTTAATGCACTAAAATCATGCTCGATATCATTTAAATCTGGAGAATATTTCGGTAAAAATACTACTTCATGTCCTGCTTCGGTGACTAGTTCTCGAATCAGGTTTTTACGATGAATTGGCGCATACATGCGGGCTAGCCCTTTGTCCAGAATTATTACCGATGAGCGATGAAGTGATGGTAATAAATATTGACCTAACCATCCTTGTCATCCCCTCTGCATTCAAGCTGCCTGTAAACAGCATTGGTGCAATTAAATCCTTTTTTCCTTTTCTTCTGACTGCAACTAAATTTTCTCTTATTCCTCTTTTCCCTTGCTGGTCTCCGTAAATTTTCTTACCTTTTTTCGACCAGGCATAAATCCCGCTTGGGATTGATTCAAATCCTGATTCATCGATATATACCCAACTTTTCCCAGCATATATTTTGATTAGTTCTCGTAGCTTTCTATAGTAGTTAATTCTTTCTTGTCTGTTTCTTTCGCGATCCCGAAGTTGTTTTTTTACGAGTGATTTTCATTTTCTTGAGAGCATAAGATATCGCCCTCGGTCTCACCCCAAATTGCTTGGCTCTGTCGATTAATCTTGCTTCTGGATTAATTTGTATATCTCGTTCCAATAATTTCCAATCTAGTTTCCGATTTCGTCTTTCAACCTGAATGGGTTAGACCCTCTCCAACCATCGATATATTGAGGCTCTTCCTACTTGAAAAACTTCGGCTGCTTTGCTGGGACTTCCTCCATTTTCCACATAATCTATCACTCTTTTTCTCAAGTCCAAACTGTAAGCCATTAATTTGAAATCTACTTATATACTTGGGTCTATTTTAATCTGTTTTTGTCTCAAACTTAATTGAAATGACTATATCTTAAACTCTCTAGTTAGCTAGAGAGTCAAGCAGAGTCAAGCCCGATTAACTGCCAAAACCAAAATGATACCAGTTCTCAAAAGTCATTGGAGACTTAGTTTTAATTCAAAATTCAAAAACTAAACATAGTAGGGATTTGAAGAATTTTAATTAATAAAAAATAATTTGCTATCTTTCTAGCTAGTTTCGAGAAATGGTATGAGATTAGAAAATTTAAATTGCCGACAAGAACTTCAAGGTATATCGCGATCGCCCAAATGTAATTTAAGCTAACCTCTGATAATCAGATTATTTGTTGGATTATTCTCTTGGCTTGACTGCCATATCCACCGCCAAAGAGATTGAAATGATTTAAGACGTGATAGAGATTGTAAATACTTTTGCGTTGTTGATAACCACTATCTAATTTCCACGCACCCTCGTAACCACGATAAAAAGCAGCAGGAAAACCACCAAATAATTCGGTCATCGCCAGATCGGTTTCGCGATCGCCATAATAGGTAGCAGGATCTAAAATCACAGGTTTGCCATCTTTAGTCACAGCAGCATTTCCAGACCAAAGATCGCCATGAACTATCGAGGCTTCTGGTTGACGAGCGGCTAATTTAGCCCTAACAGCATTGACCACCTTGTTGGTATCGGGAAAACTTCCCCCATTACGTTTGGCTAATTTTAATTGATAACCAATCCTTTGTTCGGCAAAAAAGTCCGCCCAATTGTCCATCCAGGTGTTAATTTGAGGAGTAGAACCAATGGTGTTGTTGCGTTCCCAACCAAAGCGATTATTTGTTCCCTGACGATGCATCGCTGCTAGCTGATGACCCATTTCTGTCCAGCTTCGATCGTTTCCGCCTCCTAATTCTAGCCACTGCAAAACAATATAACTGGAATTACCTGCTGTTCCCCAACAGATCGGCTTGGGTACGGTAATTGTCTTGGTGGCGTACATTTGCTCTAGTCCGATAGCTTCGGCGGCAAACATCTCTACCTGGGAAGCCTGATTGAGTTTGACAAAATATTCCCGATCGCTACCGCTAATTTTATAGCCTTGATTGATACAGCCTCCACCAACCGAACGAGTATTGGCGATCGCGAATTCTGTTCCTATGGCTTGGGTTATGGCTTGGGCTATTTGTGTCCACATCGGGTTTTAATTGAATAGTTGAAAGATGACTAGAAAGTGACTTCTAGTAGTTTATTACATTCAAAGTAAATGCTATCAAGATCGTAAATGACTAATGACTGGGATGATGTTCGCTACTGGAATTATATTTCTCTTTCTGCGGTAATTCTTCACGGGTTTCTCAAACTTTTAATTTATAACAGTTTTAGAGGTAATAAACCAAGCCAAAAAAATCTTGCGAAAGTTGCGATCGCACTTATTGGTAATTTTGATTGCAGGAGGTAGAGCGAATGTTACGTCACATTTTACATGAGCTTGAGTGGGGAATCGCTTTTGTACTTCTGACCCTAATTTTATTTTTGATTATTTCCTTGCTGACCATCACTCCCGTAATTGCCGATATTACCGAAACCAATATTGCGCCAGGACACGTACATTGTCGTTCGGAACAAATGCTAACTGATGAAGCAGGGCATAAATGGGATGTAATGTTTTTTACTGAGGTTAGTTCTTCTTCAAACGCTTCTCTCAATTTGAGGCTATCGGGACTCTCTAGTTCTGTCTATATTCAGTCTCAAAAACCTTTGATCATTGATGTTTTGAGCGATCGCTCTGACGACTCAGCTAAGGTAAATTTAGAAGTAGCCAATATCTTCTTTGAAGAATCACCTTTACCTACTATCGGACAATACGACCTTAAAAATATTTTTCCTCGACTACCAATAAGCGATCTGCTATTAGAAATACCACTAGAAAATGGTCGCCTAGCCCGCTTGCCAATTCCCAAAACACTAGTTCAAGAATGGCAAGAAATAGCCTTAAGAAATTCCGAGCTATCTCCTCCTATCCCTCCCAGTCTAGAATTGATTTGCTAACTATCGTCAGCTAAAAACAATGCCTGAGAGACTGTTTATCAAGTAAATCTTAAGAGGAGTATAACGTTAAACTTGGTTGGGTTACGGCGAATAGTCAATTAAAAGACTGATTCTAGAAAAATACTCGCCTAACCCAACCTACTGGCGTGGCAAGCCTAAAATAGTGCAATAAATTCAACTGAACAACGCCAAACAAATAACTCTCTTTCCGCGGACAATTTAAACTTTTGAGGGAACCTCAAAAGCCATGTCCTTGCCTTTGCGCCTTTGCGCCTTTGCGAGAGACAAATCTAATGCCTCAAATTAAGCTTGACGCGCCACTACACGAGCATTTTATTTTTGTTTAACAAACAGTCTCTGAGAACTGATACGAGGTTATTCAAATTAAGCTCATACCACCCATAAATGAGGTGGGATTTCATGTCAGTTCGGGGTTCGGGGTTCGCTCTTTGTACATCTCACCACTAACTACTGAAAAAAATACGCGGTTTGGGCGACTTATCCGACCATCCCAATTGCGATCGGGGGCGAACCCCGTCGCCTCTTTAAAGAAACTTGGTTGATTTTGACCAATCTTAATAGCTTATCTGCTGCTACTGACTCTTATGCAAAACGAATGGGAATTGAAGAAATGTTCCGCGATTTCAAAGGAGGTGGTTATAATTTAGAAAACACTCAAGAAGCGCGATCGCCGACTAATTGCAATTATTTTGTTAATTTGTTTGTCCTATAGTTTTTCTACTTTTACTGGACAAAGCATTAAGTCAAAAGAAGTTTATCATCAAAGTACTTCAGCCCGTTGTTAAATCTTCAAAAGCAAGGAGCTGAAGTACGAATTTATGGAACTTTGGTAACGATTTCGATACCTGGCATCATAACAAGTCACGCATTCACGCATTGTAATTAGTCAAAAATAATGTGACACTGGGTAAGGCGGGAACTGATTTATTGATAGAATATTGCGATCGCATCTTTTTGTGAGTGTCTATGGAAAGAGAGATCGCCCTTGTAGACAATTTTGGTTGTTTGTTGGAAGTACTCTCAAAGAGATCTATAGAGCTTAATCAGAGCGAGCGCGATCGAGATTCCCAATGCGTGTCAAAACTCCCACTATATTACAAATGGAAGCGGTTGAATGCGGCGCAGCTTCCTTAGCGATTATTCTTGCCCACTACGACCGCATTGTTCCTTTAGCCGAACTCCGCATTGAGTGTGGGGTTTCCCGTGATGGTAGCAAAGCCTCTAACCTCATTCTTGCTGCTAGACGTTACGGAATGGTTGCAGATGGCTTTAAGGTAGAACACCTAGAACAGCTCAAAGAATTATCTCCCCCCTTCATTGTTTTCTGGAACTTCAATCACTTCCTAGTAGTGGAAGGATTGAGTAAACATTGGGTGTTCCTTAACGATCCTGCTACTGGCCCCCGCAGAATTTCTTGGGAAGAATTTGATGAGGGTTTTACAGGAGTTGTGCTAGTGATGGAACCGGGACCCGATTTTAATAAGGGGGGTCGTAAACCCAGTGTCATCTTAGGGTTAATTGACCGTTTGCGGGGTTCGGTTGGGGCAATTTTATACTGTATTTTGGCAGGATTTCTGTTGGTACTACCAGGCTTAGCTATCCCAGTCTTCAGTCAGGTGTTTGTGGATGAGATTCTGGTGGAAAATCGTACCGAATGGCTGCGTCCCCTGATTTTAGGGATGATTCTCACCACGGTGTGGCAAGGACTGCTAACACTGTTGCGACTGCGCTATCTGCGAAAGCTGAGAATTAAGCTGTCTGTGGGAATGTCCACTCGCTTCTTGTGGCATATTCTGAGACTACCGATAAGATTTTATGCTCAAAGATATGCAGGAGAAGTCAGCAATCGTGCCAGTCTGAATAATAAAGTGGCTCAGGTGCTTTCTGGTCAATTGGCAACAACTGTTATTGATGCAGTCATGGTATTGTTCTATGCCTTAGTGATGTTTGCCTATGACGGAGTACTGACGTTAATTGGGATCTGTTTTTCTGCTATCAATGGCTTGGCGTTGCAGTGGGTAGCCAGACATCGGATCGATGCCAATACTCGTTTAGTGCAAGATTGGGGAAAAGCTGCTGGGGTCGGTATTGCAGCACTTCAGAGTATAGAAACTTTGAAAGCATCGGCGTTGGAGTCGGATTTCTTTTCCCGATGGTCTGGATATTATGCCAAAGCTGCAAGCGCACAGCAAGAGTTGGAAGTTACAAACCAGATATTAGGGATTTTGCCCATCTTTTTAACCTCTTTAACCTCAATGTTAATCTTAGTAGTTGGGGGTTGGCGGGTGATGGATGGGAATCTCAGTATCGGGATGTTAGTGGCTTTTCAAAGTTTGATGCTTAGTTTTCAGCAACCCGTCAATACCTTGGTAGATTTCGGTAGTACCCTCCAAGAATTAGAAGGAGATTTGAATCGTTTAGATGATGTATTAGGCAATTCCCTCGATCCAGAAGTGGGGAAGGAGAGACGGGGAGATGAGGAGATGGGGAAGATAAGGGAGAGGGAAATTTCTGATTCTCGGCTGCAAGGTTATGTAGAGTTACGGAATATCACCTTTGGTTATTCCCATGTCGATCCACCTTTGATTGAGAATCTTAGTCTATCATTACAGCCAGGACAGCGGGTAGCTTTAGTGGGTGCGAGTGGTTCGGGTAAATCAACTCTGGCTAAACTTATTTGTGGACTTTATCAACCTTGGTCGGGGGAAATTCTCCTAGATCGTACTCCCAGAAGGGAGATTCCCAGAGAGATATTGGCAAGTTCTCTATCCCTAGTAGAACAAGATATCTTTCTATTTGGCGGTACAGTGCGGGATAATTTGACCTTATGGGATGCTACAGTACCAGATGAGCAACTTGTCAAAGCCTGTCAAGATGCAGCTATCCACAAGACTGTGATGGCAATTCCGGGGGGATATGATGGGGAATTGTTGGAGGGTGGTGTTAATTTAAGTGGTGGTCAAAGACAAAGGTTGGAAATTGCTCGTGCGTTGGTGAGAAATCCAGCAATTTTGGTGATGGATGAGGCGACTTCTGCTTTGGATGCCCAAACAGAACAAATTATTGTAGAAAATCTGCGATCGCGCAAGTGTAGTTGTATTTTGGTGGCGCATCGCTTGAGTACGATTCGGGACTGCGATGAGATTATTGTTTTGGAAGATGGTAAGGTAGTGCAGCGCGGTACTCACGAGGAATTGTGGCAGGAAGGGGGAGTTTATGGGCGATTGATTCGTTCGGAAGGATGATATTTCAAACATCCTCTAAGACTTTCAAGCGCTCGCCTGAACCATAGTCATTGACTGTACAGTGCGATCGCTTGACCATAAACACTCAGAATTAAGGCGCTCGCCTGAACCATAATCATTAGCTGTACAGAGCGATCGCTTGACCATAAACACTCAGAATTAAGGCGCTCGCCTGAACCATAGTCATTGACTGTACAGAGCGATCGCTTGACCATAAACACTCAGAATTAAGGTGATTTCCAGGGAATAATATACCCAGTCATTCCTTAGATTTTTAGCTGTGTAAGTTATCGGTTTAACTAATGAGGGTACATTCTTTATCAAAAATCACCTAAGGCGATCGCCTGAACCATAGTCATTGACTGTACAGTGCGATCGCTCCTTTAGATGCCTAGACAGAACAAATTATTGTGGAAAATCTGCGATCGCGCAAGTGTAGTTGTATTTTGGTGGCGCATCGCTTGAGTACGATTCGGGACTGCGATGAGATTATTGTTTTGGAAGGAGGTAAGGTAGTGCAGCGCGGTACTCACGAGGAATTGTGGCAGGAAGAGGGAGTTTATGGGCGATTGATTCGTTCTGAAGGATGATATTAGTGCTGCCGCAGGCACGGCGTCAGCCGCACAGTTATCAGTTACCAGTTACCAGGTTTCAGGTGTCATTATTTTTGACTTTTGACTTGTTAGGGTGCCAGGTATCGAAATCGCTAAAAGTCCCATAAATTCGTTAACAGCCCGTTGTTAAGAAGATTTAACAACGGGCTGAAGTACTTTTATGATAAGCTCACGAAGAAGGGAAGAGAATTTGCTTACCCCCTATCAATCTACCCATATACATCAAAGTCAAATTAATTTAACATCACGCGCTAGAGCCGCGTCACTAAGAAGACCTCCGACGACACCATCTAGCTGTTCCAACTGGAGTTTTTGAAGCAGTGGTAGTTTCTTAATGTCAGTCTTTTCTGGATGTGTTGCTTTTTGTCTGTTGTTAGTCATCTCGTTAACCTCTGACAAGATCTAAATTCAGTATGTCTAAAAATTTGGCTCAATAGTTGAGTCAAATTCAGGACTATTAGAACTTAGGAAAACTCAGAATCATGGCAAGAATTCAGGTAAATTCAGGACGTGGTGAAATCGATTACCTTGACTTCAATTCAATAGCGATCGCCTGAACCATAGTCATTAACTCTACAATGCGATCGCTCCCAACAGATAGCCAGAATTCTTTTTAGGGGCGATCGTCAACAGCTCTGATTAGAAGATTCAACAATGGGCTGAAGTAATTTTATGACAAGCTTCTGAAGGAGGTAATTAAACAGAAAGAGATTCAAGAGATCGGGTTAGGGGGATGTCTCA
>JASJEI010000534.1 GCA_030064795.1 Pleurocapsa sp. MO_226.B13 | reverse complement strand
CACACTCACCATATTATTCCCAAATCTCAAGGGGGTAAAGATACATACAAAAACCTACAACTCGTTCATCCCGAAGCTGGATAAATACTGGCAAAAACGCAGGATTCAAAATGAGGAAAATAGAGTCCATCAAAAACTATCCAAAGGAAAATGTGACATTGCTAAATCTACAAATTACGTGTGTAGATGGTGCAACGACGGAATAACAAGTGAAGGGCTAATTAATACCCAAATTCACCATATAATTCCCAGAAGATTAGGAGGGGAAGATTCCATTAGGAATAAAATTTACCTCCATAGCGAATGTCATAGACAAGTCACCCATATGGGTGAAATTAATCTCTCCACTCTAACCCGACTTGGGGTTAGAGCTTCCTACAACGAAAAGAAAGGAAAATGGAGAGTAAAGAAAAACTAAGATGAAATTTACCTTTTCTTGGTATGTGTCTCCTTTAAAATCGCAAAGGAACTTCAATCTTAGGATCTACCTTAGTCAGAAAATATTTCATATCTGTCTTTGTAGTTTGATTGAGCCGTGTGCTTGGAAACTTGCTCGCACGGTTCTGAGGGGGCGACGAGGGAGTAATCCCTCTGACCCACCCGATTCTGTATAAGTGGTTATTGAGGAGAGCAGTGCCGACCAAAGCTTACTGTTCTCCTTTTTGATTAAAAATTTGAGAAACGATGAATAATAAAATAATAAATTTATCTTTATTTATCTTTTCCATCGCTACAATTACTATGTTAATCGATACGACGGAAAAAGTCGAGTGTTGCGATTAACTTAGTAGCTGCTATGATGGAAGAGTCAACTGCTAAGAGAGAAACTAATTTCAAAACTTCAGGGTAAAATTATGCCTAGGTCAAAAGTTTTGAAGAGGTTGTGTATGCCAATTAAGTGGCGACTTGCGGTCTTGATGGCAGATCGAGAAATAGATTACAAACAATTAGCTGCGCTGACTGGATTTCACGAAAAGACGGTCAGCAAACATAAAAATCTGCGTGTCATGCCCGCTCGTTTAGAAGACTCAACGCTCTTCAAATATTGTCAAGCTCTTAACTGTCAACCAGGAGATTTGCTGGTTTATGTCTCAGAAGAATCTCAAGAATCCAAACTGCGGTAAAAACAAATAAAACTGAAAAAGCGATCGCCTTCCCTGGAAAAGATTGCGATCGCTTCTAGTTCAAAAAATCCCATAAGGAGGGAATATAATGATTACTTCCATTTTAGAAGAGATGTGGTTTTTTGACATCTCTAGTTTCGCTGCGCAACCTGTTGACCGCTTAGATAAAAAGGGAGGTGCAGCATGAGTAGAACAATTGCACCTCAGAAAACCGAAGCGTCTCACCTATCGGAATGGGTAAAGGGCAGTGGAGTCACTGAAGCGATCGCCCGTCTTAACCTAAGAAGCATCTGCAACCCGAAAGAAATAGCTCAATTACTGAACTGGGGAGCGTACCACGGAACACCAGGATGGTACGTAATGAGCCTAGACCTAGAGACTGGTAATTTCAGTCGGTTCGGACAATTAAAGCCCAATGTTGCCCTACAATTTCCCAATGCCAAAAAAGCCCAAAAGTACCTTTGTTTTCCCAAGGGCGACGGAGTAGAGGTAATTCTGCTCCTGCCAGACATGGACACTTGGCAGGAGATTGCGGAGCGTTATGGAGTACCGATCGCCCCAGAGGACATCGACGAAACCAGGCTAGATTTAGGATTTTGGAAATGGGTAGTCGATAATCCTCAACTACCTTTGGCAGTAACCGAAGGGGCAAAGAAAGCAGGGTGTCTACTATCTCATGGCTATATACCCATCTGCCTAACTGGAGTCTGGAACGGCAAACAAAAGAAAAAACTTAAAGCGATTTCCACCCTAGCACCATTTTTAGTTCAGGGTCGCCCGATACATTTAGTCTTCGACTCGGATATCGTCGTCAAAAAGCAGGTGCAGGAGGCATTGAAGTATGCGGGCTACCTGGGAGTCAAAGCAGGGTGTATCGTCGGCGTAGCTCTTTGGGAATACACAGAAGCGACCAAGGGTGTAGACGACTTGATTGTAAACAAAGGAATACAAGCATTTAAAGAGGTTATGGATCATTTAGTACCATTTAAAGATTGGCTCAAAACACTCGAATCTCAGTTCGATAACAGTGGCGGTCTAATTAGACTCGACACGAGAAAATTGATTGAATATATTCGTTCGACATATCGCGATCGCCTTAAGTTCAATGTTCTCAAACAGAGAGTAGAGCTAGATAGCAAAGAAATCTTCTTGGAGACAGCTTACTTGGATTTGGCAGAATATGACGGAATCGACTGCACTCCTAAAAAAGCCGCCGATGCGGTAGAGCGAGTAGCAAAGGAAAATGCCTACTCTCCTGTAGTTACCTATCTAGACACGGTAGCTTCTGAAATTGCCCCGATTGACATCAACAACCTTTCAGTGCGTTATTTCGGTACTGATAACCCCCTCTACGATGTCTTTCTGAAAAAGACCCTGATTGCTGCCGTAGCTAGAGCTTATGAACCAGGAGCTAAGCACGATACTACTCTGGTTCTCAAGGGAGAACAGGGAGTAGGAAAATCCAGCTTTTTTGAAATCTTAGGCGGTAATTGGTTCGACGACAGTATGGGGGATGGCAAACTCAAAGACGACTTAATAATTCTTCACAAATCTTGGATTCAGGAATGGGGAGAGATTGAAAGAGTATTCTCCAAGCGACAGGCAGGAGAACTCAAGGCATTCCTGACCAGAAGAAGCGACACCTTCAGACCGCCCTATGGTCGAACCGCTATTGAATTCGATCGCCGTTCGATAATTGTCGGGTCAGTCAATGATGACCAGTTTCTGGTAGACCCGACGGGAAATAGGCGTTACTGGGTGATTCCGATTTCTGTAGAGGAAATTAACCTAGCTCAATTGAAACAGGAAAGAGATGCTATTTGGTCGGCTGCGGTGGCTGCTTATCGAAAAGGTGAATCATGGTGGCTCGATCGCGACGAGGAAAAACTGAGTGCCGAAAACAATCATTCCTTTGAAATTGTCGATGAATGGCAAAGCGCGATCGCGACTTACCTGGAAGGAAGAGAACAGGTATCGATTACTGAGTTGCTACAAAATGTATTTGATTATGAGCTAGGTCAGATTCAGCGAAGAGATCAGATGCGAGTAGCAAATATCTTGACTGCTATTGGTTGGAAAAAAGCAGGACAGAAACAGCACCAAGGAAAAAGACAGGTAGTGTGGGTATTGCGACGCGGTTGCGTAGCAAGTCCTTCGGACTCAGCTAGTCCTTTAGGGCATAGTAAAACCCATACGCAGCAAGAGATATCTACACCTGCTATACCTTTTGAGAGTGAATCTTCTGTCATTGAAAATCGTACCGATAATTCCTTACCTCAAGAAAAAGTTGAAACCGAAGGTGTAGAAGAACAGAAAAAACAGCTAATTAAACAGACAACCAAAGAAGTTAGACGAATCGGTTGGGGCAAAAAACAGGGAATTGCTTGTATTAAACAGAGGTACGGAGTGGGCGATCGCAGCCAAATGAGCATTTCTCAGCTAACCGACTTTAGGGATTATTTGAGAACGCTGCCGAATAAGTAATTATGCCCTGCTGTATTATTCATGTAACTAAAATTCTCTGAACTAAGCTTTCTTAAGGTCTGAATTAGTTAACGAATTTCGGTGATTTGATAGCCGTAATTACGGTAAAATACCGAGAAGATCGTAACTGCTCAATTTTGTAGTATGAGTTGGTTGACTCAAAATCAATGATCCGGGTCGTAGCTAGTTGCGATCGCTGTGCCATGAGGATCGAGGAGTTGATTGAGTTTAGGGATTATTTGAGAGTCTTGCCGAGTAAATGATGAGCATTACTGATAAATCTGGTAAATTTGCTGCCAAGCGAACAGCAGTTAACTTTTCACACTTTGTCGATCTTGTTGCCTCTGTTTTTTGGCGATTTGGATGATACGCCTCAATCGTTATTGAAAGTAAGTATGGTATTCTAAACTTAATTTGCCTGGTCAAATCAAATTAGATATCTACAAAGCTAGGTTGCACACTTTTTATTAGAGATTGGACTGTATGTCAATAAAGCTTGTAACACAATAAAAATTAGCTTGTCGGCTTTGGTTAAGTTGAAAGCGCGATTGGATTAATTCTTATTCGTTTCTCAAGTGAGTATTTTAATGTCACCATTAATTCTTCGACACTGAGCTTTGACAAGAGGGCGATCTCGCTCAATAGACAAGGCTAGATCGGCGTTCAAGCTGGCTCGAAGGAAATACTCAAACTAATCCTTGCTTGTAAGATCGCCGTCAACAGCTATTGGTGGAACTGAATGCCTGAAATACGATTGTCGATTAATAGCAATTTGTCATCATTTTTACTAACTATAATCCTATACTTTCTTAAGCTTTAGAAACGAAATAAAAAGAACTAAAATATGCGAAACAATTTTCCTAAAGGAGAAACAATATCTTCTATATTCCAGACAATTTTCTGGCTTAATGACCCTTTAGAATATTTAAAATATTGCCAACAAAAGTATGGGAACATTTTTACTCTGAACATGGGCCCAATTTTCCAGCCTCAAGTATTAATTAGCGAGCCTCAAATTCTCAAACAGATTTTTTCTTCTGACTATGATAAATTAGATTCGGGAAAAGCAGCTAATCTTAATATTGATATTCCATTAATAGGAAAAAATGCGATATCAATGGTATCAGGTCAAAATCATCAGCGATTACGCAAATTATTAAAGCCTTCTTTTCATGGTGAACAAATCAAACAACAGGAAGAACAAATTTGCAATCTTACCCAAAAAATTATTTACAAGTATTGGTCTGATTGGCGGCAGAGTAAAGGTAATTATATTTCAATGGCAAAGGTGACTAGGGAGATATCTACTGAAGTAATTTTCAACGTAGTATTGGGATTAAACGAAGATAACGACCGTCAAAACAAGATAAAAGAGCTTTTGGCTGAAACTATTGATCCTCAGAAGCTTATCTTGAATAGCATTTTGTTTTTCCTTCCTTTTCTGCAAATAGACTTAGGTTCTATGAGTCCTTGGGGAAACTATAAAAGAAAAATAGAACAATTGGATCGATTAATATACGCAGAAATAGAAGAACGTAAAAACATAGTTGTTAAAGATAATTTGGTTCTACCGAACTTACTGTGTAAAACTAACTAGCAAACTGCCAAGTTAAAAAGCTTCTAAGTTCAAAGTTATCAAAATTTCTAAAGCCAAAAGCTCTTCTTTTTATCAACTTCAGTTTGTTATTAAT
>JASJEI010000533.1 GCA_030064795.1 Pleurocapsa sp. MO_226.B13 | reverse complement strand
TTAGCGGTATCTGGATATGGCCAAGGGGTGATGTACCAATAAGGTTCATCGTAACTACTATCTCCAGGGGACATCCCGACACCAATAGAAACAACCTCTTCTTTTTGGATATAAGAGAGAGAAATTAGAGTAGCTATATCGAAGTGATGGGGCCAAATTCTTACGGGAGATGCACCTTCTATGCTGGCTGCTACTGCTGGCAAAACCAAGTTGCTATTAGCAAAGTAAGCAGTTAATTCTTGACGTTGTGCTTCACTAATATCTTCAAAGGTTGCACTATTGGCAAGAGGATGATGGGGAAAGTCATCGGGGTAAGAAACAAAAGTGAGTTTAGTGATATCTGCGGTCAGTGGCGCAATTGTCTGTTTCAGCCAATTCATTCCCTCATTCATAGTTTTTTGTGAAAGAGAGAATTCTGCTAACTTGTTGCCGTTAATATCTAGAATTAAAGAAGTTAGATTAACTGGTTCGAGGGCTACTTGAAATGGATTTTCAGTAGCAACAATACCACTAACAAACACATTTAATTCTGAATTCCAGGTTAAACTAGCATGACTGAAATCTGGTTGAGGCTCGGTCAAAAAATTACCTACTGCTGCCATAAATTGGATTGCATAGTGTAACTGTAGCCGAGTTGCTGTTAGAGATTGAGGATTAATATTACCTAATTTTTTCCAGCTATTCATAACATTTTTGCTCTTTCTTGATTAGTTTATGTTCGCCAATATCGAATCATTTCATCGCAACTACTGCAACATTTAGTAGCAAGACAAGGTTGTTCGCCGTTGGGACAAAGTTTGTAGCAGATAGTTTTGGGTTTTCCTGGATAATGTAAATAGATTTCTGCTGCTAAGAGCATTGCTAGGGGAGGAGCAAAATAATAAATCCAAAAACCAGACCAAATTTGAGCGGGTAAAGCAGAAGCAAAGGTACGAGCAGGGTTGATACTCATGCCAGATATCGGAGCAGCCAAAGTAATGTAAATAGCCACTAAAATACCAGCAAAAATCCCCGTGTATTTGGATAATCGATTATTATTACTGGTAAATAAAACCATCAGCATTAAGCCCAAAGAAAGTATGAATTCTACTATTAAAGCAGCGATCACACCCCATTTACCAGGAACAGTTACTACATAATTAATTGGGGGATTGGTAAAGGGATTGCCTAAGATTATTGCTACTAATAAAATTCCTAATAGTCCGCCTACGAACTGAGCGACAATATACCCTAAAGTGTCTATTGTTGTTATCTTTTTGAGACGAAAAAAAGTAATTGTTACCGCAGGATTAATATGCGCTCCCGATCGCTTGCCCCAAGGAGAATAAATAATCGCGATCGCGGTTAAACCCATCGCAATTCCCATCAATAATCCTTTAATAAAATCGTTAGAAATTATCATCGAAAAAGGAGATGCAGGAGAATAAAGAATCGTCGCAAATATTCCTGCTGACACCATAAATATTCCTAATCCCCAGGCTTCTATTAGATATTCTCGCCAGTGTTCTTTCATTGTTTGTTAATAGCTAATAGCTAATGGCTAAAAATTATAGAATCTGGTTTTTGATATAGTCTGCAACCCTTAATGTTTGAGCAATAATCGTCAGTGTGGGATTAACTGCTCCAGCCGAAACGAAGAAGCTGCCATCGGTGACGAAAACATTATCTAGTTCGTGAGTTCGACAATAAGGATCGAGGACAGAATTTTTGGCGTTTGTCCCCATTTTCATCGTTCCCATTGTATGTCCTAGGGGAATGGCGACATCAGAACCGAGATAAAAATCAACATTTTGACTGCCAGGGTGACAACCAATACAATCTAACAAGTCGTGAAGACGGTTTTTAAGTTGAATTCCTGCTTCCACATTGTTAGCTTTATAGTCAAATACTACGTTACCCTGGTTGTCGTAACCAATTCGATTGTCTAAGTCGGGTAAATCTTCACTTTGTAGCCAAAAATCCAAAGAATGAGCAGCCATCTCTGCATAGGTCATGTTTCCTAGAGGCTCTGGTGATTCAAAGCGCATTATCTGCTCGTTGACTTTACCCAACATTTGAATCAATCCCATAGGATATTTAAAAGATTCATCTCCCCAGTAGTAATCAGCAAGAGCTAGAGTTTTTTCAAAGGTGGCATCGTTGGGAGTTTTACTGATAGCAATTACAGTAGCGTTATTATGTCCCATAAAGTTACGACCGACTAAATCGGTTGAATTTGCTAAGCCATTGGGGTGTTTGTCCTGTTGCGATCGCAAAAATAATAATGCAGAACCTAAAGCACCAGCAGCAACTACTACTACATCGGCTGAATACTCTACTATTTCGCCATTATCGGGTTTCACCACCACCTTGTTAACTTTCCTACCAGAAGCATCTGTTTCTAATCTGGTAACTGGACTGTGAGTTTTGAGGGTGACATTTTCATACTGTAATGCGGGTCTGACTCCGACAACATGGGAATCTGCTTTTATTTCATAGGGGTCAGGATAGCCGTCAAATTGAGGCCATAAATCTAAACTACTGGTTGCCCCCTCTTCTCTGTCAAGTCCCATCCGCATACCGATAGGAAGAGGAAATGGATTTAACCCGTTAGCAGCTAGATCGTCATTCAGTTTTTGGATGCGCGGTTCGTGTTCTAAAGGTGGATAGGGATAAGGATTGGCTCGCTCTGGCTCTGTTGGGTCAATTCCTGCTTCACCGTGGACATAGTACCATTTTTCCCCCAGTTCATAATAGGGTTCTAAATCTTCATTGGTAATTGACCAGGCGGGAGATATACCTCCATGATGTTCTATTTCTTCAAAGTCTCGTTTGCGGAGGCGGAATAGGGCTGCACCATAGAATTTGGTGTTTCCTCCGACATAGTAATGGGGGTGTATGGGTCTAAAAGCTTTACCGTTATGATACCAAGTGTCATTGGGAGTATATTTTAAATCTACCCACATCGCCTTAGCATCTAAATTATCTTTTTCGCGAGGAACAAAGCCTCCTTTTTCTAGAATCAAAATACTCTTTCCAGTGTCTGCTAAAGCTCTCGCCATTGTGCCACCACCTGCACCTGTACCGATTATGATGATGTCGTAATGTTCTTTCATGGTTTTGTTGATTGTTGATTGTTGATTGCTAATTGCTAATTGTCCTTGACTCCGAATTCCGAACTCCGAACTCACGTCGTCAGCGTTGGACAATTCTTAAAACGTGACCGTCAGGATCGCGTACTAGAAAGGCTCGTTTAAAGCCCAAAGTTGGTTCAGCAATTTCTGCTACTCCTTCGGAAACAAATTGATAATTACCCTGGCGTAGTTTTTCCGCAGCTATATCTGCATCTTGGACAACTAAAGTCGTTTCCCAGTGAATCAAATCTTTAGGTGTTGTACCATCTGGTAAGGGTCGAGCATTACGAGGCTGTAAATACTCTAGAAACTCAACTCCTATGCCTACATCGGCTTTTAAACCTGTAATTTTTAATCTTGCACCTTCAACATTATTGAGGTGTTCTTGTTCTGTGCCATAGTTTTCGCTTTCTCCTGCAACCTCTAGTCCCAGTAAGTCCTGATAAAATTGACGACTGGTTTCTGTATCGGAAACGGCGATCGCGGTATGATCGATACCAATAAATAGTTTTTTTGTAGGCTTTTGCCAGCGCGGATCGCCTTTATCTGGGGGAAAGTAAATTAGCTCTAAAGTATTATCATCGGGATCGCGGAAGTAAAAAGCTTCAATTCCTGCTGCTGCTTCGATATAGTCGGGTAACTTTTGGGGTGCAGTGGAAACATGAGTAACATTAAACTTACGCAGTTGTTGATAGGCTCGATCCATATTGCTAACTACGATCGCAATATGTTGAAACCAAAGGTCATTACTACGAGAGTCAATAGGAACTGGTTTACCTTGGGGGGTTAGATGCTGGATTAATTCTATTGTTTCATTCCCAAGTTGCATCCTAACTAAACGCAAGCGAACTCCAAATAGTCCCAGCAGTTGTTCGTATTCTTCGCCATAGACTTCTATGTCCGCAATCTTTTTAAAAGATAACGCTTCTGAATAAAAGGCGATCGCCCGATCCATATCGCTGACAGTAATGCCGATAGTGTCTACTGCTTGAACTAATTTAGTTTGTTTTTGGGCTAGATAAATATTTTGGGAATTAGGTGTAATTAATTGTGCTTGAGGGGGAGGCGATCGACCAATTGCGATTAATATTGTTGATGTTAAAAGAGTTGTAGATAAAATTTTGTCTAGTTTAATCATTTCTTTTGTAGTATTTTTTTCATTCGTTTTAATTATTAGCGAGAAAAAAAGTTGGGTTAAATCAAAATCTTAAATGTATTAACCAAATATAGCTCAACTTAAGTTTTGTTAGGATGAGTAGAGAGATAGTGAAAACTATCTATTGTTATAGTTGTTGGGTTTCATTCTTCAACCCAACCTACAATTAGAACTTTTACTACGTTTATCTGTGGACAATATTCAAAAATTTGATTTATGCAAAAAGTCTAATTAAAATTGACGTTGGTTTACTTGATTTTTATCTTAAAAACTATATTTTATTAACGTTTATTAACGAAAAAAATTAATAAATTGAACTGCTTGGAATTTGTTTTTACCTGTGATATTATTTGTTTCATAATGGAAGTGGTAGCGTTTATCTACGAGAGTCACCACCCCCATTATAAAGAACTAAAATTATATTACCATCAGCGATCGCGTAGCGCCTCGCTTTGCGAGACCAGGCAGAGCCTGGCACTTCGTGGTCAGCCGAAGGCTGGCGCTGCGCGCCCCGCGTAGCGGATCTCTTCGAGATCGCCTTTTGTCAATCCCTTCTTTACTAAAGAAAACATTAAGAAAAAATAACTAATTAATTCCAAGTTTTATTTTAGCTTTTGATCATCTTTCAGGATTCAAGAGCGAAGTCAGTAGACTTAGAGGTAAATGCAACATTCATTCAAAAAGCTTACAACCTTTGTTCTAAAAAACTTTTGACTTTTGACTTTTGACTCTTGACTTAATAATAGACTTTTAACTTTTGACTTCAATCAAGAGTCACCTAATTTCTCTCCGACAGATAAGTGCATTCCATTAACAAAATCCCATCCTGATTGCGATTTTTTTCCTGCAAGTTGAACCTCTGTTAATAACAATAATCCTGACCCAGTTTCAACTACAGTACCGAAGTTTTTTATATTAGTAACTATTTCCCCAGAATCCCCTGAAAGTTGCTCTAAATCTTGCCATTTGGCTTGTAATTGGGCTGGCAATTGATCCAAATATTCTTTTACTAAAGGAATAGTTGCTTTAACTTTTAGTTGTTGA
>JASJEI010000532.1 GCA_030064795.1 Pleurocapsa sp. MO_226.B13 | reverse complement strand
ATCTAGAAAAAGAAATAGCAGAGAAAAAATACAACGAGACCTTTATTATTGGTGATTATCTTGATGTTGCTAAAGATTGTCCAGCAGTAAAACAAATCGAAAGCGATCCTAAGTTGTTAGAGATTGCTGCTAAATACTTAAAAGCTAAGCCAGTCCATTTATCGACTAAACTTTGGTGGAGTTATGCCACAGAAGCATCATTGAGCGATCGCTTAGATTTTGCTCAGGTATTTTTTCATTACGATTTTATTGATTATCATTCTATACAATTCTTTTTTTACCTAACCGATGTCGAAATTTGGAATGGCTCTCATGTCTGCGTACTTGGGAGTCATAAAAACAAAAAACTTACTCATCAACTCTCGTTTTTCGCTGGACAATCAGATCGAGATATTATCGACTACTATGGTTGTAACGCTCTCAAGTTTGTATGTGGAAAAGCTGGTCTAGGTTTTGCAGAAGATCCTTACTGTTTTCACAAAGGAGTTCCTCCAAGCAAAGTAGATCGTTTAATACTCAAAATTGTATTTGGTGTCAATAATTATAAGATTAATAGCTAATTTAAGAGCTAATTCATAAATAAAAGATTAAGCTGTTAATCTTCTAGTCATGAGACGAATTAGCTCTAATAAAGTAGTAATCAGCAATTAGCAAGTAGTAGGAAAAAATTGAGTCTATTCATCTGAAATTTGCTGTCAAAGTTAATCAACCACTAACCCCTCAATTGATAATTCAAACTCAATAGCTTGAGCCACAAACCAGGATTTTGCTTTTCTAGCCAAGGTTGAGATTGTTTGAGCCAATTAGGAAACCAACTACTCAAAAGCAAATTTCTCAGGGCATCTAGATTAAAGGAGAAATACGAACCCAACCAGCGGATCATGTCTTGGCTTCCTGCCATTTGCCAAATCCAGACCAAAAGAGCGGGATTTTTGCGAGCAGCAATTAAAGCCAATCTAGTAAAGGTAAACCAGTCAGTACGGTCTTTAATAAAAGTATCGGCAACTTCAAGGGGTTCATCCGCTAGCAAGCCAAAAAAGGTATTCAACATCGAGTTAATTCGCTGAGGAGGCAAAATTTCTCCAGTAGGCACCATCATTCCTTTAGAAAATAGCCAAGTGACCGAAATATTGCTTTGATAGGCTCGAATTTGATTTAAATGGCTTGCCGAAAGCAAATCGTGTTGAAGGGCAGTATCCAAAAGAGTAGTTAATCTCTCTAGGTTGCGTACCAACGAACCAAAACCAGTAAAAATCAAAGGAGACTGAAGCGAAGCAGCATCGCCAATTGCCAATAAGCGATCGAAAGCTACAGTGCGATCGCTACTACTAGTGCTAAAGTGGCCGGGAATATAGCCAAAGGTGGGCTTTTTCCAGACTAATTGTTCCATGTCACAACGACGATACTCAGGCAAAATAGTAAAGAAGTCCTCATACATTTCCAGTAGAGAACCAGGGTTATCGGGATGTACCTGATGATAGTGGAACAGGTAAAAAGTTAGTTCTCCATTGCCAGCCGGAAATAATTCCCAAATTAGTTGTCTTCCCCTCGATATATCTCCATGGGAATTGAGAACGTCGCCATATTGTTCGTCCCAGACTTCGGGAGCAAAGCCACTCTCAATTACTGCCCCTACTGTCGGACATACGCTGTCAAAAGCACGACCGCCATTTAATTGCCAAGCAATGGGGGAAGCGGTTCCCATAGCATCTATTAAGAGTCTGGCTGTTGCCTGTTTATTAGTTTGAGTGGGTAAATGAGTCAACTTAACTGTAACTTGGCGACTGCTAATATCAGCACGGCTAAATTCTGTCTCATCCCAGATCTCTCCCCCCGCCTGAAGCAGTTTATTTCCACAAAAACGCAGTAGTTTCTCCGCATCAATTGCCACATTTAATACTTTGGGGGTATGCAACACCGCAGCCTTGAGATGGGGTGGGTTATAAGCATCAAAAAACTTACTAAAACCATCGACATATTCGGTAGCAATTACCGCTTCAAACTCTTTCGGGGTAAATAAACCCAGATTAATCAAACTTTGAAACTCATCACGGGAGATATTCCACTCGCGGTTCATTTTACCGAAGGGCAATCTCTCGATTAAAAGTACTCGATAACCCTTTTGTGCCATTACCGCAGCATGAATTACTCCCAAGGCACCACCTACATAAATCAGGTCGTATTCTGGAGTAGAATCGGCATGAAAATCGCTGGGAAAAATCACTTGCTTTGGTTTTTGGGGATGATTGACGCTATCGCGCCAACGTTTTTCCCACCAATAAACCCGATTGAGGTCGTATTCGCCGTTAGGCATTTTCTGAAAAAAGTGTACTGTTTGAGGATAGGCATCGCTTAAAGCTTCAAAAATAGACTGTTGTGAGAGATCTATTTCTGGAGGAACGGGATATAGTGGGGGAAATGCGCTACGAATCGCTGCGATCAACTGTTGTTGAATCTGTTTTGCCCCAGGGATTGATTTGTTTCCCCATTGAAATATTTTGAGATAGGTAGTGCGTTGTAGCTGCCAGACAAAGATAGATAGCTCGCTTTCTACTCCAGCAAACTGGAGACGAATTCCATCGGGGGTAATGATTTTTGTTCCTTGTTGGGATTGCCAAGTATTTTGTAACCAATTGCGAACTGCTGCTAGGTCGGGAGTAGGAATTTCTTTATAGAGTAATTCTTTCATCTAAAAAAATTATGAATTTATGCTGAAGAAGCCTTAAAACTAAAGTCAATTTGAATAGTCTTAGGTTAAACTTGCGGGGCTATGAATTTTTGCCACCAAAATTGAGATAAAAATCAATCTTGGTAAATAGCCAGTAACTATCTTTCACAAAACCTAACACCCCATCTATGGATTATCCCATCCCAACCAATACAGAGGAAATATTGGCACTAAGAAATAGTTCCGTCAATGAAGAAATTATCGCTACCGCGATCGCTGGCGTAGTGCAAATAGCTCGCCGACAGGGACAATCTCTAGAAGATTTGACCGCAGATGTGCTTCGAGACGATCGCCTGCTAGATTTAGACCGCAGAAAGTGGTTGAGCGAATTGATCGCCCACGCTTGGACTATACTTGGCTGATTGATTACTAATTATTGTTTTGGTGAAACCAAGCGGTAAGAGCGATCGCTCTTACCATCAGCAGCATCATCAGGACAAGGGATAAAATCTAGAGACAGTTCTCTCGCCACCGCTTCCTGGACTTCAATTTTAGGCGCGTTGCCATATCCAGTTAGAGCTTTTTTAATTTCTGGTGGCGTATATTCGACATAAGACAGACTAGTCTGACTCAAAACTAACATCAGTACTCCTCTTGCTTGAGCCACAGTAATAGTATGACTCATCCGATAAAAAAATAATTTTTCGATTGCCACCAAATCGGGCTTAATTTCGTCAATTAGAGTATGCAGATCGTCATAAATAGTACAAAGGCGATCGCCTAGTGAAGTTTTGGCTTTAGTTTTAATTACCCCAAAATCATCTAACTCCACTAAATCCGAATGCTGACAGATAATTGTGCCAAATCCTAAAATAGCTATACCTGGGTCTAATCCTAAGATTTTAATCTTCATCTCTGGCAAAATATATCTCGCGCTTGCTTAATTATTTGGTTTGAGGGCATTAATAGTTGTTGCAATTTGTTGAGTTATTTCATAGTTAATAGTTTATGTTTATCATAAAGGCTTTGGCATTGGTAGATAGCAAACATTTTTAAACTGAGATGAAAAATTCATCTTTCCCTGGCAAAAAAAATATTCGTAGTCGCAATCCTAATAGATTCTTCAAGTGGCTCTCCCCTGGACTATTTATCAAGCGTTGGCTACTGATGAGCGCGAGTGGTTTTATCTTGGCGGTTGTTGGAACTGCCATTTGGAGCAAGCTGACACCAATTTATCGTTTGTTATCTTGGACTTCCCAGTTTTTAGAATTTTTGACTAGGATTATTCCTAGCTACATTTCTGGCCCCTTAGTTTTGATCGCAGGGATTTTTCTCATTTTTTGGGGACAATCTCGTACTGTCGGCTCAATCACCGATGTCTTGGGAGTAGACAAAGACAAACAGCTAGTCGATATGTTATTAAACCGTCGTCGTCTCAATCGCGGTACAAAAATTGTCGTGGTGGGTGGTGGAACTGGTCTATCAACCCTATTGCGCGGTCTAAAAGATTATAGTAGCAACATTACCGCGATCGTCACTGTAGCCGATGATGGAGGATCTTCTGGGCGGTTAAGAAGAGAGATCGGAGTATTACCCCCTGGAGATATTCGTAACTGTATTGCGGCCCTCGCAGACGAAGAAGAATTACTGACAGAATTATTTCAGTATCGTTTTGAAGCTGGCACTGGTTTGGTCGGACACAGCTTTGGCAACCTATTCTTAACTGTCATGAGCGAAATTACTGGCGATCTAGAACAGGCGGTAGCTGCAAGCTCGAAAGTGTTGGCAATTAGCGGTAAAGTCTTGCCTGCAACCCTAAGTGATGTCAGTCTGTGGGCAGAAATGGATGATGGTAGATTAATTGAAGGCGAATCCAATATTCCCCAAGCAGGAGGCAAAATCAAAAATATTGGCTGTATGCCAGCTAACCCCCCCGCACTTCCCGCAGCAGTCAAAGCAATTAAAGAAGCAGAGTATATTATCATCGGGCCTGGTAGTCTTTACACTAGTATTATTCCCAATCTTTTAGTTCCTGAAATTAGAAATGCGATCGCCAAAGCGGATGTTCCTCGGATTTATGTCTGCAATATTATGACCCAACCAGGAGAAACCGAAGGTTATAGCGTTGCCGATCATATTCGGGCAATAGACCGTGTAGGTAAACAAAAATTATTTGATGCTGTATTGGTTCATCGCAAGCCTCCCAGTCCAGTATCCTTAAAACGATATGCCCAAGAAAATTCTCATCCTGTATACTTAGACCGAACAGAAATCGCTAAACTCAATCGTCGCATAGTCATGGCAAACGTTATGGAAGAAGACCCCATCAAAGGTCACGTTCGTCATAGTTCTAGTCAACTAGCTAGAGTTTTGCTGCGTTGGTATAGTGGCAAATGGCAACCAAAGATTTGAGGAAGCCAGAACGAGGAACGAGGAAGTTAGGGGAACAGAGGAAGCAGAGGAGAAATGACCAATGACTGTACAGACAAGCGGTGCCCCCATTCGCACCCTCCGGGTATAAAGGGATAAACGACCCCGCGCCGTCTTACGGCGCAAGACAAAGGCGTAATTCCGCATGTACGCCCTAAAGGATTAGTTGCGGCGAACTATGCGCCTTACTTTCGGTCACGCACGCCTGACAGGCATG
>JASJEI010000531.1 GCA_030064795.1 Pleurocapsa sp. MO_226.B13 | reverse complement strand
GATCGCAAAAAAGAAGAACTAAGCCAGCTAGTCACAGATGCCTTTGTCGGATGGTTAGTCACTGATGGTTACAAAGCCTATCGGTCTCGTCAAAAACGGCAACGATGTCTGGCTCATCTGATTCGGAAAGCGATTGCTCTGACAGGGGCAGTGGACCAAAAAGCCGCGCAAATCGGACAATGGATTTTAGATGACTTGAGGGAATTAATCGCCAAAATTGCGGCGGCGGGGTCGAAAGCTGTTCCCAAAGTCGGAAAAATTCTGGCTCGCTTAACTAGAGTCTGTTATTTAGGGAAAAAAGCCGACCACAGTAAGTTACAGGCTTTGGCTAAAGAAATTCTCAATGATTGGGATGCAGTAGTGGCTTTCGTTGAGCATCCTGAATTACCCCCAACCAATAATGAAGCGGAACGGGCTTTACGTCATGCTGTGATTGCCCGGCGGATTGGCTATGGGACTCGTACTCGCGAAGGCAGTTTAGCAAAAAGTTCTTTGTTAAGTGTGATTGAAACTTGTCGCCTCAGACAAGTAAATCCTTGGGAATATATTAGTTCGGTGATTAAATTAGCTCGCCAAGGATTGAGTCCCCCCTTACTTCCCACTGGACTAGTTACTTGAATTTCAATTGTCACTTATGGTCGTTTTACTCACTCTAATTTTTATCTTGAGTGGGCCGGATTGAGCGATCGCTTTTGAGGGGGGGGGAGGCAAATGGTTACTATCCCCATGTATCTTCATCTCTGTGGTCAGCCCCTGCTAGTAGATAGCAATAAGTAGAGTTGGCATCGATTCCAGCTAAAACTGGGAGTCGCGACTGGAAGATTTCGTCAATAAATCCCACTTTAATTCCTGATAAGTCTTGGTCTTGATTGATTTTCTGGGCTTTGGGGACTACCGACTGCACTCGATTATGAACTGTAGCAACGCTTATGGGATAGTCGAATAAATCTCTGAGAAATTCTACCACCCCTCGATATGAACTATGACAGATGAATATTAAACCCAAGATCATCTGAAATATCCAATTTTTGGTTACTCTTATCCAATATAAAATATCTGACTCATCTTTTGGCTGATTAAAACCGAGTTCTAATGCTTGATTTCCTTTTTGCTGCTGCTGATCTAGGAATTTTCGACTCACCCCTTCTCAAAAGCGCGATCGCTGTTACTGTTTGAGTCGAAGATTGCATTTCGATGAAGAGTTGTTTTCTTGGCTCTGGCTTTAAACTAGCTGCTACTGATGAGTTGTGACTCATTCTCCTCCACACGGTTTCAGGAATACTTTTTTGTCCTCTCAGTATCCTGTATTACGCTTTCTGTTTTCAAGTAGCCCATGCCTTTTTATTTTGTCACCTTGATTTAAACCATGCCGATTTTCTTTACAGGACATGGACATACTCGCAACCGAACTAAAGGATATCTGGTTCCAGTTGATGCTCAAGATCTCACTTCTAGGCGATCCAACAGCAAATGGACAAAAAACAACGGTGGTCGTATAATTCGATGATTTCAAATGGCTAAAAGCTTTGACCAGCAATTGATTGAAGATTTTTACACCCAAGAGTTTTGATTAATAAGAAAAATACCCAAAAAAGTAGAATTTTATTATACGCGCTCGTTTTTTTGATGATAATTGCCAATATAGCGCGAATTATACGTCCAGTTAGCCCAAAACTGTGCGTATAATGCATCTTATACGTGCGGCGTTGTTTTCTGTCCGATTGATGTCGTAACGCCTTATTCTTCGATCGGATAAAAAACGAATGCCCAGGCAGCAGCTAGAGCAAAGAATCCTGCTACGGGGAATGCTAGCTGAACTCCCCAGGGTTGTGCTGGAGTTTTTCCCAACATCAACAGTAAGCCTGTCAGAAAAACGCCTATTCCCTGACTCGCATTTTGCAGCAAACTCCTCGTGCCAAAGAAGATCGCTTCTCGCCTCACTCCGAAATTTTGCTCATCTCGGTCGATTACATCGGGCAACATGGCATTAGGCAAGATAAAGAAGCTGGATAATCCTAGATTGCCTAGTAGTAAAAACAGTAACCAAGGAACTAAAGCTTTTCCCACCAACAAAGGTAAGAGCCCTACTGTAAACAACCCACAGCTTAACCAGAGCATTGCTCCCTGGAAAGCTCGTCTTTTCCCCCAGCGTTTTGCCAGAGGTATCACTACAGCAAATCCACACACGCCGCTGCCAATAATCACGCCGTTTACTACCGTGCCAAAACTAACATCTTTTCCCAGTAAAGCCACTGCTAAAAATGCAGGACAAGCTGAAATAATGCTGATGGCAATCACTGCGGAGCTAAAGCCAGCCGCATAGCTTCTAAAAGATTGATTTCGCAATGCCGAGCGCCAAGATTTCCAGAAAGTAGGAGACTTAAGCTTAGAGGTAATTAAATCTTCTTCGATCGCTAGAGGCAAAGATAAAGTGACAAAACTAATCATGCCCAGGATCAGAGCCATCCCTGGAAAACCGTAGCGGTGAACTAGTAAAGGCGAACCAATGCCCCCGAGTGCCGCTCCTAGCATCCCAAATATTGCCATCAAGCTAGAAAGAGTAACTCTTTGTTCTGGGGTTTTAGTTAAAGCAGGTAGCCAAGCCAAGTAAGCAACTTGATATACGGCGATCGCCAGATTTAACAAGCAAAGTAACACCACCAGGTAAATCAAACTTTCAATTTTGGTATAGCTTAAGGAGGGTGTAAGGAGTAGGAAAAAGCTACATACTAATGGTACAATTGCTGATGCCAGAAAAGGTCTGCGTCGTCCCCAACGACTCCAATAGCGATCGGAAAAATGACCGACCATGGGCTGAGTGATTGCCGAACCAAGTCTACTCAACAGCATTACGATCCCTACCAAGGCGGACGGTACTAGCATAGGCAAATTGTCAGGGTTAGGGATTCCTGGATCGTAACGATAGATCAGCATAGTTAATACTGCGTTTTCAACCAGAATTAGCCCCATAATTCCCGTAATATAGGGTAGCCATTTTAGTAGTTGGGGAGGAGTATGCATGATTTTTGGTTAGGGTAAGAAAGGAAGAGAAGTAAGTTGTTTGGTTGTGGTAGCTTCTACTTCCTCATTAGTATTAAAATGTTACTTTTGAGCCACACCTCATTTTTTTTAGGCTGTTAGTTCATCACCAATTGGCTCAAGAGCAGTGTTGTTGGGTGAATCGAAGTCGAGTAAAGTGCCATCTGCTGCCGAAAACTTTCCTACCCAGGCATCAAAAGAGCCAGCATTGGTAGAGCCTAGAGAACCTTCAGTGGTTCCAGTAACGTAAACCAGATCATCACTAAAGCTAACTTCAAAGGCGTTGTCCAGTTCAGCCGTGCCAAATTGTTCTATCCACAGTTGATTACCATCGCTGTCATACTTAGCCACCCAAGCATCATAAGAGCCAGCATTCCCAGAACCAGAGATGTCGCCATCGGTATATCCCGTCAGGTAGTAATTACCTGAATCGTCTACATCGATACCTAATGCTGCGTCGTCTCCTCCTGTACCGAACTGTCGAATCCACTGCTGGTTACCATCGGTGTCATACTTGGCTACCCAAATATCGTAAGAACCTGAGCTAGAGCCACCTAAGTCACCCAAAGTCCAACCTGTAGTGTAAATATTGTCATTGGGGTCAACCGCAACATCCCAAGACCAGTCAAAATCGTTAGTACCGAACTGTTGAATCCATTGCTGATTACCATCGGTGTCATATTTGGCTAACCAGATATCGTAAGAACCTGAGTTAGAGCCACCTAAGTTACCCAAAGTCCAACCTGTAGTGTAAATATTATTTTCACTATCGATGTCTAAGCCAAAAGTTTCATCTGCATCGCTGGAGCCGAATTGTTCGATCCATAACTGGTTGCCATCGCTATCATATTTAGCAATCCAAGCATCGGGAGTGGGAATAATCACGCTGCCAGGGTTGGGCCCACCTAGGTCGCCCAAAGTGTATCCTGCTAGAACCACATCTCCAGCACTATCGACTCTGGGATCGACAAAGGGATTGTCTAAAGTAAAACTACCAAATTGACGACTCCACTGGAGTATGCCTTGACTATTGTATTTGCTGAGAACAACATCATTACCGATTCCTGCATTAGGTCCTGCCAATCTGCCGTTGGTTCGTGCTACCCAGTAAACGTTTCCCTCAGCGTCAGTATCTACACCATAACCATTGTCAATGGAAGGAGTGCCAATTTGTCGAGTCCACTGTTGACTACCTGCGTTGTCATATTTAGCAAGAAAAGCATCTAGACTACCGCGATCGAGACCTCCTAAAGCACCGCTAGTGTATCCTGTGAATAAGATAGAACCCGAGGAATCGTTGCTATTGCCAATGCTAAAAGCTAAATCAATACCGCTAGTGCCAGGCTGTTCAAATTCTGGTTGCTCTGGCGGTACCGATGAACCATCCAAGAATCGAAAATAGTCAGCATCGAGACTTAAACCGCTAGCTGTGATGAGACTACCAATCAGTTCGTCGTTGGTTTCACCCTTGAGAAAGATCGCCGTTCCCGTTTCTCCCTCTCCTAGTTCGGCAAAGTCAACCAAAGTATAGTCTTCGGGACTACCATGAAGCTGAATGACATCTTCGTTGGGATTAAAATCAACGATTATCGCCACACTATCATCACCAGTGGTGTTGTCATCACCATCATCGTAGTAGGGGTTATTGCGATCGCCCAAAATAAAGCGATCCCTTTCGCTGCCACCACTTAAGATATCAGTCTCTTCTTGACCTGGAAGTTCTTGTTCTGGATCGACAGCTAAAAGTACATCATCACCTTCACGACCTATAACAAGATCAAATCCTGTACCGCCGAATTGGAAGGCATCACTCCCAGGTGAACCAGCTTTGATTACATCAGCAACAAATGCGTTTAAAGTGTCCAGAATTCTTTCTGGGATGTCGGGGGTCTCTTCTTCTAATAATACTTCCTCGACTGCTTCTTCTATTTGTTCTTCTTCCTGTTCGGTTAATTCGCTGTCATCAAGAGCATCGACAATTTCTTCTCCCTCTTCGGTTAGAGTTAAATAAGAGTCGTCTACTAATAATTCTTCAGCAGTTTCTTCAATAACTTCTTGAGTTTCTTCAATAAATTCTTGACTGTCTTCAATAATTTCTTGACTGTCTTCAATAATTGCTAGAATGTCTTCGTTCATGTTCTTCTATGTTATTATTTGAGTTGATTTTTGCTTCATCAAGCTTTATCAAGATATCATATTTTTTCTGAATTTCTAGTTTTTTCTGAATTTCTTTTCTTGAGTTTTGTTTGAAGTATTTTTATATAGTCATTTCAAATAAAAATGAAACATTTTTT
>JASJEI010000530.1 GCA_030064795.1 Pleurocapsa sp. MO_226.B13 | reverse complement strand
TGTGCGCTAAATTGTTTCATCCAATAATTGTTTACATTCCGCTCTAGAAAAGAACTATCAAAGCCTTAAAAACAGTATAAGCAACATTTATATTTCAAGTAGATTCTAGTTGTTTCTAATGCCGATAATTGTCGCAATTAGGTAGTTGGGATGACGGTTTAATTAGGGTTGTAGCGATTTGGTCTTTGCGCCTCAATTTTTATTGAGAATAATGTCCTTAGCTGATAATCGCCCCGTGCTAATTGCGAAAATCCGCTTCTGATTACTTATTCACTTCAAGTAGGTGTTTGTTTAGCAGACGGGAAATTTTGGTCGCTAAGAGATTTTTTGCTCGAAACTGTCCCACTTACGGTGATTTAACTTTCAATCTCTAATTATCTGTGATGACCATAAACCAAGAGTTTCAGAAAAAACTGTCCCAGTAAAAGGCTAAAGCGGGACACTAGCCCCAAAACACTTTTCTTCTTCAAAAGCGATCGCGATAAAATTTGGCTTCTAAATTTTAAATCCTTTATTCATAAGGGTTTCAGCATTTCGATTTTCCTTACCGACCAAAATTGTTAAACTAAGCCAGGTTGTTACCAACCCGACTCGTCTTCAAAACCCGCCGTGAGACTTTCACCTCAACGGGCTTCTCTCTTTAAAGGCTCTGTATGAGTACCCTAAACCAGTGTCGGAATATCATCTATCCATATCCAATTTATTTTGTTGAATTGTTTCAAGGTTTCTTTCCACTCCTTTTGAGATTTATGAGTTTTAATATCTCTTAAATCTTGTCTGGTTTTGATGTCATGACAGTGACGGTGTAATAGTTGGAGATTATCTTTTTGATTTCCACCAATTGCTTTTGGTGTGATGTGGTCGGTTTCTATTAAATCTCCTTCTTGGAAGGTAAGTTGACACAGGTTACATTTGCCTTTTTGCTTTTTGAGTAATTTAGCTACTTGAGCTTTAAGTTCTGGGTGTTTACCCATTCTAGAAGCCCAATATTTTGTATCTCCGTCGTAGGGTGATTTGTTCCCTTTGACTTTAATGTGTCTTTGAATTGCTGTTTTGGAATGTTTGAGTAGGGAATACTCTTTGTCTCCAAATACCCAGTTATCTAATCCTATTGATTTCCAGTATTTGTTACTCACCCAATGTTTATTTTTGTTTGGGTGTCTTCTGTCTGCCCATCTCCTCAATCTCAAATAAATCAGATTATCCATCTTAGTGAATGTTTCTTTGCTAACTACTGTTTTGTAGTAGTTAGACCACCCTCTAATGATGGGATTTAGGTGACTTACAAGGGATTGTTGAGGTGCTGAATTATGACGTTTGGTGACTTGAGCAATGTTGTCATAATGACGTTTCATACTTTCGTCACTTGGTCTGATCAGCGTTTTGAAACCTAGAATTTGACCGTGTGTATTTTTGCCCGATTGATACTTGCCTACTGGGAATTGACGGATATTAAAGCCAAGGAAATTGAACCCTGGTTTGTTTCCTTCATGTTCCTTGAGTGTGTGTACTATTCGGGTTTTTGATGGCTTTAGTTCTAGGTCAAATTGGGCTAACCATTCAGAGATTATTTGTTGACATTTCTTGATAACATCAAGATTTTCATGTATGACAACCAGGTCATCAGCATATCTAATTAGGGACAAAGCTCTTTCATTATCGCGTTTGTTTCCTTTTAGTGTTTTGGCGAATTGCTTTAGCCTGTTTTCTAATCCATGGAGTGCAATGTTACTTAGTAGTGGACTTATTACGCCACCCTGGGGGACTCCTTGGATTCCATGTTCTCTTGTCTGTTGTTTGAAGTCAACAATATCTACTTTTAACCAAGCTCTTATCTGTCTTCTAATAGAAGGAGATGTGTTGATTTTGGCTAGTAGATTAGAATGGTTAATGCGGTCAAAGCATTTGGCTATATCTGCATCTAACACATATTTAGGTTTAGACCTAATCGCTCTAAAAATTGCTTCTATAGCGTCGTGTGCGCTTCTTCCTGGGCGGAATCCGTAGGAATTTGCCTCGAATTTTGATTCCCATTCAGGTTCTAAGGCAGCTTTGACTAATGCCTGAGTTGCTCTATCACCCATTACAGGTATACCAAGGGGGCGTTTCTCATCCTTTCCAGGTTTAGGAATCCAGACTCTACGAATAGGTTTGGCTTTGTTACCTAATTTGAGATTTTGTGCCATTTCTAGACGTTGCTTGGGAGTTAGGGATTTAACTCTATCTACTCCTGCTGTCTTTTTCCCTGAGTTATCCTGACTGACCTTTCTGACAGATAACAATCGGTTGTAATAGGATTTGATGAGGGTTCTTTGCAGCCTTCTACTTTTCCTTACATCACCGTTGACATGGGCTTGGAAGATTCGTTTTTGCAACTTAAATACAGCTTTTTGGACTTTACGCCAATTTATCTGATTCCATTCCACAGTATCCAATCGACTTATTGAATCTGTTTTAGACATATTAATTGTTACTTACTCACTTCTTTCCTTTAAACAGTGAGGAGGTGGGCGTATACCATTCATTACAAACGGTTGTTAGCTTTTTCCTCAATCCTTCGTCTCTAATAACCTCTAAATTTGAGATTTTGCGCCTTGGCTGACTGCTTACCCTTTCGACCATTGGGTTAAGAGTTATTAGAGGATTTCCTCGTTCCGAATAATCCGTTGGTTTGAAATCTTTAGGATGCCTCTATGTACCGACCTCTACCTGAGTGTTGACTCTGCTACGGAGAATTTCAGAGTGGTAGTGTGAGGTGTTGCCTTTTGGCTACAGCTTATCAGCTCTGGTTTAGCTGTTTATAGCTTACGACACTTACGAGGCTTTGAGCGATCGCTCTATCCTTGGATTTCTTGCTAGAAGCTAACCAGGTCAGACTCCCAGTTAGTACTCCGTTTAACCCCGCTTTACGGATTGAAGACCACTCTCTACCGTAGGGGTTATGCTTTCACATCCAACACCTGATGGGTAAGACTTGATGAGAGTTCATCTCACTTACACGGATTATTCAGTTGTCATGGTTCTGATTTGTACTCATCGGGTGATGAGTTTTGCGTAAACCAAGCTAGTACCACCCAGTAGAATATGCTGGTTTTGTACTAAACGAGTCGCACTCTCGGTTGCTATACAAAGGCGTATTAGGAGCTAGCAGATCGTTCAGCCAGTCAGGAAACAGGCCACACGAAAACCGACATTGTCGAGCCTTTCGTCCGCCTCCTCTGTCCAGCGCGACGCACAACGGCATGCATCAGCACCCCCGTTGCTCCAAGAACCACCGCGTATCGGATGGCTATCACAATTCCCATTATCATCTATCCAAGCACTTCCATCACTAGGCGCATCACCTCTATAGTCCTCATGCCAGCAGTCAGCACACCATTCAAAAACATTCCCATGCATATCGTGTAAGCCAAAGGGATTGGGCGGAAACATGTCTACAGGGGTGGTTTGTTCTCGAGATACTCCTTGGGGTTCATTAGAATAGGGATCGTTATCTCTATAATTGGCTAAACAAGTGGTAATCTTTTTCCCAAAATGAAATGGAGTAGTAGTTCCAGCGCGACAAGCATATTCCCATTCAGCTTCACTGGGAAGTCTGTATTGTTTTCCTGTTTTTTTGGAGAGTTCAGTGCAAAACTTTTTCGCATTATTCCAAGAGACTCTAGCTACAGGAAGGTTATCGTCTTGACCTTGTCGATCAAAAACAGCATTCCATTGTCTGTTAGTGATAGGATATCTTCCCATATAGAAGTTTTGAACTGTTACTTCACGTTGGGGTGTTTCTTTTGGTGAGCCCATCTGGAAAGTGCTTCCAGGAATAGCGATCATATCTAAGGTTACATTATTACCCAAGTTCTCCCTAAAGAACTTGGCTTGCTGGTTCGGATAGCGTTTATCTATCTCCCCTGTTTCATCTACCTCTACAGTTTCAAACTTAACCTTCCACCAAGACTGCTCAAATGGTTTAGTTGCGTCCTCAGCAAGGAGAATGTCTTCAGGTTTAGCTACAGAAATACAGAGTGGTTGCTTCTTAAATAGATTCTTAAAAATCTCACGGTTTACTAGTGCTATCAACAAGCCTGCACCTCCCAAGCCAGACCACTTCAAAAACTGCTTTCTAGTAATTCCTTCTAGCGTAGGAGTAGAAGTTGATGACCTTTGAGCCGAACGAGGTTGTCCTGTATTCTCCTTGTCTTGATATTCACGATATGCAACCCATGCTGACACTACTGCTGCTAATGCCGTGATGATTGCGGCTATTGTACCCCAATCCATAGCTTCCATCTCCGATGAAAAAAGAGGTTTATAACTTCTAGAACTACCGACGCTTCAATCAACGAACCAAGTCTTAGTCTATTGGATGGGTTTTGGGTGCGTCACCTTTCGGTGCAACGGAGTGATCCGGGTTCGGGGACGGGCGTACGCTCTTATAAGCAATTGTTAACGACAAAGTTGAGCCGCTACGGATAATCTCTGGATTTAACACTGTAAATATTACTTCACTTTTGCAATGAAGTATAGTCGGAAATTATCTCTAATCGATTGGTGTAAGAACAGCTCCTGGTCTCTTCCGTTCACTTGGATCACGGCTTAACCGCCGACCAACTATTGAGCAATCAAGGTTAATTTGTCCTGTATAATCGTAAAAAGTTGGGTTTTCTACATTGTTTCCTCTATTCCGAATAAACGCCCAATCTCCTGTCAATTCACTTCCGTTTCTATAAGCACGAATAAGGTATTCACCGCCATCTTGCCAACGCATAATGATTGTTACGTTTCTTCCAGAGTGCGTGATTGTCGCAGAACCTCTTCCGCCCAGATAGCTATAATTGCCTGTTAGATCATTGCATCTCGCATACGCTTGTGTACTAAACAGAAAAAATGAACTGCAAATGATAAGAAATGTTTTCATTGTTTTACCTCCTGGGCATTGGTTACGTTGAATTCCAAAGCACCGTAAATCAATGTATATCACCTCTTATTGGCACGATATCCAGAATTTTTCTAGATATCATACTTCGATGTCTACACTTCTAAGTTTGTAACAATACAATGAGGATATTGTGAGTAAGCCGAAGATGATGCCAGGATATTAGCAAAATTACTACGGTGAAGAGAAATTACTCTTATATAAAACGATATTCGGCAATCTTGACCTATATCACCTCTTATTGGCACGATATCCAGAATTTTTCTAGATATCATACGCCCGATCTAGAACACCGATTCAGTATTTAAAATTTCTTAACATTGGGGTGGGAAGTAAGTGCTGAAACCCTTGTTTTTGGATTAAATGTTTCGTCTTGTAATATAAAAAACTGATTACTGAATCGG
>JASJEI010000529.1 GCA_030064795.1 Pleurocapsa sp. MO_226.B13 | reverse complement strand
CATAGCGTAGACGGGGTACGTGACCCTTTTACGCGAGGACAGGGAGAAAAGATTCCCTGGGGATGACGGCATCCCAATCATAAAGGTGCTGAATGCACCAAACACACGACTTTCAAGTCGCGCCAAAACGGAGCGTGAGCCTTTCGACTCACTCCGCTCCTCGGTAATACAGCCCTTGTCATGAGTACCTGTATTGATAACCAGAGTTTGAAGATCATTTCTGGCTTAATTTTCGCTGCAAACTGTTACCCTACTGGTTGCGGGTTTTATTAGTTGGGGTGATTTGTCTGAAAGCTTTATATAATTTGAATCTCATCAATTTAAGCTAAAGTAGCTCAAGTCATTTTAATTGGAGAGACGACAAAGACAAGAATGCCTCAATCCCAATCCTGGAATTGGATTCCCACCCATTTGACTTTAGAGCAGTTTGAACAATTTGTCTTGCCTCACTTGTATATCGGAAGTCGTGGACCTCAACCAAAACTCTCTTTACACGTAATTTTTAACTACATTTTGAAGCTGTTGTACCTTGGATGTCAGTGGAAAGAATTGCCTATTGCCACGGATAAAGATGGGCAACCAGAGATTCACTATTCCAGAATCTATCGAGCCTTTAGGCGCTTTGAAGCCCATGGATGCTTTGAGAATATTTTTGTGGCTTCTGTATCTGTACTTCATCAGGAGGAACTTCTTGATCTGAGCATCATCCATGGTGATGGAACAACCACAGCAGCCAAAAAAGGTGGCGATCATCTTGGCTTCAACGGACACAAACACATCAAAGGAGATAAAGTGGTGGCATTCTGCGACCGTAACTGTAATGTAATCGCTCCTTTTGTGACAGCTCCTGGCAATCGAAACGAATCACCACTCTTGCTGAATGCATTGCCACAAGTGACTCGTGTCGCTCAAGCTGTCGGATTAAATTTGAACCAGACCATCGTCAGTTTAGATGGTGTTTACGATAGCAGAAGAAATCGAAAAGCTATTTTCAATCGAGGAATGATTCCCAATATCAATGAAAATCCTCGTGGTCGAAAAACTTCCAAGGCAGGTAGAAAGAAGATTTTCGCGCTTGCTATCTTTCAAGAAAGGTTTCGTACTATCGAGCGAGTATTTGCCTGGGAGGATAAATTTAAGCGTTTGCTGCTCCGCTTTGAACGAAAAGCGTGAGTTGCACTATGCCCTGAAAAGTCTGGCTTACACCATGATTAATCTTCGGCACTTCTAAAGAGAGCTAATACTCTCACTATCTTTGCAGTCTAGGGTCTTGAGCCACAAGACCCTAGATTTATCCTGTCTTGAAAACGGAAATATAGGCAAGATGCTCAAAAAGACGATCAAAATAAAGCTTTTTAGCTTCTTTCATCCTCGATCTGATTTTGGTGTTAAATATTTTCTCTAAACTTTACTCAAAACCCGCAACCAGTTGTTTGATAGTAAAAATAAATTCGATAAACTGCGCTACAATGGATATTCACAATACAAAATAACAATTCTTAAGTCAAACTTCAGTCTAGACTAAAATTGGTTGACTCATCGTGGTTAATGTGATCACCCCTGCTCTAAGCCTAATTAATAAATTAGTACATATGTAAGTATTTCATCCAACTGCACACCGCCATATATGTCTTTGCCTAGCTTCCTTTCCCACCTTGAATGTACTAAATGTAAAAAACATTACGATGCTGACATTCTTAGAAATGTTTGTGAATGCGGTTCGCCTCTGTTCGCTAAGTACTCTCTTCAAAACGTTAAGCACTCTGTCACTAAACATGAAATAGGTCAAAGACCACCTAACCTTTGGCGTTATCGTGAACTGTTGCCTGTTCGAGAACCCAGCCAAATTGTTTCTCTGCAAGAGGGCTACACTCCCCTTAATAAATTGCCCCGCCTCGCTGATTTTCTGGGATCAAAGCAGTTACTACTCAAAGATGAAAGTACAAATCCTGGCGATACTTTTAAAGCTAGAGGAGCAAGTGTCAGTTTGTCCCGTGCCATTGAGGGGAAAATATGATTTTATCTGAGTTTTTACAAGAGATTTCAATTAAAGGTTGGAAATTACGGAGCGAGAATGGGCGGCTGCGCTATCGTGCTCCCAATAATGAAGCAACCTCCTCAATATTAGAGCAACTTACAGATTATAAAGTAGAAATCCTGAATTTGCTGCAAGAGCAGCCTGATCTCTTGGAGGTTTATCCCCTTTCCTACGGTCAGCAAGCACTATGGCTCTTGTGGCAATTGGCACCAGAAAGTTCGGCGTACAACGTAGCTTTTAAATGTTACATCCGCTCTGATGTGGATGTTGCGGCTTTGCAGAAAGTTTTTCAGGTACTGAGCGAGCGTCACCCTATTTTGCGTAGCACTTTCCCCAAGCTAGGCACAGAACCAATTCAGCAGGTTAATCTCGAACAGGAACTAGACTTCCAACAGATCGATGCTACCAACTGGAATGAGGAAGAACTGAAAAGGAAGGTTTTTGCAGCATATCAATCCCCATTCAATCTCGAACACGGACCAGTAATGCGTGTGAGACTGTTTACCTGCTCGAAGCAGGAACATATACTATTGTTAGTCATTCACCATATTACAGGTGAAGGTTGGTCAATCGGAATATTGCTCGATGAGTTGAAGGTGCTTTACCCAGCATTGAAAAATGGTCAAGAGGCAACGCTTCCTCTGCCTGTACACTCCCATCAAGATTATGTGCGTTGGCAGAGGACAATAATCGAGAGTGCAGAGGGAGAGCGTCTGTGGAACTACTGGCAGCAACAACTCGCGGGAGAACTACCCGTGCTAAACTTGCCCACAGATAGTCCCCGACCCTCGGTACAGACCTACAAAGGTGCTTCCTATCCCCTGTATCTAAGCGAAACCCTTACCCAGCAACTTAAGGAACTGGCTCAGTCTGAGGAAACTACATTATACACACTCCTCTTAGCTGCTTTCAAGGTGCTACTACATCGCTATACGGAGCAGGATGATATTTTAGTCGGCTCTCCAACAGCAAGCAGGCATCGCCCAGAATTTACGCAAATAGTCGGCTACCTGGTTAATCCAGTTGTCTTACGGGCAAATCTATCAGGAAATCTCAGCTTTAGGGAGTTTCTTGCTCAAGTTCGCCATACGGTCTTAGAAGCAATAACACATCAAGATTATCCCTTTGCACTCATTGTAGAACAGCTGCAGCCTCATCGTGATGCTAGTCGCTCACCTATCTTCCAAGCTTGCTTTGTGCTACAAAAACTACAACAAACTCCAGATGCGCTAAAATTGTATTCCAGCAGAGTAAGAACTTCAGTACACTGGGGGGAGCTTGTGCTGGAACCTTTTGAGATGCCACAGCAAGAAGGTCAGTTCGATCTGACCCTAGAGATAGCTGAGACCAGCTCATTTCTATTTGGCAACCTCAAATATAACGCCGACCTATTCCACGAAGAAACCATCGCTCGGATGGCCAGTCACTTGCAAACGCTGTTAGAAGGAATTGTTACCAATCCAGAGCAAAAAATTGCTGAGTTGCCCCTTCTTACAGAGACTGAACGCCAGCAATTGTTCATTGAATGGAACGATACCCAAGTTGAGTATCCCCAAGATAAATGCCTCCATCAGTTATTTGAGGAGCAGGTAGAGAAAACACCCCTATCTGTAGCGGTGATGTTTGAGAACCAGCAGTTAACCTATCTTCAATTAAATCAAAGAGCCAACCAACTAGCACATCACCTGCAACCCCTGGGAGTCGGACCAGAAGTGCTGGTGGGTATTTATGTAGAACGTTCCCTTGAGATGGTGGTGGGATTGTTGGGGATACTCAAGGCTGGTGGTGCTTATGTCCCCCTCGACCCCAATTATCCCCCCTCACGGTTGAGTTATATGTTGGCGGATTCGGGTGTTGAAGTCTTGCTTACTCAGAGTTCATTGCTGGAATCTTTGCCAGAACACCAAGCACGGGTAGTTTGTTTGGATAGTGATTGGAGTGCAATAGAGCAACACGGTCAAGATAATCTTGATGTTGGGGTAGGTGAGGATAATTTGGCTTATGTGATTTATACTTCTGGTTCTACAGGAGTTCCCAAGGGGGTTGGGATTGAACATCGAAGTCCAGTAGCTTTATGTCATTGGGCAAAACAAACATTTACCACTGAGCAACTGTGTGGAGTTTTGGCTGTAACTTCTATCTGTTTTGATTTATCAGTTTTTGAGTTATTTGTGACCTTGTGTTTAGGAGGTAAAGTAATTGTCGCCCAGAATGCTCTGGATATAATCAACCTGGACATAGCAGAGGAAATAACTTTAATTAATACAGTTCCTTCTGCGATCGCTGAACTTTTAAGAATTGGAGGCATACCTGCACAGGTACAGACTGTAAATTTAGCAGGTGAACCCCTGCCAAATCAAATAGTAGAGCAGCTCTATCAGTATCAAAATATTGAAAGAGTATATAATCTCTACGGTCCTTCAGAAGACACAACCTACTCCACATTCGCTTTGTTAGCAAAGGGAACAACTGAGCCACCTTCTATAGGTCGCCCAATAGCCAACACCCAAATCTACATCCTAGACAAACAGCTCCAACCATTACCGATAGACGTGCCTGGAGAGTTATACATCGGAGGTGATGGCTTAGCCAGAGGCTACCTCAACCGTCCACAACTAACCCAAGAAAAATTTATCCCCAATCCCTTCTGTAATTCACAATCAGAACGGCTTTACAAAACAGGCGACCTTGCCCGCTACAGATGTGATGGTAACATTGAATTCCTCGGTCGCACAGACCATCAAGTGAAGATTCGCGGCTTCCGCATCGAACTGGGAGAAATTGAATCCGTTCTCAACATCCACCCCCAAATCCAACAAGCTGTAGTTATTGCTACAGAAGAGCTTCCGGAGAACAAACGCCTAGTTGCCTATGTAGTTACCTCTGAGCGATCGCTCAGCACCAATCAACTACGTGAATTTCTCAAACAAAAGCTACCAGAATACATGGTGCCTTCTGCCTTTGTCATCTTAGACACCTTACCCCTAACACCCAACGGCAAAGTAGACCGCTTTGCACTACCAGCACCTGACGGGGATTTCACGGTAAAACAGGAATACGTAGCACCGCGCACGCCAAGTGAAGAGATAGTAGCTAATATTTTCGCTTCTGTTCTAGGGGTGCAAAAAGTAGGAATCCACGACAACTTCTTTGAATTGGGAGGACATTCTCTACTGGCAACCCA
>JASJEI010000528.1 GCA_030064795.1 Pleurocapsa sp. MO_226.B13 | reverse complement strand
GGGGTAGCTTATTCCGACGCTCAGGCTGAACTTACCAATGTGGCAGAAATGGTCGGAGCAAAGGTCTGGGGTGCAGATTCGTCTGAACCGAATATCAGTGCAACCCATCCTCTTTATGGAGGATTGCTGGGTCATATGTTTGGGGAAAGTAGTCTTAAAATAACATCCCAAGCCGATGTTGTTTTGATTGTTGGAACCTATGTCTTCCCAGAAGTATTTCCAGCTCTGTCTGGTGTTTTTGCCACCGATGCTAAAGTAATTCACATCGATCTAAACACCTACGAAATAGCTAAGAATTTCCCAGTAGACTTAGGATTGCTTGGAGATCCGAAAACTACTCTAGCAAAGCTGAGTACTGCCCTAAGCCTAACTTTAACCTCCAAACAAAAAGAGGTGGCAAATCAAAGAGTCAATCAATACACTCAAGCTAAAAAGCAAGAACAAACTGTTTTGTTAGAAGCCGATAAAGCTGTGCGCGACTCAGTACCTTTGCATATGTCTCGCTTTGCAGAGGAATTAGCTGCTCAGTTACCAGAAGATGCGATTATCTTTGATGAAGCTCTGACTAATGGTCCTGAAGTGGTTCGGTATCTACCGCCAAAGAAAATAGGACAATATTTTCAAACGAGCGGTGGTTCTCTGGGTGTTGGTATTCCAGGCGCGATCGGTCTCAGATTAGCCCATCCAGATAAAACTGTAGTTGGATTTACGGGGGATGGCGGTAGTATGTATACGATTCAGGCACTCTGGACTGCTGCACATCATCAAATTAATGCCAAATTTGTTGTCTGCAACAATGGAGGTTATCAAATTTTGAAACTTAACATTTTGCAGTATTGGCGCGAGCGTCAGATTCCCGAACATAACTATCCATTTTCTTTTGATATCTGCGATCCAGACATCCGTTTTGCCGACTTAGCGCGGTCTTTGGGAGTTGAAGCTGTTCGGGTTGAGAAACCAAACCAGATTGCTTCAGCTATTGAGAAAGCATTAAGCCATAACGGTCCTTTCCTAATTGACTTGGTGCTTACCAATGAGATTCAAGATTCAAAAATTGGGGTTAAATGCGGTCAGTAACAGATAGTAATTTAATTTCTTTGTCGTTTACTTAATTGAAAAAACAATTCTAATCATGATACATCAACTAATATTTGCTGCTCCCAAACCAGGCATGAGCGAAAAAGAGTTTCAGCGCTATTGGCGAGAAAAGCATGCACCCATTGCCAGTAAAATCCCTCAAATAAAACGCTACTCAATTGCTTCTAGAATTCCTTTAAATGGAGAAAAGCCAGTTTTTAGTGGCGTAGCCGAAATCTGGCTTGAGAATGAAAAAGAAGAATTAGAGTCTCTTCAATCTAAAGAATTTTTACAAGGAGCTAGAGTTGATGAACCCAACTGGGCTGCCTTCTGGCAAACATTAGCACTAGATACAACTGCTCATGTTTTGATGGAAGGAGAACCACCCAAAAAGCAATCAGGTTTAGTTAAAGTATTCACTTTACTAAAACGTAAGCCTGGTGTTTCTTTATCTGACTTTCGCCAATATTGGTTGGAAACTCATGGTCCGCTTGTTTTAAGCCTTCCTGGAGTAAAACGTTACTTACAGTGCCATGTAAATGATGGACTTTATGCGCTCGGAGAATCTCGCTTTGATGGTGTCGAACAAGTTTGGTTTGATGACACTAGGTCAATAGAAAAAATGATGGATTCGGCACAATACAAAGAAAAGGTTTTGCCAGATCTAGCAAACTTTGTTGAGTTAAAGTACGTCTTCAGCTTTGTTGCCGATGAATACTGGGTTATAGGACCAGAAAACAGATAGAAAGAATAATTTCTGAAACTACGTTAAAGGAGTTTTAGTATTAGCAATGCTAGAGTAAACTTCAAGTTGTTGCAATAAAGTTACATTCATTTTTTGGAGACGATTCTTATGTATACACAACTTAGTGTCGATCAAGTAAAGACAGATGAAATAGCTAGAAAATGGTTTGATGCCCTAACACATGGTAATCTTGAGGCTGCAATTGATTGTCTGGCTGATGATGTTGAATGGATAAATTACACCATAGTTCCTGGTTTTAATGATATTATGCCCTGGATTGGAACTTACTATGGTATCGAACAAGTAGTCGAAACTTTCAAAATTTTTACTGGACTGGTCGAAGTTAAAATAGAGGAGCTGCTTGAACTAGTAGTTGAAGGAGAGAATGCAGCAGGAGTAATACATGAACGTTCTTTAGTTAAAGCTACAGGTCTTGAATTTGAGATTCAATTTGTACAATGGCTCACAATCCGGAATGGAAAGATTGTAAGGTGGAAGTCTTATACAGATCCGTCTTCTATCATCGCGGCTATGAAGGGGAGTTTGCACGAACGCTTAGTTAAAGCGGTTGAAAATGATAATTTTGAGGCAACCAAAGATCTTCTCAAGCAGGGTGCCGATCCCAACTCCCGCAATCCCGATAATGGGCTAACGGTTCTCATGATAGCTGCTGGTAAAGCCAATGAAAAGATAGTAAAAATCCTTTTAGACGCAGGCGCGGATGTATTAACTGGCGACTGCCGCGCAGGTGCAACAGCATTACATAAAGCCTGCCAGGGGGGCAGCGTTGAAGTTGTTCGGCTACTGGTGGAAGCAGGAGCATTTGTTGATTCGGTAGCACCAACTACTGGTCATACGCCTTTAATGGATGCACTGTGGTTTAAATTTCCAGATATTGCCAATTATTTACTGGAACAGCGTGCAGGCTTAAATCTAAGTACGCATTATGGCTTTTCTTTGAAAGAACATTTTGAATATGAGCTGAACGTAAACACTATCGGAAAAGATAAATTACTTCGAGCCGAAAAAATGCTAAAGGAACGTCAAAAATCAGATGAAGAGAAGGTTCAAAGTCAAAAGCTGATGGCTGCAATAACTAACAATGATATCGAAACAGCAAAACATTTAATTAGATTGGGCACTGGCATTGATGAAAGATCTCCAATTCTTAATGGCTTCAACGATGACCATACGCCTTTATTGGTGGCTACACGGGATGGACATACTGAGATTGTCGCGGAACTTTTAAAAGCTGGTGCAGATGTAAATGCAGTAGAACCAACTTTTGGAGCAGTTCCGTTGCACAAGGCTGTTTACAATGGTCATGTTGACATTACTAAGATGCTGGTCAAGCAACCTAATATCGATATTGATTTTCAAGGTGCGACAAATGGTTACACCCCTCTTCACGATGCAATTTGGCATGGATTTACTGACTGCGCTCAAGTTTTGATTGAAGCTGAAGCTCGGCTTGACTTGAAAGGACATGATGGAAAAACTCCTTTGGATATTGCTATAGAGACCTTCGGTTTAGAGCATACCCTTGTCCAATTAATTCAATCGAAACTTTAGCTTATCAAAGCTGCTTCATTTTTGGAAACCAAAAACATAGTGTCTATTGAAACTCAAAACTTACCAAAACAGAAGAGCAAATTATTGTATTTTGAAAAGGAGATCAAGAAATCATGTTGTTTTATGTTCAAATGCGTTGGAACATCGAAGGTAGATTATCAGAAGAAGAGTTGTGGGATTTAGAAACAAAAGAAACAGAGCAAGCCCAAAAAACTGTTGATTCGGGTATGGTTGTAGGTCTATTCAAAGTTGCTGCGCAGCGACGTGTAATCGGCATCGTAGACGTTGAATCGATTGAGGAATTGGATCGAACCGCAATGGGGCGTTTGCCTATGCGGGAGTACCTTGAGTTTGAGCAGGTTTGGCCACTACGAGACTATGAAGGATTCGCTGAAGACGTAAAAGTTCATTACAAAGTTTAACGAGTCATATTGCCAATTTCACTAAATCCGTATTTAGTTAGAAATAAAGCATCGTCTCTGCGTCTTTGAGTTACACAGTTAATTAGTTGTCGTACTTTTAATTCATTGTCATCAAGCAGCAACATTAAACAGTAGTTATAATCCTAGCTTCTGCTTAATGAATTAACAACATAGCTGTCTTAGTTAAAGCAATCGGTTTTGATGCTTTGAACCAAGTTGTATTTATCCTATTGATTAGCAACAGCATTAAAATGACAGACATAATAAAGGCCTTACGCTTGGGAAAGATATTTGTGAATTTGACTGATGAACAATTGCACTGGATAGCTGCACAGGGCAACCAGATTTTCTTGAAACAAGGTGATATATTTGTCAAGCAGGGAGAATCGGCCGGTCAATTTTATTTTCTTCTGGCGGGCGAACTTGAATTTACGACAAATGAGTTTGGTAACCAAGATGTACACGTCATAAACCTAAACCCTGGGTCATTCTTCGGTCCAGAATTGTTTTTATTAGACATTCCAACGTTCTTAGGCACCGGACGTGCTGTTCGTAATAGTCATCTGTTTCGGTTAGAAGAGAATGTCTTCTGGGACATATCAGCTAAATATCCTTCGATCATCCGTGAGGTGCTGCGTGCTGCGGCAAGACTGTGGCAAAACTATGAGGAAGTTCTTCTACATCACGGTAAGTTGAACGCAATAGATACTCTATCAGCTGGTCTTGCCCACGAGCTAAATAATCCCGCTGCATCAATTAGTAGAAGTGCCGCAGACTTTAAAAAAACTTTTTTAACCCTACCATCTTTTTTACTAAAACTGCATCAGCTGCCATTAACTCAAAACCAGTTGGCTTTTATAGTCGATTTGCCATGTAACTTAATAGCGCAGCAGAAAATGAGCGCACGTCTCGATCCATTATTACAGAGTGATCGAGAAGATGAGGTTCTGTATTGGTTAGAAAAGCATGGTATTTTAAATGGATGGCAATTAGCTCCTACTCTAGTAAAAGCAGGAATAAACACTCAATGGCTTGATACAGTTACGAAAGAAATCTTTCCCAATCCCCCTGGCGAAATACTTACTTGGCTGGAAGCAATGTTAACTGGATTTGATTTATTGTCTGGGATTGAACAAGGATCTGCACGTATTTCCGAATTAGTCAGTAATGTTAAGAAATATTCATATGTAGGTCGAGATCCGCTCCAGAAAGTTGATGTTCATGAGGGATTGGAAAGCACGCTAACAATCTTAGAACACAAGCTTAAGCAAAAGCCTGGGGTAATTATAAATCGTGAATATGACAAAAATTTGCCGCGTATCTACGCTTATGGCAGCGAACTCAACCAAGCGTGGACAAACTTAATTGACAATGCAATAGATGCGATAGATGAGAAAGGAAATCTATG
>JASJEI010000527.1 GCA_030064795.1 Pleurocapsa sp. MO_226.B13 | reverse complement strand
GCGCCCCGTAGTCAAATTGGTGACTCAGGTTTATGAAACTGGAGTTAAATTGTCTCAAAAAGCTATGAATGAGCTGGAGAAGCAGTTTCAACGTTTACCAGGATTAGAGAAATGGTTTGTTGAAATCCCAGTTAGTACTGCATAGCTATTGGATGACTTTTTTCTTGGATTGCTCTTATTCCATCCCTTTTCAATAGCGATTTCATATGTATTTCATTTGTGGGGCTGATGGATGTGGGTAAAATAGTTACTGTCTTACTTTGCATTCCTTTACTAACTTCTTTACTAACCGTAGCATTGCCTGTTTTTGCTGTTTCTGCTTGGCTAAATTCTGAATGGTCATTTATCGAACAACTAGACTATGCTCTAGTTGCGATCGCATCCTTGGGTTTTATTCCTTTCCTGAATTATTGGAATCTATTGGGTTTTCGTTATTGATTATTAATTCGATTGTTATGATGCCCAATTAATCGTAGAGACGTAATATATTACGTCTCTACAGGATTTTACGGTTTCATCGACAGATATTCTATAATTACGGGATTTTGAATGTTACTTTAATCGATCTAAACGTTCTCGTAATATTTCTGCTTGTTTTTGAGCTTCTGCCAAATCATTCCTCGCACCTTGAATTACGCTTTCTGGTGCTTTGTTAACAAAACCTGGATTATTTAAACGTCCAGTTAAAGATTTAAGATCTTTTTCAACTTTGTCTAGTTTTTTCTGCAATTTAGCCCTTAATGCGGGTATATCTACTAAACCAGTTAGGGGAATCAATACCTGTACCGTACCCGTTACCCCTGCAATTACCTGTCCTGGATCTTCAATGCTAGAGGTAATTACTAATTTTCCTACCTTGGCAATATCTTTGATATAGCTTTGGGTAGATTTAAGTAACTCAATTTCTTCCTGGCTATCGGTTTGCAGTATGACTTTAATTTTTTCTCCTGGTTTAATTACCGACTCCGCACGCAGGTTGCGGATAGTGCCGATAATATTAAAGAGTAAGTCAAAGTTTTGTTCTAACTGGCGATCGATTAAATCTCCTGCCACTTCGGGATAAGTTTGTAATGCTAGGGTTTTAGCTGGATCTCCAGAGTTGGCGAGCGACCCCGCGTACCACAAGGGTATAATATCGTCCGAAGGCGCAAGGGAATGCGCGAGTTGGGGATCTAAGGCGGGCTGTTGGGTTAGAGTCTGCCAAATTTCCTCAGTAATATGAGGCATAAAAGGATGAAGTAGTTTTAAAATTCCTTCTAAGACATAAGCTAATGTCTGTTGTGCCGTCTGGCGAGAAGTCGAACCTTCATCTTGCCACAGACGAGTTTTAACTAGTTCAATATACCAGTCACAGAAATCATTCCAGATAAATTCATACAAGCCTTTGGCTGCTTCCCCTAAGCCATATGCCTCAATGTTGTTTCTAGTTTGTCCAACGGTTTGATAAAAACGTGACAAGATCCACTTGTCGTCTAATTCCAAAGATTCTGTATCGGGTTGTCCTAACTCTTGGGGTGTTTTACCCTTCAAGTTCATCATCACAAACCGCGAAGCATTCCACAGCTTGTTAGCGAAATTACGAGAAGCTTCTACGGTCGAAGATTCTTGTTTTTTCCTGTCATAATCAAAGCTGATATTTTGTCCTGCGCCAGCAACTTTAGTAATTAGGGTATAGCGCAGCGCATCCGCACCGTATTTATCGATCATCAATAGCGGATCGATGCCGTTATTCTTCGATTTGGACATCTTTTGTCCGTTTTCATCCAAGACTAAGCCGTGAATATAAACATCTTTAAAGGGCATCTTATCGGTAAAATGTCCCGCCATCATCGTCATCCGCGCAACCCAGAAGAAGATGATATCGAAGCCCGTCACCAGGGTAGAAGTAGGGTAATAAGTTTTGAGATCTGCCGTATCCTGGGGCCAACCCATCGTCGAAAAGGGCCACAACCCAGAAGAAAACCAGGTATCTAGAACATCGGGATCTTGCTCTAATTGAATATCATTTCCGTATTGAGCGATCGCTTTTTCTTTAGCTTCTACCTCATCGTATGCGACAATATAAGGAGTATTATCGGTAATCTCGCCCCCCGTTTCCGAAACTACATACCAAGCGGGAATTTGATGACCCCACCATAGCTGACGGGAGATACACCAGTCTTTTATCTTAACTAGCCAGTCGCGATAAACTTTCTTCCAGCGATCGGGTACGTAGTTGGGAGAATTCTCATTATCCAGACAGGATAAAGCCTTCTGCGCCAAGGGTTCGATTTTGACAAACCACTGAGTCGATAATAAAGGTTCGATCGGGACTTTGCCGCGATCGCTATAAGGGACGCTATGACGATAGTCTTCAATTTTTACTAGATTACCTAACTCTTCTAGTTTCTTGACTACATTCTTACGGGCAACAAAACGATCCTGTCCCTGAAACTCCCCTGCATTCTCGTTGAGACTACCATCCTTATTCATGATGTTAATCATCGGCAAGTTATGGCGTTGTCCCATCTCAAAGTCATTCGGATCGTGGGCGGGAGTTACCTTAACGCAACCAGTCCCAAAGTCCATCTCGACAAATTCATCGCCAATAATCGGAATTTCTCGCCCGACGATGGGCAATGTTACCGTTTTACCAATTAAATCTTTATAGCGATCGTCGTTAGGATTTACCGCTACTCCCGTATCCCCCAACATGGTTTCGGGGCGAGTAGTAGCCACCTCTAAATAACCACTGCGATCGGTTAAAGGATAGCGGAAGTGCCACAGATGCCCATCTACCTCTTTATTTTCCGCTTCCAAGTCCGATACCGCCGAAAGAGATTCGGGACACCAGTTAACCAAGTAATTCCCGCGATAGATCAGCCCTTCCTCGTAAAGCTTGACAAAAGCCGTCTTCACCGCCTGGGACAAACCCTCATCCATGGTAAATCTTTCTCTTGTCCAGTCAGCAGATACCCCCAAACTCTTTAACTGGTTAATAATCGTGCTTTCGGATTTCTCTTTCCACTCCCAAGCCTGTTTTAAATATGCTTCTCTGCCAACATCCTGACGGGTTTTACCTTCCGCCTTAATTTGCTTGTCCACAATGGTACTCACCGCAATACTGGCGTGATCCGTCCCAGGCAACCACAAGGTATTGTACCCAATCATGCGATGGTAGCGAATCAAAGTATCGATCAAGGCACTTTCAAAAGCGTGTCCCATATGCAGACTCCCCGTAACGTTGGGCGGGGGAATGACAATGCAATAAGGTTCGCCAGGATGGTCGGGATCGGCTTTGAATACTTCCCGTTCCGTCCAGTATTGTTGCCACTTAGCTTCGGTTTGTTTCGGATCGTATTGAGTAGAGAGATTCGTTTCAGTTGCGGTCATGTGACTAGCAAAGGAGTAGGTATTTTCAGCAATTTCTTATTGTATATTCATTGCCGTCGCTCTTGCTAATTGGTTATTTCTGATGTAGTGGATAAGGCGATCGCAAAATTGAATCTGCAAGTAGAAACAGATGCATAAGAGAATTCTAGAACACAAGACCAAAAATAGAACTGCCCACTTAATATCATTATTTCATTCACATACAAACTATACTCTAGTTGAAAAATTAATGTATAGCTATTACATAGAAATGCAAAAAATAATATTTTGGCTTTTATTTTTTTATGGTCTATAGGCTCGTCACTGTGTTCGATAATTGCAGCAACCATTGCTAGAAAATCATTTGGAATAAATGGTACTGGGTCAACCCAATCGATTGGACTTTTGTTAGTTATTTATTGGATTTTATTAAGTTTATTACAATGGCAGCTATTAAAGCCTTATGTTAATAATGCTTATGACTGGGGTTGGGTTACTATACTGGGTGGAATATTTTGTTGTTTTCTTCTAATATTAGGTTTTTATTGTGCTTTTTATTTTTGGTGGAGAAATGCTTCTATTGTTCCTTTAGTAGGAAAGTCCAGTTCCCCTCCTGAAGATTTATGGCTAGCATTTATTGTTACAATTGTCTCTTTGTTTGGAACAGGATTTGTGTTAGGCTGGATGCAAAAACTAGTTATTGCAAACTCGATTTCATCAAAATATCTAAATTTTTTGCCATTTATTACAGGAATTTTATGGTTTTTTACTGTTCCAGTATTTATCCTTTTGTATACAGGTTATGCAAAATATGAATTTTCAACTTACATAAGATACACTTTGTTTACTGCTATTTTTGCAAATGTAATTAAAAGTCTAATAATGCAAAAAATATTATTTGGTTAGCAAATATATTCAGAACATAATTTATAGTACGATCTGTAGACTGTGAGAAATGCGATCGCGATCTGAAACTATCGCTCGATATATCATTTTGTAAAAAGCGATCGCAATAATTGGTGGGCATTACTCTAGAAGACTTCAGGTAATTAATTTATTAAAATGCCCACCCTACGGTTAATTTTTTTGATGCACTTGTTGCAGATAATGAGGAACGAGCGATCGCCTGAAAAGTTTCGTGTATACTATTTGTGAAAATATGCAGTCTATAAATACCAAATAAATTTGCCTAAGAAAATACGTGAGTTAAAATTAATGTTACAGAAAGCTGGTTTTACTCTCCTCAAAGATAGAGGAAAAGGGAGTCATACTGTTTGGGAACATCCCAATGTAGAACAAAATGTTATTCTTTCTGGTAAGGACGGCAAAGATGCTCAAAGATATCAAGATAAACGAGTCGAAGCAGCAATAGAAGAAGCCAAAGCCAATGAATAGTCTTAAATACAGAATAATAATTCAATGGAGTGATGAAGATAATTGTTTCTTGGTATCTCTACCAGACTTTAAAGACGAACAGCAATGGGTAACTCATGGCAAAACTTATCAGGAGGCCTTGCAAAACGCTGTGGAAGTGATGGATATGTTAGTGGAAATATATCAAGAAAAAGGAAAAGCTTTACCAGTAGTTAAGTTAGTTTCTGCATAGTTTATGTCTTGGGCGACGCGATCGCACTTCCAATTCTAAAATGTAATCGAAGAATTGGTATAATGCGATCGTCCAAAAGGGACGCTGAGCGATCGCAATAATTGGTGGGCATTACTTTAGAAGATTTCGGGGATTTAATTTATTAAAATGCCCACCCTACTAGCGTGTCAAGCCTAAAATAGTTCAATAGATTCAACTGAACAACGCCAAACAAACAACTCTCTTTGCGCGGACAATTTAAACTTTTGAGGGAACCTCAAAAGCCATGT
>JASJEI010000526.1 GCA_030064795.1 Pleurocapsa sp. MO_226.B13 | reverse complement strand
ATAACTTCCCTATTTCAGATTAATTTGAACAAGGATTAAATAACCTCATGCTTTGACCAGCAAAAATTATATCTTTCAATTAATATGCATAAATGGGAAACTTATTACTACGTGACTCCTTACTAGTCAAAAATATCCACACCCTCGTAACAATGGACGACGAAAGGCGCGAAATTAGACACGGTGCGTTATTAATAAGGGACAATGCGATCGAACAAGTAGGCACAACCGCAGAATTACCCGACACTGCCGATGAAGTTTTGGACTTAAAGGATCGGCATCTAGTCTTACCTGGATTAGTTAATACCCATCATCACTTCTTTCAGAACTTAAACCCAGTAACTATGGCACGGGCAATGGGTTTGGCAACCGAAGCAGGTAGGCTAGCTTATCTCTCAGGTAGAATTCCCGTCAAACAATACGCCACCGCCAGTTCTCCCCTGACAGGTACGGTCAGTTAAATTATTGGGGTCAGACTGTTATTTGCCCTTAAACTATTTTCCAGGTAAATATTTTTATAATTTACTATTATCAGTGAAAGAAAAATTCAAATTCATCGATTTAAATATTAGCGATCGCTTTGATAAATATTGGTGGGTTACGCATTTATTGTTGATTTGACGTTTGAGATTCTGAGTAATCGCCATCTACCCACCATACAAAACACTTATAAACCTTCAATCAATAAAGACCAGAAACTTTTTCCAGGCATACTGCCTCTACCCCAAGCACTTCCCGAACCATAAATTTTGCTTTTCTACACCAGACTAATGGTAACTCTCTTTACGCCTACGTCCACTAGTTTTGTCCCTTTTTTTCTATCTGCTGAGTTGAACAAATAGCTTGTATCTTAGCCAAAGCGACCGCTGACATACTCTTGAGTCGCTTTCTCCTCTGGAGTCTCAAAGATTTTTCGGGTTGTATTGTACTCAACTAAATAACCAAAGCGATTACCTTTTTTTTCTTCTTCAGCGTTGAAAAAAGCAGTCATATCCGAGATTCTGGCTGCTTGTTGCATATTGTGAGTCACGATCGCAATCGTATAATTTTCCTTGAGTTGATTAATGAGTTCTTCTACTTTGCCTGTAGAGATCGGATCGAGGGCAGAACAAGGTTCATCCATTAACACCACATCTGGCTTGAGGGCGATCGCTCTAGCAATACACAAACTAAGACAATTGCACTGGCGATACCGATGGGAAAAGCTATTAACAGGGCAATTAAAGAACTGACGATTGTGCCGTAGATCATGGGCAGTACGCCAAATTTTGCTGCGGGGGGATTCCAAGAACTGGTGGTTAAAATAGAGATTTAGTGGTTGATTTGGTAAATCATCTCGGATTTGATTCCAACGGGTAATTTTCTCTTCTGCTGTCGGAGACCAAATTTTCTTCAACTCCTCAACAGTTATGCTGTCAAGCCAGTTATTTTAAAGTAAACAGTAATATCTACTGTTTCTTGAACACTAGCTTGATATTTTTCGGCTATTTCTTTAGTTATAGGATAGACAGTACTAGACCCATCTATTTGAATCGAATTTAATTCATCGGCACTATCAGCAGTACAGCCAATCAAAATTGCCGCTACAAAACAACCTATAGTTATAGATTTAACTACATTTAATCTCAAAAAGACTATCTAAAATTAAGCAACAAGCTACTTAATAATTTTTGATAAACAGTCTCTCAAGCTCATCATCCTATACCTTTGTCGTTTGATAAACCAGCATTAGCTTGAACGTATTCTTCTATTTGAATCGGAACTGGTTCTACCTGCCAAATATCCTCACAGTATTCACGAATAGAGCGATCGCTAGAAAATTTACCCATCCGTGCGACATTCAAAATTGACATCCGCGTCCAATTATCGCGATCGCGATAGGCTTGACTGACTTGCTGTTGACAGTCAATATAAGACTGATAATCAGCTAATAGTAAGTAGGGGTCGTCATAGAGGAGATTGTCTACAATAGGTTTAAATAGATTGAAATCGCCGTGGGAAAAGAAACCAGAACTAATTAGGTCTATAACGGCTTTGAGTTCTGGGTTGGAATTGTAGTAATCCCAGGGATTGTAGCCTTGAGCTTTCAAGTCGCAGACTTCTTCTGTTTTTAAGCCAAACAGGAAGAAATTCTCTGCCCCCACTTCTTCACGGATTTCTACATTTGCCCCGTCGAGAGTGCCGATAGTCAGCGCACCATTGAGGGAGAATTTCATGTTTCCCGTACCAGAAGCTTCTTTTCCTGCGGTGGAAATTTGCTCGGATAGATCGGCAGCAGGATAAACTCGTTGACCCAAAGTAACATTATAGTCAGGTAAAAATACTACTTTTAGGCGATCGCCCACGTCAGGATCGTTGTTGACCACTTCGCCGACGGAGTTAATTAATTTAATAATCAGCTTGGCCATAAAGTAACCAGGCGCAGCTTTACCGCCAAAGAAAAAGGTACGGGGAGTGATATCCAGATTGGGATTTTGTTTGAGGCGGTTATAGAGGGTAATTATATGGAGGACATTAAGATGTTGACGCTTGTATTCGTGAATTCGTTTGACCTGAATGTCAAATAGAGATTCTGGATTGACAATAATTCCTACTTTTTTTTGCGTGTATTCTGCTAAATCCTGCTTGATTGCCTGTTTAATCTCCCGCCATTTTTGCCTGAAAACAGCATCCTCAACAAAAGCCTCTAATTTTTTCAGTTCGTCAAGATTATTAATCCAGTTGTCGCCAATTTTCTCAGTAATGAGTTCACTTAATCGGGGATTGCTGAGTACCATCCAGCGACGGGGGGTAACTCCGTTGGTTTTATTGTTAAATTTCTCGGGCCATAATTGATAAAAATCCCGTAAGATAGTTGTTTTAACCAGTTCACTGTGTAGGGCAGCCACTCCATTGATCGCGTAAGAACCAACACAAGCCAGATTTGCCATGCGGACGTATTTCTCTCCGCTGTCATCAATTAAAGATAGTCGCGATAACTTACTTGGATCTTGAGGATATTGAATTCGTACTCGATCGAGAAATCGTTGATTGATCTCATAAATAATCTCTAGATGTCTCGGTAGAAGACGACTAAAGATATCGATGGGCCATTTCTCCAAAGCTTCTGGTAAAAGAGTGTGATTGGTATAGGCAAAAGTCTTTTGGGTAATCTCCCAAGCTTTATCCCAGTCTAGGTGATGCTCGTCTACTAACAAGCGCATTAATTCCGCCACCCCGATGGAGGGATGGGTATCATTGAGTTGAGCGGTAAACTTATCGGCAAAAGTTTCGATGCTATCTCCATCTGTCATGTGAAGGCGAATCATGTCTTGGAGAGAACAGGACACGAAGAAGTATTGTTGTTGTAAGCGCAGTTCTTTGCCCTGAATTGGCTCGTCATTGGGATAGAGAACTTTAGTCAGATTTTCCGAGCCGACTTTTTCATTAACTGCGCCATAGTAGTCGCCGGCGTTGAACCGATAGAAATCGAAAGATTCACAAGCTTCCGCTTTCCAGAGGCGCATGTTATTGGCGGTGTTGACCTTGTAGCCCAAAATTGGCGTATTGTAGGGAATCCCTTTAACAACATACGCTGGTATCCAGCGCACTCGATAGTTACCCCGATCGTCAATATAACTTTCAGTATGACCGCCAAACTTTACGTTAACGCTAGACTCTGGACGGGCAATTTCCCAGGGATTGCCATATTGCAGCCATTTATCGGTGATTTCTACTTGCCAGCCATCGCGAATTTCTTGGTCGAAGATGCCAAATTCGTAGCGGATGCCATAACCAATAGCGGGAATTTCTAGGTTAGAGAGGGAGTCCAGGTAACAAGCAGCCAAACGACCTAAACCGCCGTTACCTAAGCCTGGTTCTTCTTCTTGTTCGATTAATTCTTGGAGGTCTAATCCCGATTCTTCAACAGCTTGGCGCACTCGATCGTAGATATCCAAGTTAATCAAATTATTGCCCAAATGAGGACCAACCAAGAATTCCGCCGAAAGATAACAAACAACTCTGACATTTTGTTTGAGGTAAGTTTGGTAGGTTGCCAGCCAACGCTGAAACAGGCGATCGCGCACTGTATAAGCCAGTGCCATGTAATAATCATGTTTGCTAGCGATTTCAGGAAATTTGCCCTGGAGATAAAAGAGGTTGTCAGCTAAGGCGCGTCTGAGAGTTGCTACTCTTAGTCCGGTGCGATCGTCTTCGACGATCGGATTTATTTGAGGTTGGGGTGGTTGTGATAAAGTCATGAGATTACTTTTTCTTTATAAAAGAACTTTGTTAATGACCTGGGCTTGGGAATCGAACTCGTAAACAATAGGAATCCCCGTAGCTAGTTCTAGCTTGGGTACTTCCTCTGGGGATAAATTATCTAAATCCATGATGATGGAGCGTAATGAGTTACCATGGGCAGCTACTAACACATTATCTCCATCTTTGATCTGAGCTAAAATGCGACCTTGCAAGAAAGGAAGGACTCGTGTTTTTTTTAGTATCTTCTAAGCTTTCGCCACCAGGAGGACGAGTATTGTAAGAGCGTCGCCAAACACGAACTTGCTCTTGACCATATTTTTTTGCCGTTGCCACTTTATTTAAACCCTGCAATTGCCCGTAATACCTCTCATCTAATGCTGAAGTAGGAAAAATAGGTAGTTCCTCATCGTGACTGCCTTCGTACTCATTCCAACCATGCCAGTTAGGATCGTCAGCAGCGTGTTGGATAATCGGGGTTTTGCCACCACAAATTTCGTCGCATTCAGTCAGGCAGACAATTGCCGTTTCAATGGCTCTAATTAGTAAGCTGGTAAAGCAGACATCTACCTGATAGTGTTTTTCTCTTAATTTACAAGAGGCGATCGTCGCTTCCGCACGTCCTCTTTCACTCAAGGGAACGTCTACCCAACCTGTAAACTTGTTTTGGGCATTCCAGAGGCTTTGTCCGTGACGAATTAGAATCAGTTTAGCCATGAGACTTAGTTGAACTTAAATTTACTAACTACGCTTAATTGAGTTCGCAGAAACCTTCAGTAGTCGCACGGAGTTATGATTTTCTATAGAATTCATGATTTCTGTAATAGCTATTTTTCCCAGGCATGTAGCAATTTCCAAACCTGGTTTTTGGCAACACCGAGTTTGGAGTAAATGTTTGTCGCCAAGAAATACTACAGAGTTAGAGGTATTGTTATTAATTTAATCTTTTAGATATCAGTATTTTCTTGACTAGACTCTAATCTAGTCTTAGGATTTCAATGCTAGGTTAAGAA
>JASJEI010000525.1 GCA_030064795.1 Pleurocapsa sp. MO_226.B13 | reverse complement strand
TGGTCGAGGGAAGAACTTATCAGCCGACGAAGAAATTTGTTTGACTCTTTTCTATTTAAGACAGATGCCAATTTTTGAGGTGTTAGGAATGATGTTTGAAGTGGGTCGAACAACGGCCAATGATATCTTTCATTATGGGAGCATCCCACTTTTTAATTAAGTAGAAATACTTAAAGCAATATCTCCGTTTAGATAAGCACATCGAAGTTTTAGCATTTGAGACACATTTTTTTGATTCCACTGTGCTCCAATGATTTTAATTCGTGAGCCGATCTGTTTAATCCAAGATTCAACTGAACCTGAACCGATGGAAATCCCAAGCTGCTGATAAAGTTGATAATCAGGAATTCTAGAGGAGTGTTTGCGAAGATAGTTTTGAAAGTTTTTCGCTTGTTTTTTATTTAACTCGTCAAACAAACTAATTGCATCCTCAACTAAGCCATACCAAAGATAATTTCTTGCTTGTCTTAATCTTTGATTACTACCTCCAACTTTATGAAGATTTTCCATCAAATGATACCAGTCTAAAATCTCTCTTCTTTGATGCTTTGAGCCTATCTGCTCGACAATGTTCCAAACTCCATCATGTCCATCTCCCAAACAAGTGATTGTTTTGCTCAGAGGCTGTCGAGCAACCCATTGCAGTAAGCCTTGATTATCCTGGAAGAATGCTATGCCTACTCGGTCATGAATTTTAATGGCTTTGTAATTTCTCCACTCACTGCTTTGCCCTTGTGGTGTTCTGATTCTGACTGAACCACCGTCTACACTCAAGACTTGACCTCTTTTTCTGACTATCGGTTCTGGTAATTGATAGTTATTGACCAGCCTATGTTGTGTACTGTGAGAAATTTTTATTCCTGTCAAAAGCTCAAGATCTTTTTCTGCATTGGCAAATGATTCATTCCCGACTAATAGTAAGCAGCATTTATTTAAGTGAGGACTAATACGACTTCCTTTGGCTAATTTCAATCTCATTGCTTGCTTGCTCGATATTTTTATTTGACCAATGCAAGTTTTTATTTGTCTCTTTCTTCCTGCTTCTTTTCCTCCTGCTTTACTAAAAAAAATTCTCCAATCTCAGGAGCTACTGTTTCTAATAAATGCTCTCTTACACTTAACTCTACAGTCTCAAATGTTTCTAATTCTTCTGAAGGCGTATTTCTATAGAGTATTGAGGCTACCTCTTTCAACTTTTGTTGGACAATTACTTGTTCTTCTGGGGTCATCATTACTTGAGCAATGTGCTTTATAGTCATTTTTTCATTAACACAATTTTACTCTAAGCATTTGTACTTACTGCAAAAGTGGGATGCTCCCTAGCTGTTTTGGCAACAGCAAGCTTATTCCTAATGGCTAATCCACCTAGTTTTATCCAATTTGGCGGAGAATTATTTGAATCCCGCCAGAAAAAAAACTTTGCTGAAATTGATTTAATAGCGATCGCAGGAGACATATTGGCGATCGCTGAATGTAAATATTTTCCAAGATTAGATAGTGAAGAACAAGTACAAAAGGCATTAAGTTCAGACGATGGATTAGAGAAAGCGATTAAAATTGCCGAACGTATGAGGGCAAAGATAGTTTTACTTGGTGTCTCTACCAATTTAGAAAAGTCCGATCAAACAATAGTAGAAAGCCTAAAAAAAGGAGTTGCAATATTGCAAGAACGTTCAAAAGGTATTGGAATAGGCGTATATCTATGGCTAACTGGTAGTGGAGTAGATCGAGATCCATACCAGGCTATTAATCTTGGAAATCTAATACCTAGAAATACCCAAAATGAACAAAGGTACATACATGACAGAGGAGTTGGTGATCTACCTTCATCTGTATTTGGAAGCACAGTAAGTCCCTTTGATGAGAAAGTATTGAAGACATGGAAAAGTCAACTTTTGTTTTAAGAAGATTCTATTAAGTTCTGGTTGATGAAGAGAGTGATCGAAACTTAGTCAATACGATCTCCATTTAGCTAGCTATTTTTGGTCGATAATTGGGGTTAAAAATTAATATTCTGTTCCTTTTCTAGACTCAGCTATTTCTTTGAGTTCATCTGCATATAACTCGCACAAAACCCTTTCAGGTGTAAGGGGAGATGTCAACGCAAAATCTATATTAGGCTTAAAAGCTTTCATCGCCTGACGGATCGCAAAGAACACCCCAATCCCATACATAAATGGTGGTTCTCCTACTGCTTTCGAGCCGTAAGGCGCAGGAGAATTATCCTCATTTTCTAAAAACTTGATGTCAATGCGATCGGGCATGAAATAGATATCGGGAACTTTATAATTTGCCAGATTATTGGATAATAATTCTCCTTTTTTATTGAACTGTAAATCCTCAATAGTCATCCAGCCCAAACCTTGTGCTAGTCCCCCTTCAACTTGTCCAATATCTACCAATTCGTTAACCGATCGCCCTAAATCGTGGACGATTTTTACGGCATCTATCTGATACGTTCCCCGCAAACAATCTAGGGTAACTTCCACAATTGCTGTACCGCAGACATGATAGGCGAAGGGATGTCCTTTCTCCCGATTGCGATCGAATCCCAGTCCAGGTGTGGCATAGAAAGCATGGGCAGAAAGATTAATACGGGCAAGGTTAGCTGCCTTTGCTAAATAATCCCAGGTTAAATCGGTTGTTTTTCCTGCGTAAACAACTTTCTCATTGACAATCGCAATTTTCTCTGACTCCCTCACCCCTAATTCTTTCCTTGCCAAGGCTTTGAGACGGTCTAAAATTTGAGCGATCGCTAGTAAAGTAGCATTGCCGTTTAAATCGGTTGTCACGCTAGCAGCACTAGCAGACATATTAGCGATGCGGGTGGTGTTGGTACTCTCAATCTTGATGCGCTGTAGCCCGATGCCAAAAGCTTTAGCTGCGATCGCAGCAATTTTGGTACTCAATCCCTGTCCCATCTCCACACCGCCAGTAGTAATACTCACACTGCCATCGGTATAGACATGAACTAAGGCACTGGCTTGATTGAGGAAGGCTGCGGTAAAAGAAATACCAAAGCCAATAGGCATCACCGCATAACCTTTTTTCGTCTCGAAATGATTGGCGTTGTAACGGTTAATGCGTTCCTCAATAGCCGTTAAGTTGTAAGTCTGTTCTGCTTCTAACCAAGTGTGACGCAGGCTGTCAGTTTGTATTTCTTGTCCGTAGGGAAACCTATTTCCCAATCGCAGGAGATTTTTCTGTTGTATTTTTTCGCGGGGAATACCGAGAGTCTCGGCTACTTTAGCGATCGCACTTTCGATGACAAACATTGCCTGGGGTCCGCCAAACCCTCGCATTGCGGTACTTGGTGGTATGTTGGTACGGCAGGAAACAGCAAATATACGGGCGTTGGGGATAAAGTAAGCATTGGTGCTATGAAATAGAGTTCGTTCTAAAACTGCCGTTGAGAGATCGGCATAAGCACCTGCATTTTGATAGTGCTTGACTTCGTAGGCAAGAATTTTACCTTCCCTAGTTACCCCAATCTTAAAATCGGAGGAGTAGGGATGGCGTTTTCCCGTCATTATGAGGTCTTCTGACCGAGATAAGACTAATTCCACAGGTTTTCGGCTGTGCCAAGCTGCTAAAGCTGCTAAAGCTGCCCAGTGGGTTGCTTGTTCTTCTTTTCCGCCAAATCCACCTCCTAAGCGTTTGACATCTACTTCCACAGCATGACAGGGTAAACCTAGCATCTGGGCAATGGTTTTCTGAGTAAGGTGAGGGTTTTGGGTAGCGGAATAAACCCGCAGGTTATTTCCTTCTAGAGGAATGACCCGCGATCGTTGAGTCTCCAAATACAAATGTTCTTGTCCGCCAATTTCACAAGTTCCCTCAACAATTAAGTCGCATTGTGACCAAGCATTGTCGATATCTCCTAAAACAAAGGTTCTGGGTGTACCAATTATTTGCCCTTGGTTAAAAGCTTCTCGCGGATCGACAATAATGGGAAGTTCCTCGACTTCTAGACGAATCAGTTTTGTAGCTTTTTGGGCGATCGCTCTTGTTTTACCAACAACTACGGCTATTGGTTGTCCTATATATTGCACCTCATCTTTTGCCAGTAACGGACAATCGGCGATTAGTGTTCCCCATTGCTTACTCTCTGGAATATCGTCTGCGGTAAATACAGCGACAATGCCCTCTAATGACAGGGCATCTTTAACCTCTAACGATAAAATTTTGCCATGAGCCACAGGCGAGGCAAAGACTGCTGCATAGAGCATTTCGGCGGGGAGGGGCAGATCGTCAACATATTCAGCTTCTCCCCTAACATGATAGATAGCGTCAATTCTTTTCATAGAACTCTTTTACTGCAATAAATTCTGGGAACAGTTTGGTGAAATGGGCAATTAAGAGTTGGCGGGCTAGAAGTCGCTTGTAACTGGCTGAACCATGAATATCATCGATCGGCGATATCTCCTCTTGCAGGAGCGGCAAAGCCCCTGCGATCGCTTCTTGATTTACTCGTTTACCAATCAAGTAATTACTGGTTTGTTTGAGAAATAGAGGAATAGGGGCGACTCCTCCCATAGAAATTGAGCTTTCGCGAATGGTATCTCCTTCACAACGAATGGTGATCGCGCTATTTACCGCAGCACAATCTAGATACTGACGTTTAGTGATTTTTTCACAATTAAATTTTGTTGCCGAAGTAGGGAGTGGAATAATAATCTCTGTCAGAATTTCAGACGGTTTTCTAGTTGTTTTCTTATAACCTTGGAAAAAGTCTCTCAGAGATACTTTACGGATATCATTTCCCGATCGCAAAACCAGATTGGCATTTAAAGCCAACAGCATCACGCTGATATCGCCGATGGGAGAAGCAGTAATAATATTTCCCCCTACAGTAGCACGCTGGCGAATTGTGTGGGATGCGATTCTCTGGATATATGCTTGAATGTAAGGAATCAGATCGATAATTGCAGGATGGTTAGCAAACTCGTCAAAGGTTGTCAGTGCACTTATGTGAATGTTATTTCCCTCAGTGTTAATTCCTTTCATCTGGGGAGATTGGTTTAAAAACCTTATTGCCGATTCTGCCAGGATATCTCCTTGTTGCACATAAAGATCTGTTCCTCCTGCAATAGTAAATTCAGGTGAGACTTGGTTATTGTTTGATTCTGCAAGTAATTGTGGTAAATGACGCAGATGCTCAGGAATATCACGAAAATATTCTGGAACAATACCCTTGTTAATCCAAGTTTCTAGGTTATTAACTTCTCCATTACCAAGAGATTCCACTAAGGCACTAGCAGC
>JASJEI010000524.1 GCA_030064795.1 Pleurocapsa sp. MO_226.B13 | reverse complement strand
ATCACATAACTCTACTTGGTCTAGGGGTATCTCTTTGTATGGAGGAGCAGGGAAACTTAAATCACTTTTACTCTCCTCAAGTTTAGAGTTTACATGGATATCCTCTTTTAGCACACGGTATACTTCTTTGAGATAGCTAGTCTTACCAACCAGGGCTGGCATTTCTGAGTTATATGTAGCAACCACTTCTAGATGTGGCACGCCATCTAATACAACATGGTCTATTACCTTATATTGTTTACTGTTAGTACCAACAGATACAATCTCACCTAACCTTATGTCATCCAGTGGGGTGCTACGTGGTAAGGGTTTACAAGCTGGTGGTACTTCTCTTTTCCTTGTAGTGCGCCAAACTTCTCTCGCTTCGCGATTGTCGGGGTGGTCATAATCTTTCTTGAGGTCAAACTTGGCTAGATGTTTAGCATCTTCTTCAGCGATCGCTTCTAATCTAAGCTCATACTTAGTATTGGTAGTAACACGAGGTTTATTGGTCACTGTATACTTTTCAGCAATGTCTAATATTCTAGTCAAGTAGCTGCCATAATTGTCGGCCCTACCTTTTGCTTTAAAGCCTAGATAACAAGTAGATTCAGTACCGTCATAGAAGATATCAGGGGCGGTACGAATTAGCCTTTCTTGGAAATCAAGTTCGGCCTTCTGCTCTGGTGTCCAATCTTCATCTTGTTCAAAATCATCATTATGTAGTTGGGTTAGTAATTCATCAAGATATTTGCGATCGCAGTAGAACTTAACTTCATACTTGTAGCCATTCATAGTCTCAGTATCACTAAGCATACAAGGCTCAGTAATACTTTCTCTGAACTCTTCTGCTTGTTGCTTATCATTAAATCCAACGTAGGCTCTGCCACTAGAACTGTAAGTAATGTTGTGTGCTATGTCCTCGTATGTGTCGGGTCTGGTATCTGGTTTACCTGTCAATTCGTAATAACTTAATGAACCGAACTCTTTATCTTTCTTTTCTTCTACTGTTGGAGAGTCAATAACTTCTATATTTTCTTCTAAATAAACTGGTTTCTCTGTAGGGAATAATGACAGTAGGCTTTCTTTGAAGAGTTGAAGATATTTAGGGTCTTGAATCTGTTCTATTGTTTCTTTTACATTGTCATAAGCTTGGGCTGCAAATTCTTCATAAGACTTGAGGGCGTAGAGTTGTTGCTCAAGTTGTTCTTGTTGGCTCTTATGGTACTTTAGTTCTTCTTGTACTTGTAATATTGATTTGTGAAACATGATGTACTTACCTTTGTGTAGTGAATGAAGCGAGATAGGAACTACACAACAGATAAAAATAAGTAGTTATTTAGATTGGGAATCTAAGGAGTCTAAATATTCTTGAGAATGGAAGATAACAATATTGTCAGGATCTTCCTTTTGGATATCCTCTAGACTTTTATAGTTTGGGTCGTCTTCCTCTAGATACTCAATGTCGTCATCTAAGTGTTCTTCTATTAACTGACGGGCTGCCTCTTTTAAGATGCAACAAGCACCAGCATTGCTATAACCCTGCCCTGTAGCCTTAATTAAGTTATGGTCTAGATATCGTGAATTATGTAATAGATGTACACCTAAACCATCCCAATTAACCAGAGCTCCATCTCGACGGAGGAGAGCAATATTATTTAGGTCTGTATCTTCTTCATACGCAGCACATAGTTTTTCTATACCAAAACGTCTTAGTACCATTGCTTTGATTCCTTCTGTGACAAATTGTGCGTAGTATTCGTTGTGTAGTTGTGGATTGTTGAGATATTCTTGACGTGTAATTATACTCATTGATGTTTTATTCATGTGTGCGTATAAAAAAAGTTCCTGCTTTCAATTAAGAGAAGCAGGGAGTGACAGTTTATGGCGACTTGTTTAGGTCAGATATTTGTGTTGCTTAGATTACATACTGTTAGGCTTTATCATTACTTCCACTTCCTCAGTTGAAATATTTGATATTATTTTAAGTAGTTAATTTGCATCTGTGGAAGCTGGCTCTTTTGCGCCAGTGAAAGCTGAAGTATGGGATGAAAGCTAGTGAGGTTCTGAGAAGATATAGAACAGGGCAAAGGGATTTTAAGCGTGTAAACCTAAGAGGTCAGTCTTTTAAAGATCAAGACCTTTCAGGTGCAGACTTTAGTGAGGCTGATATCAGAAGTACTAACTTTACTAATGCAACTCTTAGAGGGACTAATTTTACGGGTGCGAAGTGTGGGCTACAGAGGCGTTGGGCTATACTTTTTGTGATAGGCAGCTGGCTGCTAGCTGGAATATCACAATTCTACTCGTTACTGGTTGGCTTTTTTTTGTTACTAGTTTGTCAGTTCACTGAATTCGATAATCAAATTGCAAATTGGCTTTGTTTAATAATGGTAGTCATAGTATGGATGGTTATCATTTTTCGAGGGCTCGGAGGAGTAGCAGCAGCAATCATAGGAGGAGTAGCAGCACCAGTCTCAGGAATAGTTGCATTCGTATTCGGAGTATCATTATTAAAATCATTAGCAGTCACAGCAGCATTCGGACCAACATTTGCAGCAATAGTATCAATAGCAAGAGCAATAGGAATAGGAGGAGTAGTAGCAGGAACAATAGGAGGAGAAGAAGCAGTAGCAGTAGGAGGAATAGTAGCAGTAGCAGCAGTAGTCTTAGCAGCAGTAGTACCAGCACCAGTAATAGTAGAAGCAGGAACAACACCAGTAACAGTACCAGTAGCAATAGTAGGAGCAGGAACATTATTGGGAGTTTGGATTGGGTGGCGTGCTTTTGAAGGAGATGAAAAATATACTTTTGTGCGTTACTCAGCTATTGTTTTAACTGCTACAAAAGGTACCAGTTTTCGAGATGCTGACTTAACAGATGCTGATTTCACAGGAGCTATCCTCAAAAGTACGGACTTGAAAAGTGCTATCCTTATTCGTACCTGCTGGCAAAATACTGAAAAGCTTAATTTTGTGAATCCTGGAAATAGCTATTTGAACAATGCTCAAGTTAGAGAATTAGTAAGGACTAGTAAAGGAGGTGGAAAAAACTTCAACCGTTTGGACTTACGAGGAATTAACCTGAAGGGAGCTGACTTAAAAGATGCTGATTTTACAGGAACAGACTTAAGCCGCGCTAACTTACAAGACACCAATTTATCCAATGCTAAGTTGACTCAAACTTTATTAGAGGGTGCAGATTTAACTCAAGCTACCTTAACAGGTGCTTGTATTGAAGATTGGATAATCAGTAGTAATACTAAATTAAGTCAAGTTAACTGCGACTACATTTACTTCAGGAGTGATAAACAAGAACGCCGTCCCGCTAGTGGTAACTTTGCTCCAGGAGAGTTTGCCACGCTAGTTGAAAAGTATATAGAAACTGTAGATTTGATATTCAGAGAGGGAATTGATTGGAAAGCATTTTTAACCTCATTCCAGGACTTGCGAGTTGAGTACGGCGAGGAGAATGTATCCATTCAAGCTATAGAGAAGAAGAGTGATGGGGCATTTGTTATTCGCTTGAGCGTGCCTCCTGATGTGGACAAGGCAGAGATTGAGAGTAAAGCCAAGCAGTCATATGAGACTCAGCTCCAGGTGCTAGAGGCTCAGTATCGTGCTGAATTACAAGCTAAGGATACAGAAATAAATATTTATAAACAGCAGAGTGCCAACATGATGGAAATTGTTAAACTACAAGCTAGCAGACCCATTAATGTTGAGGCTAAGGCAGTGTCAGGAGAGCGAAACATCAATACAGGTGAGTATCGGGAAACCAACCTTCACGATAATAGTAGATATGTTGAGACTAGAGATAGTAGTACTTATTATGAGAACTACAATTCACCACAGGAAAAAACTCTAGCTGAAGCAGCAGATGAAATACAGAAGCTCCTACAACAGCTAGAGAAAACTAATCCTACTGCTACTGAAGCTGAAAAGGTTGCTTATGTTAATGATGAAACTACTCCTAGCTTCAAGCGTCGGGTAGTTGGTGCTTTGAAGGCTGGTGGTGAAACTGCTATTGAAGAGTTCTTAGATAACCCTTATGTCAATGTTGGTAAGGCTGCCATTATGGGTTGGATGGATGCATAACAAATTAACCTGAATTCTTAGTTTTAGGTAAAACTTACAATGTCATACTTCATATCTCAAAGTTAGATTAGACAAATATCTAGCTTTTACATAGTATGAAATTAACTATTTTACTTGGGTTGATTGTTGCTATATCAATTTATACGTTAAATAAATTTGTAAATAATCTGAACTTTTTTCCTATTTAATCTGTCTATAGACTTAGTTATGACAATAGAGATAGAGGTAAATTGAAGAAGCAAGCTATTACTAACTTGCTTCACAATGAGAAAATTAAAGAAGTAAGTAGACTTATTTAATTGCTCCCTTTTTGATTTCTGTATCAATTTCAATCGTGTCAGATTTTACTCTGAGGCCAAATCGATACTGGAAATCAGTAGCACATATTAGTGCATAACCCCCAATACCTAGACCAAAAATTATAATGATGGTCATAGGAAGGGTAAACTTCCAAATATGTTTCAACATAGAGTTTTACCTCATCACTTGATTATTAAGTCCAATAATCTAAAAGCCAAACGCTGCGCCAACAGTGGTTGGCTTATTTTTTAAGATTTAATCAATCTTTATTATTGAACTTTAGCGACTATATGTTTAGACGTTGTAATAAAGCAAAAGGTTCAACTTTGTAATAAAGCCAAAAGTTCAACTATATATTTGTATATATTTGGAGAGCTAACTTAAAGATAAAACCACACAACTAAATAAAGTAATTAAGGTAAGTATTTATTTAAGTGTATGAACAAGGATACACCTAGGCTACGCAGACTTCCTTCATGGAACTCTAGTCCTTTATGATTAAGTTCATTACGCATGACCTCTATGCAATGTGTAAGCAGCCTTCTTAAGCAGCTTTTCTTTGTCTAACAGGTTTAGTAAAAGCATCAGCTATAGACCAGCCAAGTCTGCCTAACCTGTTTTGAAGAGTTCCATAATTGATACCTAAGTCTTCTGCCCATTCAGCAAGACATTTAGTTTCACCATTATAGGTAATCAACCTATTATTGGTTCTGTGCCTTTCTTGCTCTTTTATAGTGACCCAGCAACAATTACTTGGCTCATAATTATATTAAATGTCAACTACTTTGTCCGAATGACGACAATTACTTTGTCCGATGGGATGGGGAATTTATAATGAGATTATGTTCGCGGAGCAATTTACGCGAACAAAGTTGGGTTCTCCTTTCTAAT
>JASJEI010000117.1 GCA_030064795.1 Pleurocapsa sp. MO_226.B13 | reverse complement strand
GAGGACAGAACCAGGAAAATGCGATTGCTGCCTACAAAGCCGGGCTACAAGTCTTCACCCGAGAGGCGTTCCCCGATCTATGGGCTTCAACCCAACATGATTTGGGAAATGCCTATTGTGATCGAATAAGGGGGGAGCCTGACTTTTCACGGGATCTTGTAAGATGGGCTCACAGTTCGCGAATTAGCCTCGCGAACTGTGAGCCTAGAAGGATAAATCTCGCTATACTGACAAGAATTTGTCAAGATAAGGGAGTGATAAACATGATTATCAGAGATTGCGAGGAGAAATGGCTATCTAGGTCTAATTTGGGCGATACAAGGTTAACCGCAAGAGCCAAACTGATTGGAGAGCGTCTACGCAACAAATATGGTCAACCAAAGTTCGAAGGTGTTTAAAAATGCCAGTGAGCTGAAAAGAACTTACGAATTTTTGACCAATCCAAAAACATCTTTTGAGAAAATAGTCGAATCATCTCACTATCAGACAGCCAAGAGAGTGAAAAATTTATCAGTTCTATTATCAATTGGAGATACAACTTTTCTCGACTATAAAAAAATCAAAATTAAAAGAGAAGAGTATGGACCGATTGGTAATGGAGGAAATGGATTAATTTTACATAGTAGCTTAGCGGTTGACCCTAATTGTGGACAACCATTAGGATTATTATGGGAAAAACTCTGGAAAAGAAAGCATAAGATTACAACTAAAAAAAAAGAAAAAAAGGGGAAAGGATTTGAAGAAAAAGAATCTTACAAATGGGTGGAAGCACTCAAAAAAGTCCCAGAAGTCTTAGAGAAAGTCTCGAGCAATAATGATCAAAAAGTCATTCATGTTTTTGACAGAGAAGGGGATATTTCCGAGGTCTTTGAAGAGGTACAAAAACAATCAAACTGCGGAGTTTTAATCAGAGCGTCTCATAACAGGGCGATTACAGAAGAAGAAGATTATCTCTGGAATTATGTTCAGAAACAACCTCTTCAGTTTGAGCAAGAAATTGAGTTACCCAAAAATCACCAACGAAAACAAAGAACAGCTACTTTAGCAGTTAAGTTTTGTCCAGTTAAACTCAGAGCGCCACAGCGATTAAAAGCAACAGATAGCTTTGATATTCATGCGGTTTATGCTGAAGAAATCAATCCACCAGAGGGAGAAGAACCAATTTCTTGGATGTTACTAACAACTGAAATTGTTGCAAGTAAATATGATGCTTTGAGGAGCCTACGTTGGTATACTTATCGATGGTTAATTGAAGAATATCACAAAATTCTGAAATCAGGATGTCAGGTGGAAAATTATCGATTAGCAGGGAATAGTATGTCAGTTCTTTTAGGATTTTTAACCGCGATCGCTGCCGATTTATTACGCATAACTTATCTGAATAGAACTCAACCAGATAGCAGTGCTGAAAGTATTTTAACCCCAGTTCAAATCAAAGTTTTAACTGCTGTCTCATCTCAAAGAAAAACTCAAAATCAAGGGACTACAATCTCAGGGGCTATAACAGAGATAGCCCGTTTAGGTGGCTATTTAGAGCATAGACGAACAACACCGATTGGAATTACAGTTTTATGGCGAGGATGGCTAGAATTAATATCTTTATGTCAAGGATGGGAATTGAGAGAAAATCTCTAAACTACTTCTTTCTTAAATTCCTTAAAAATATCATTGTTTGATTCTTTTTTGGGTAAGAGAATTGCCTTACTCCTGAATTACTGTGCTACAATTTTCCCTCTAGTAGTATTTAATAAAAAAAGCTTGCTCATTTTTTTAACTACTCCTTTCGAGGGACAAAAAACCACTGAAATTGATACTTATGTTTGCGGGTAACTTACGCTAACTATTTTCCTTCTCAAGATCCCGTGAAAAGTCAGGGTGTGGTTCCGCTCTAGTTCTTGCTGCTCATGAAATGTCCAGTAGTCTTCGAGGTCACCGCTGGCATAAAGAGAACGCAACTTCAGCACAGCCTCAGCACCCCTCAGCCTCCAGCGTGCTCCAGTCCGATCCATACGGTCATTGATGAGATGCCGACAGGTCCCTTCAATCACCCCCGAACAGATCGGGAAGCCTTGAGCCAGATACTTGTCGTAATTAAAAAATATTTTGTACTTCAAAAGATAATCGGCGCACTTGTCGACGGGTTTACGTTGAGCGTCGCTGAGACCCCGAAGTGTTGCACTTCTACGAATACCGCCAGCAACATAGCTTGCTTGTCCAGATAAGAGCTTCAAAAGTCGCTCAGCTACCCATTCTTCAGATTCTTGACTGCCCTGCTGGAAAAACGCATGAGCTGCCTTCCACAGATAGCTCAGGACATGCATGACTATCGAGGATAATAGTGAGCTGGATAGAATGTTTCTGGGCATACTGCCGAAGCAGATCTAACTGAGTCTTATTCCCATCGACGAGGGCAATCCATTGCTTCTGTTGCTTGGGGTCACGACGCAGGGCTTCGGAGAATACCTCCCCAATGACTTCCTTTGGTTCTTTCTGGAGACTGGCCACACCCGCTTATTTTCTGGGCGAGGTCGTTGCGGTTTTACTAGTCGCAGACGCCCCATAAGATTAGCTTCCACTTGTTCTGGCGTTCGCTCAAAAGGCTCAATGGTGTAGACAGCAGCGACTGTCGCCATGCGCTTTGACCCTTTTTTCTCCCCCTTTGATAGTTTGTTAGAGAGCCTCTGCTTACGCTTTTGGGCTGCTTTTTGGGTTGAGGAGCGCAAGTCCGACTCTCGCATCACCACGCCTTTTCCATCCACGCTCAAGGCCAGAAGGTCACCGCTTTCTTGCGGAGCTAGGACTACTGATTCTTGGCTATAGAAGGCGTCGAAGTCAGTGGCTGCATGGGCCACGAGTTGCTCTGCCTGTCGTTTTGGTACGTGGGCTCCTGTCGTTGTTGACACCGCTGCCACGGCTTCATCGAATGAGTTCTTGACCGCTTCGGTGGCCACCCGCTTGCGCACACCCAGAGAATAGCGTTCCCTCGGCAGGTTTAGGTCTCCATCCAGGGGATAGAGCATCCCTTCTCCTTTCGCCTCGTAGCCCATACGATTGACCCATACTCTGCCGAATACCGACTCAAGAGCGCGCCCTCGTTCGCGCTTGTAGGGTAAAACTGTCCCGACACTGTTGACCACAGGCATCAAGGATTCACCAGGTCCTCTTTCGTCCAGATGTCCCTGCAAAAGTAGGCGCATCATTTCTGTTCCTTGTGTATCGATCGCGGTTTCTACCTCACTGTGGGTCAACTTGTGAGTGCCGACAGACGACAGCTCCGTGACCAGATTCTCGAACGCGGTCCGTGCCAGTTCGTAAGGATTCTCAAGCTTAACGCAATGTGCTTCAATTTCCATAGGGCTTCTCCTCTGGCGAACATATGATGCTTGCTTAAGTCATATGATCCTATGAAGAGCCCCTTTTTTTACTCAATTACCCTTGTAACCCTTTATTACTGCGTCGCTCAATAGAGCTGCACCCATATAAATTTTGAAGAAGTTATAGACTCTCCTACTGTAGCGGGAGATATTCGCTTTGCTCGAGCTTCTAATATTCCTGTTGAGTGGGCATATTATCCTAGTCTTACACCCGAAGCAGGAGATGTTTGGTTAAGCTATCATGCTTATTTTAATGATGTCAGACCCGGTACTGAAGGTTATTTTAGAATATTGCATGAAACTGGTCATGCTCTTGGTCTATCACATCCCCATGATGGTTTAGAGATAGCTAACATCAATAACGACCAAACCAAATACACGATAATGAGTTATCGTTCTTATGCCGATCAGCCCATAGAGGGGAATCAATCTGGCTATCGACAGACTTTCTTTCCTACCACTCCCATGTGGGAATGATATTTACAGTTGGCAGCCCGAGCAACAGATTTTAGAAACTATTTGGGATGGCGGAGGAGTTGACTGGATCGATTGGTCTAATCAATCTACTGCTGCTCTAATCAACTTAAATGATGGTGAGTGGAGTCAGTTGGGATCGCCTTACTCTCTAGATGGCGTTACTCTAGAGTATGAAACATTGGCTATTGCTTACAACGTAACCATTGAAAATGCTGCGGGAGGAACGGGAAACGACTTTATTATTGGAAATGAAGCAGCAAATATTCTCTATGGTGGGACTGGAAATGATACTCTAACTGGAGAAAGCGGAAATGATATTTTGCGAGGTTATGGAGGTGTAGCCGAATTTGATGTTTTAGCTGGAGGTGCTGGTACTGATACCTTCGAGTTAGGTAATTCTTCAGGCGTTTTCTATTTGGGAGATGGCTACACTACGATAACTGATTTTTTGAGTGCAGACGATCGCATCATGCTCAATGGAGATTTAAGTCAATATTCGGTACACTCTGCTAACTACAACCTAGGTACAACAGCAAATGATACTTTGCTATTTTATCAAAACGATGCCATTGCTTTATTTCAAGACATTACACAAATTAATGTTAGCGATCTAGTTTTTGTTTAATAAGCCAAGATTAAGGAGTAGGAGGAGCGGGGGGAGAAATTAAAGGATCGATACTGTCAGGTAGTCCGGGAAGGACTGGATTCAATCCTGGGGTTGGGGGAGTTGTCGGTGCTTGTGAACCTTCGGGGAGTGTCGCTAAAGCCACGCGATCGCCTCCTACTTCTCTGAGGATATCTAGTACTTCTACTACTTCTCGATAGGTAGAATTTTTCGCTGCATATAAAGTCATCAAGCCATCGGGATTAGCCTGATTGTATTTTTTGATTTCCCAAGCCAGATCGCTACGACTGACAGGATCGCGATCGACATATAATTGACCGAGATCGTCAATAGTCACGATCAAGATATTCTGCATCTGAGGCGTACCCGTTTTGGCTTGGGGTAAGTCTAAACTAATTGCCTGTTGACGCGAGAAATTGAGTGCTGCCAAGATAAAAAAGGTCAAAATACAGAAAATTACGTCAATAAGAGGCAAGATTTCGATATTGGCCCCACTAGCTTGACTATCATCTTGCCAAAGGTCTAGAGGCTTAATTGGTTTCGGTTGATAATTTTTTCTAGGACTCACAGTAATAACAAACAACAACTAAATAAGAAACGATTGATAGACGAACAACTATTCGCCCTTACCTACATAATCGCTTATTTTTCATTGATTCTGGGTGGCTGGATATTAATAAAGGAATATTCATCATTACCAGTTATCACTCCTGCTTCTGATTCTGACTGCATCCAGCGATCGCGATACATAACTTCTAGACGACTACCCATCCGACGCAAAATGCGAATTTGATTAGTCCAAAAAGCCTGGAATAAGCGATAAAAACTCAAACTGATAATTGCCACTAATAGACCAACTGCTGTAGAAATCAAAGATTCACCAATACCCAGAGTTACTCCAGAAGAATCTGCCGTACCTAAGTCACTAATTCTAATAGAACTCAAGGCTTGTATTAGACCCCAAACTGTCCCAAATAAGCCCAATAAAGGAGAAAGAGCAATAATTGCCTCTAAGACTTTATCTCCTTTACGCATACGCGCTAATTGTTCTTCTGCTGCCGATTCTAGAGCAATATGAAATATATCGGGGTCTGGGTTAGACAATTTAAAAGGAGAATAGACAAAATTACCCAGAGGATGATTGATGTGTTCTAGAGCGATTTTTTCGACCAAATCCCAATTTCGTTCCGCAGCTTCCATAATGCGGTTAAATATTTTTTTCTCTTTAAAAACTACCTTCGACCAAAACCATAATCGTTCCAGAATTGTGGAGATGGACAATACTGAAAGCAACAGCAAGGGATACATGGAAATACCACCTTTTTCAATAATTTCCAAAAAATTCACGGTATTTAATTACCTCCAGTAGCATTTTGGTTAAAATTGGTTCTCAAATAGTTTAAAGGATTACAGCTTTAATCTTTCAATATATAGATATAGATAACATAGGAAATGGTTTTTAGCGACTATTACCCTACGCTTGAGAAGATGCGGGGAATTTTTAATCCAGACAATATTGTAACGCCTTGGATTTTCCGAATATTTTGTCTCCAAAGTCTTTCACAAATTAAGCGATCGCTTAATAGTCAATTGTGGGATTTTTTGTAGACATTACCAAAAAGCGATCGCCTAATTGCTTTGTCCTCCCTACTCAATCGCAATCAATCGAGAGAATTGAAGCTGTGGCGATCGCCTTAATTTTGGGTTTTAATTTTGGGTTGAAGATTGGCTTTAACTATCTATCTCAGTTTTAATGCCATTTACCCATTTACCTTTTAGCTAGCTTTTTACTATTCAGCTTACGTAGACGAATAGATTCTGGTGTCACCTCTACCAATTCATCTGGCCCGATATATTCCAAAGCACGCTCTAAGCTCATTTCTGTGGGTGTTTGTAACTGCACCAGTTCGTCTCCACTAGCTGCGCGGTGGTTAGTTAGTTGTTTGGCTTTACAAACATTGAGATCCAAGTCTTGAGAGCGATTGTGTTCGCCGACAATCATGCCTTTATAAACTTTAGTACCAGGAGTAATAAAGAATACCCCGCGATCTTCAGCATTTTTAAGGGCATAAAATGTGGCTACACCTTCTTCAAAAGCGATAATCACGCCGTTATAACGAGTTTCTAGTTCTCCAGAGAAATCGCGATACTCTAAGAAACTATGATTCATAATTCCTTCACCGCGAGTTATTCTGACAAAATCACCACGGAAACCAATTAAACCCCTAGCAGGAATCACAAATTCTAGCTGAGTGCGTCCACTATTATTTTGCATATCCTTCATTTCGCCTTTGCGCTGTCCGAGACGTTCGATACAGCCACCAACCGCAGCTTCAGGAACATCCAGTACTAAATACTCAAAAGGCTCGCAGGGTTTACCGTTAATTTCACGATAAATTACCTGAGGTTGAGATACCTGAAACTCATAACCTTCGCGACGCATGGTTTCAATTAAGATCCCTAAATGCAATTCTCCTCTACCAGATACTAAGAATTTCTCCGCAGAATCTCCTTGTTCGACTCTTAAAGCGACATTAGTTTCCAATTCCCGCATCAAGCGATCGCGAAGTTGTCTGGAAGTTACATAATCTCCTTCTTGTCCGGCGAAAGGCGAATTGTTTACCGAGAAGGTCATTTGGAGAGTTGGTTCGTCAACCTTAATCAAAGGTAAAGCCTGGGGTTCATTGGGGCAAGTAATTGTCTCGCCAATGTTAGCATCAGCAAAACCTGCCACAGCAACAATATTACCCGCACTGGCTTCTTCTAGTTCTACTCTAGCTAATCCCTTAAAGCCCATTAATTTGGAAATTTTAGCTTTAACAATCTTGCCATCTTCCTTAATTAATGCTGCTTGCTGTCCTGCTTTTAAAACCCCGTTGTGGATTCTACCAATTACAATCCTACCTAGATAATCAGAATAATCGAGGGTAGTTACCTGTAGCTGTAAGGGTTTATCGACATCTCCTGCTGGTGGTGGAACGTGATGGATAATCGCTTCAAATAAAGGCTGCATATCCACCCCTTCATCTTCTAGTTCTTCTTTGACATATCCCTCCAAACCAGAAGCATAAAGAGTGGTAAAGTCACATTGATCGTCGTCTGCACCCAATTCCACAAACAAGTCAAACACTTTATCTACTGCACCATCAGGATGAGCGCGGGGACGGTCGATTTTGTTGACCACCACAATGGGACGCAAGCCTTTTTCCAAGGCTTTTTTGAGTACAAAGCGGGTTTGAGGCATCGGGCCTTCATTGGCATCAACAATTAGCACACAACCGTCTACCATGCCCAAAACTCGTTCGACTTCTCCTCCGAAGTCAGCGTGTCCGGGAGTATCGACAATGTTGATCAGGGTATCTTTATAGCTAACTGCTGTATTCTTGGACAAAATAGTAATTCCTCGTTCTCGTTCGAGGTCATTAGAGTCCATGACACAATCTGGTACATCTTCGCCTTCGCGGAAAATACCCGATTGTTTGAGAAGTGCGTCTACAAGCGTCGTCTTACCGTGATCGACGTGTGCAATGATGGCAATGTTGCGAATAGGAAGAGACATAAGATTAGTCTATAGACTTTTGTGTCGTTAGCTCAAAATTTCTTAACAATTATAACTCAGTTCTGTTTTTATCGATCTATTAGATGTTATGAGAAACAAATTAATCAAGCGAAAACGGATCTTTTGGCTGGTCGCGATCGTCAGCGTTATTTTAGATCAGTTGACCAAATATTTAGTAGTACAGCAATTTGCAGCAATTAATGATACTTACCCTCTCTGGTCGGGGGTATTTCATCTTACTTATGTAATTAATACTGGTGCAGCTTTTAGTCTGTTTAGCGGTCAGGTTGAAATTCTACGTTGGATTTCTTTGGTAGTCAGTTTATTGTTAATTGTTTATGTTTGGATTACTCCCAGGCTAAGCTTATTAGAACAATTAGGATACGGATTTATTTTAGCTGGGGCAGTTGGTAATGGAATCGATCGCTTTTTGTTCGATCATGTAGTCGATTTTTTAGATTTTCGCCTAATTAATTTTCCTGTATTTAATTTAGCGGACGTATCGATCAATATTGGAGTTTTGTTGTTATTAATCGTTAGCTTCGGCCCGACATCTAAACCCAGGAAAAATCAGCAAACAGTCGATCGCTCGTAAAAATATCCCTAAACTAGATAAAAGTTATCTGAGTCAGGGATAAGTAAAACTGAAAAGCTAACGGCTAATGGTGGGGGGATAATTTTGAGCGTGGGAGCTGCTGAGATAAATTTAGCTTATACGCCCCGTGACCGCTCAAACCTAAAGGGTTAACCGCTTGGAAAAAACTACATCGGTCTGTAGGTACGGTAATTAATCTTGGGGAAGATATTATCAATTGCTTCAACTTTTTCTAACCAACCAGAGTCTATTTTGCCGATTAAAATATCCTCGTAGATTTTGTTGAAACGGAGTAAATGCGATCGCGTTCTGCGGATAGCGTAAGGAACCATTGTACCAGTACGCATAATAAACGCCCAATCAGAAGACTGCGCTAATAATAATTCTCTAGCAGCCTGATTTAAAGCATGCCACTCAAGTTCATCGGTGGGTTCGCGTTTTGCCAACTCGATCATTCTTTCTGTTGCTTTGTGAAGGTGGGGGTAGATCCAGGCATTAGTTTCATTGAGCCAGTATTCATGAAAACCTTTGTAACCCCAGCTAGACTGAGAAGGACGACACACTTGTTGACTGGGTTGCTGCTGGAGATATTCCGACAAATGAGTCATGTCGTAGGTATTTTGATCGTACCAACTCTTGCGGAAGAGAAAATCAATAAATTGAGGACCTTCATACCACCAGTGACCGAACAGTTCTGCATCGTAAGGAGAAACTACAATTGGAGGTCGCTGCAACATTCCATGTAAATGCTGGATCTGACGCTCGCGGTTGTACATAAAGTTACCTGCGTGTTCGGCTGCTTTTTCTGTTGCCCAGTAGGGGTCGTAAAGACCTTTTTCAGACAAGCCTCCATCGCGACTGGTAATTTTGTGATATTTAATCCCGGTGTTTTTGCGCTGACCATTGGGCATAATGTAAGGCTTGATATATTCGTATTCAGCCTCCCAACCCAGATCTTTATAAAATTCGCGGTATTCTACTGCACCAGGATAGCCGACCTTAGAAGACCAAACTTGTTGTGAAGATTCGTGATCGCGACCAAAAGCAGCGACTCCCGTCTCAGTGAAAATTGGAGCATAAGAACCAAAACGAGGACGGGGGCGAGCATAGAGAATGCCGTGTCCATCGGTTAAAAAGTAACGCAGACCAGCATCGGCAAGCATCCTTTCTAAACCTTCATAATAAGCGCATTCTGGAAGCCAAATTCCCTTTGGGGGACGACCAAAGTTTTCTTCGTAATGCTCGCAGGCTACTTTAATCTGGGACCAGACAGCCTGGGGATACATCTTCATTAAAGGAAGATAGCCGTGAGTAGCACCACAAGTAATAATATCTAGGTTGCCACTGTCGAGAAACTTTTTGAAAGCTAATACTAAATCGCCATCGTAACTTTCCCAAGTTTGCCGAATCTGACTAAAGGAATTAGCATAGTATTCGGCCAAATAGAGCATATGACCATTATGCTGGTGGCGATCGATTTCTTTTTCAATTAACTCTTGTAATTGGGCAAGATGAGCGTCATATCGGTCTTTTAACAGTTCATCCCGCAACATTGACACCAGAGGAGGGGTCATACTCATAGTCAGTTTGAAATCGACCCCATCCTGCTTCAAATTTTCCAAGACTTGAAGCAAAGGAACATAAGTTTCGGTGATGGCTTCAAATAACCATTCTTCTTCTAGAACAAAATCACTTTCGGGGTGTCGAACGAAAGGTAAATGAGCATGTAAGACGAGAGCAAGATAACCAAGAGCCATGATGTAATATTTCTAAATTTTTTTTTGTGACCTGAATTAGGGAACTAAGGCAATCTGGGTAAATTTTATGATATCTTAATATTGTCTTCTGAGAAAGTTTAGCTAGCAGAAAGATGTTGTCTAGTAGTAGCATAAAGCAAACTAGATTATGCTTTTGATCCCGCTCGTTTATCAGCAAAAACATTTATCGTCAGTTGTCGTTAAAAAGCTAACAAAGCTACCGTACTGTTTTACATTTTAGAGATGTAAAAGCTTGTGTTAAATCTGTTAGGTACTCGTATATAGTGTTGCAGTCTAATGAACAGTATCCCAATTCTCGTCAGGACAATACCGAAGAAGTATTGCTTCAGCTATTACTGTTTATTGATGAGCGTTCCTCTTCCAAGGAACAAGCCCAACAGGTTCAAAATTATCTCAAGGAGCTACAGTCAGATTATTCTTTTAATCTAAATGTAATTGAGATTGAAAAACAGCCCTACTTAGTAGAATATTTAAAGTTGGTGGTTACTCCTGCTTTGGTCAAGATCTCCCCAGCCCCAAAGCAAACCCTAGCTGGGAGTAATCTGATCCAACAGCTGAAGAAATGGTGGCCTCAATGGCAAATAGCTCAAGAAGAATTAAAAAATAATGGTTCTAACGAAAAATATATTACATCTATAGATCGAGAAGCAGATAAGGCGGAAAAGATTAAACTTGCTGATGAGATATTTTGTCTCAAGCAAGAAAAACAAGAGTTAGCAGCCCAGCTACTTTTTAAAGAGCGAATCCTAGCTATGTTAGCCCATGATTTAAGGACTCCTCTTACCGCAGCCTCTATGGCAGTAGAAACAATCAAATTATCAGAGCAAAACGATAAACTAGACCCAGACAAACTAAAAATTCTCAAGCAAAAGCTGTTTCAACAGGCAAAAAGTCAATTTGGGATTATGGAGCGTATGATTGGCGATTTGCTCCAAAATTCCCGAAATATGAATTCCAAGCTCCAATTAAAGCCTTGTCCTCTTAGTTTGCAATCTTTATGTCGTGAAGTGATTGCTCAGTTTGATTCTAGACTCCAGCAAAAGTCGATGACCTTTGAAGAAGACATTCCTCAAGATATTCCCAAGGTTTATGCCGATGAAAAACTAATTCGCCAATTAATCAGCAACTTAATTGACAATGCCATTAAATATACTCCCAAACAGGGCAAGATTTCACTGTCCATATTGCATCGTACCAATCAAAAAGTTCAGGTGAGCGTTTGCGATACGGGGCCTGGAATTCCGCCTGAGAAAAGAGCCAGAATTTTTGAAGATAGTTATCGACTTCAGCGCGATCGCAGTCGAGAAGGTTATGGTTTAGGATTAGCTACGTGTCAACAAATAGTCTGCGCTCACTATGGTCAAATTTGGGTAGATAGCTCCCCTGAAGAAGGTAGTTGTTTTAAATTTACTCTGCTGGTATATAAGTAAGAGCAAAACAATATAATCAGTAATGAGCGTCCTCATCTCAGTCGTTATTGCTATAGATCCGCTTTGCATATTGTGTTCGCAGTTGGGTTATCCATTGACGAGTATCCTCATCTGGCGCACAATCTAGGGCTAGATCCAACTCGGCGATCGCTTTTTGGTATTGTTTTAGTGTTTCGTAGATTAATGCTCTGTGACAGCGTAATTTATAGTCATTAGGCGCGATGGTCAAACCCTGATTGGCGTATTCAAGGGCCTGAGAACTGCGATTTAAACTCAGCGAAGACAAGCACAAGATTCGATAGATGCGCAATTTATCTGCTCTGGTTAGTTCGGCGTTGAGTAATTTTTGACCTAACTTAATTATACCAGTTCTCAAAAGTCATTGGAGACTTAGTTTTAATTCAAAATTCAAAATTCAAAATTCAAAAACTAAACATAGTAGGGATTTGAATAATTTTAATTAATAAAAAATAATTTGCTATCTTTCTAGCTAGTTTCGAG
>JASJEI010000523.1 GCA_030064795.1 Pleurocapsa sp. MO_226.B13 | reverse complement strand
GCCAAAGCAGAGGCAGAGTTGGCATTATCTCAAGAAGAACGCTCTTCTCCGCAGCAATTACCCAAAAATGACCGTTCAAAAGGAAAAAGCCCATAAGTAGAATCAGGATCTTTTCTCTACAAACCTAATCTGAACGAATTCTATCGCCTGAGTCGGGGTTCTTTACTAGTTTGAATATTCTGGCTCGCCTTTAACCAATCAAAAGAATTAACTAAATCCTGATTCCAATCAACAGATGAGGGTGTTTTACGTACAGCTTTAGGTAGCTTTGATTTGACTCTAGCTGCCATCTCTTCACCAGCTTCATCATTGTCGAAGGCGATCGCCACTTCTACTTCTTGCAGAAATTCCAAGGGTAATCGCCCCGCTCCATCAGCAGATAAGTACAATGTTTTCTTAGAATCGGTGCGTTCCATTACTGCTAATGACATCGCATCAATTGGCGACTCGACCAGCACCACTCTTTTAATCGAATCTTCCGATTGTTCTCCTTTCTCGAAATAAAACCAGCCTTCACTGCGCTTGGTTCCTTTGGCTAGTCCTTTAAAGGTGTTGTTTGCTCCTACCGTACCCCTAAGCGATGCACCAGTAATTTTCTTAGTATCTAAAGAACGGCGGACGAATACCGCATTTTGTTTGCTGTCGGCGTAAATCAATCCAGAGTGGTGGAGTTTATCTATCAGACTACTTGGTAACAATCTTTTGCGAGTTAAGTACTCTTTCACGAACGACCACTTACTCTCTTCAACCGCTGGCGGGACAAATTCGGGAACGGGTTCGTTTTGAATAATTTCTCTAGCTTTTTGCGTAACAGCTTCAATCGTTACTCCTTCTCCAAAGCGATCGCTCAACCAAATAATCGCCTGTTTAAAATCACATTCATTAATCTGCATTACTAAATCTATCGAACCTCCACCCCCCTGCATCTGCTTCCAGTCGTAGAATTTACTCCCAGTAATGGTAATTGTATGGCGTTCGTTTTTCCATTTGTGCTTATCCTTCGATGGCGACAATCCTAGTTCGTATGCTACTTCATTTAAAGGTAAATCTCTCACTCCATCTGCTAGTTCGGTGTATTTGGTCTTCCAGTTTTTTAGTTCTCTATCCTGATACTTAATTCTCATCTCAGCTTTCTCAAGACGAGTAAGGAGATTTTCGTTTTTCTTGGACAACGATTTAGCTGTAATCAATGCCTGTTCTCTCTCTACGATCGCTCTGGTTCTGTCTGCCAACTGCTGCTCGATTGTTTTTTTATCCAGAGAATTTTTTGCTGAAGAGTTGACCGCAGCATAATACTGTTTTACCTTGGTATGTTTTGCCTTGCTACCTTTAATTCCCCGCTCCAATCCCAAAGGAGACATGGCTTGAGCATAACTATCCTGAAACTGACTCAGCTTTTGCCGTCCTCCGAATAGACCGCGACAGTTTAATTTACCGCGCTCGTCCAAGGGAACGAGATAGGCATGAATATGAGGCGTAGATTCATCCAGGTGTAGCTCGGCTCTAACAATGCGATCGCCATACTCAGTATCGAGCCATTCCTTTACCGCCTGCTGCCAACTTTCTAATTTTTCTGGTTTGTAATATCCTGCTCGGCTGGGATCTTCGGGGCGAAAATATTCGGGGCTGGCTGTCAACAGCATTTCTACACACAATACGGCGTTTTTACGAATTGTTTGTTCGCCAATTCTTTCTCGAACCACCTCATTTAATCTTCTTTTATCCCCTTCGCCGATAAAACGAATGTTAATAATATTTTTATTAGCATTTATAGTTTCTCGCTCTCGATTTACGTGAAGTTCTGAAGAGTTAATATTGCCTGCCTTAAGTTTGGCAATCCGAGCGATTGCATGAGCCATTATTATTTAATAGTGATTGTTCTTACCAGTTATTGTTTAGCTGAGTTACGGGTAATTTACCTCTATTGTTTCGACGATTGTTATCATTACCTTTAACTCAGGGGGTGTCCAGAGGGGGTTTCCCCCTTGGCTCACTCACAATTTTAGAGCGCAGCGTCACCGAAGGGTGGAAATTGTGTAGTGAGTACAGAAGACTTGCTCTTATCGACACAAATAATTTACAAAATCTACTTGGAAAAAGAAAACACTTTCTCCAACAAATCTAAGTATATTTTAAGCTAAAATTTATCTTTTTTTTAAATATACAATAAATTTTCTCGATTCAAAGCTAGTTCCATCGAAAAATACCTCACTTATCTGATTAAATCTAAATTACACATAGCTACATCTGTAGTTAATATTCTCTATACAGCTACGTAGCTAATAAAACAAGCAATTAAACGACTTACGATGTCAGAAAATAGATGCAACCAAAAAATACCTGTTGCTCGATTAGAAACTGCAATCGACAAGCTGGATAAGCTACACAAAAAACCCAAAGCAGAATTTACTTTACGAGAAACAATTTATCAATTGAGACATAAATTGAACAGTGCTTTGAAAAAGGGTTATAGCTATGAAGATCTAGCTCAAATATTAGAGTCACAGCACATTATAATTTCGCCGAGAACGCTACAACAGTACTTGAGCGATACCAGAAAAAGATCGGCATCAAAACATAAACCTTGCTCTAATGTTTCAGACAAATTGTTGACAAAACCACCTAAAGACAATACATCCAATTTAGATTCACTAAGTACTAGTACCAAACAGACAAAAAAAGCACTTCCTAGTAATCGAAAGTCAAATTCAAAAACTACATCTTCAAACTTCACTACAGATACGGAAGAAAAGATAGATAATACCAAATCTGCGCCCGACGAAAGTATTAAACGTAAATTCACGGGGCTATCTAGTTCAACCGAAGATTTAAGCAATGAATTCAATCAGTATTGAACACAGACTTTGATCCAGAATTGACGAACAAAAAACCAACAAATCTAAATCGAAAAAACACTAATGCCTACAATACATTTAATAGACGGCGAGAAAGGCGGAGTCGGCAAATCCTTCGTCACCAGAGCAATGATTCAGTATTGTCTCGATCGCAGTTTGCCCTTCGTGGCGGTAGAAACCGACCGCTCTAATCCCGATGTAGCTGGAGTATATAAAGATATCTGTAAGTATGCTGTCTTAAGTGAAGATGAAAAACAGGCAGACAAAGCAGACCGAATATTTGAATATGCCATAGAGAAACCAGTAATTGTCTCCCTACCGTCTCAGGTACATAGAGCAATGAAAGCCTGGATCGATAGAAATAAGTTATTGGAGTTAGGTGATGAATACAAAGTTAAATTTGTAAAGTGGTTTGTCTGCAACGGTGAATACGATTCTGTAAATTTGTTGATTGCCTCACTCAACTGCTATGAAAATCGAATTGCTCATATATTAGTCAGAAACTTTGGCTTGTGCGATGAATGGTCGCAGGTTGAATCAGACCAGAATCTGCAAAAGCTAATCAAGAAATACAAGGTTAAAACGATTGATTTTCCCAAGCTGGGATACAAGGAAAGATATCTAATCAATCAAAAGCGGTTGCAATTCGATGAAGCCAAAAGGCATAAAGATTTTTCTATTTTAGGCAAGCAACGAGTAGTTAATTTCCTTAATGCTGCTTACACTACCTTTGACAAGGCTGGGGTGTGGCATGAATCTATCTAATGCTAGATTTCCCTTTACGCACGTCAAAATGTAATACGTCAAGATTATAGGTTTGGACCTACTTGAGCGATCGCCAAAGAATTAAATTTGACCACAAGGGGCGATCGCCAGAATCCAAATTTATTAAGCATTTATACTTAGTCAACTCTGCTTGAGTTTGCTGGACCACTTGGTTTCGTTTTATACCTTGATTAAACAATGTCAAAAAAATAGTTTCGAGGTCGATAAAAATAAGAGAAAATGATTCTAATAAAAATCATTTAAAAACTTGATTTGAATGAGTCAATTAGCCAATAATATTGAAGTTCAAACAATTAATCATTTAGGAATAATAGCTGGAATAATAGATGAAATAGGAATAGTAGAAATAATAAATGAACAGCTAGGGATTCACTCCCAAGAAAAGTTGAGTTGTGGAATAATTGTTAAAAGCATAATTTTAAATGCCATGGGTTTTGTTTCAAGACCTTTGTATTTATTTCCCCAGTTTTTTAATGATAAAGCGACGGAACATCTCTTCGGAGAAGGAATTTTGCCCGAGGATTTTAATGATGATCGAATTGGTAGAGTTTTAGACAAACTCTATAAATTTGGCTTAAATAAAATATTTTTAGCAATTACTTTAAAAGCCTGCCAAATTTATGGCATCGATCGTAGCTATTCCCATTTAGACTCATCATCTATCTCCGTAGAAGGAGATTATCTAATTTGTGAGAGAGAAAATGAAGAAAATTTAGAACCAATACCTATCAAAATAGTTCGTGGACATTCAAAAGACAAAAGACCAGATTTAAAGCAATTTTTAATTAATTTAATAGTAAGTGGAGATGGAGGAGTTCCATTATTTTTAGAATGCGGTAACGGAAATGATAGTGATAAAGCTAAATTTGCCCCACTTATATCTAAGTTTAAAAAACAAGTAGATTTAGAGAGTATATTTGTGGCAGATAGCGCGCTTTATAGTAAAGAAAACCTCTTTTTAATTAGACATTTAAAATGGATAACTAGAGTCCCATTATCAATTAAAGCTGCTCAATTTTATGTAAGAGAGACTCCAGATTCTGACTTAATTGAAACCGACATACCAGGGTATAAAGCTGTAGAAAAAGAGAGTAATTATGGCGGGATTAAACAAAAGTGGATTATTATAGAAAGTGTTTCGAGAAAAGAGTCAGACTTAAAACAATTAGACAAAAAGATTATTAAAGATCGAGAAAAAGCTAATTCTTTAGTTAATTCTTTATCGAAGAAAAACTATGAAAATAAAACTGAAATCAAAGCCGTATTTAGGTGTGAACAGAAAAAACTCAAATATCATAAGTTAGTTTTAAAAAATGTTGAAGAAACCCGAGAAAAGAAAATAAATAAGACAGTTTATAAAGCTACAATCGCTCTCGAAAAAAAATTTGACAAGATAGAAGAATCAGAAAAAAAAGCTGGTCGCTTTATTTTAGCTACTAATGTTTTAGAGAATTTAAGTCCCTCGAAAATTCTGACGGCATATAAAGGACAGAAATCTTGCGAAGGAGGTTTTAGATTTTTTAAAGACCCCGAGAGAAATCCTAGACATTCATGGACAGTCTTATATTTAAGTTATCTGTGGATAGCCGAGAATTATCTTTTCCGAGACTGTCCATGAATGTCATAGATT
>JASJEI010000522.1 GCA_030064795.1 Pleurocapsa sp. MO_226.B13 | reverse complement strand
GGTAAATTTAATTTGTTAGCTTACCATCAGAGAGATTATCGCCAGCATAAAGTAAAAGAAAGCTGGTTTATTATAACCAATTTAGATGACCCCAATGAAGTAATTAAGCTTTATAAAAAGAGAGCGGGCTGGCTGCCTGACACAAGTACCTCAAACCCCCTTATTGTAAGGATTATAGTTTTTTGAGTAACAAGGTATTTTTTGAGGGGGCGATCGCCTCCGAGCATTGAGATAGCGATCTTACAAAATTCAATTTCTACGAAAAATATAGGATTGACATAGATGTGTCAGGCAGCCAGAAACCCAAGTTCATATAATTCTTGTTTAAGAGGCTCAGAAACATCCCCTGAATCCATAGTGATGGGAATAGTTGTAATATCTAGATCATGCTTCTTAAATTCTTCTTTTAATTTGGTCAACATTGATAGTAATAAACTTGGTTTGTCTGGATTTTTACAACCTTGTTTAGAACAAAATAATAAATGGATTGGTATCGCTTTATCATTAATTGTTAATACTATTCCTAATAAATTTTGTCCGTTTACTACTCTTTTCCAACGCCCACTATACCAACTCCAGGTGCAACGCAGTCGTTTTCCTACTCTATCAATTACACTGTCATCCACTGCCAGCGTAATATTGGCTCTTGATTGGCTAGCTGCACTTTTTTTTTGACTTCTTTAATCTCTGCTGCTGCTTGAGAGACCATCATTTTGATGAGGACTTTTTTGAGTTTATATAGACTCCATTTTGAGATTTCCTCATAGATTTTTTGAGGTTGAATGCCCAGATAATCTGCCCACTGCTTGGGATTATAACAGCCATAGGCATGGCTAATTGCTAATGCCATGATTATTTCAAAGGCTTCTAAATTCCCTTGGCGGAATTCTTGGCTAAATCTAACGAAAAAGCTGTGGATTATGCTGGAGATTTCGGTTCTCATTCTGGTTCTTGTCGCTTTGGAGGAGCATTTTCATCCCTCTTATATGCCTTTATCCCTCTGTAATTCAGCCTTTTCGTCTTTTTCGGAATTGTCAGAATAATCAATTGCTCGGTAATTTTTGCTCTGCAATCAGTTATCTTGTCAAACTTACTACTCACTACTCACTACTTAAATTCAAGTCCAAGTGGTAGCGATATAAAGCCACAGGGCGATCGCCTGCGGTAAAATAGTCTGGGTCTTGGGGAGAAAGGTAAATTGCCGTAATCTGTTCCGCGCTGATGTTCCCTGAATCTAATAAGTGATAGTCTGAAGTGGTTTCTACTTCATTAAGATAGAGTCTGGCAGGGGATCTAAATAACTGTTGGGTAACTTCGGTAGCGATAAATTCTCGCTCGTTAGGGATTTCTCTAGCACGTCCCGTTACTTTAGAAATTAGCTTGCGATCGCCTCGCAAAAAAGTAATCTGTTGGTTGGGGTTATCGGGGTCGGTTTTGACCCGATAGACGTTATCATTGCCTAAATATGCCTCGGCAATTTTTTGACCATTAAATGCCCGATCTGCCACTACCATAGATTGAGACGAGTTAAACACTGAGAATAACCCTGTGGGGGGAGTATCAAATTCTTTACCAAATCTTACCTGAAAGGCGATCGCTTTTTGGATGTAGTTATCGTTATCTTCAAACCCAGGACTGACAATATCTGGAGCTAAGGGGGCTATTTTCTCGACTAAAGTACTTTCGACATTCCAAGTACCTGCCATCCACTCAGGATATTCTAAGTCTCCTTTGGCAGGCTTTACTAATGGCTTACTATCCCACTGAGGAAATTGTTGAATGCGTTCTTGTATGGTCGCTGCAACTGCGGTAGCAGTAAAACTAAATAAGAATAAGAAGACGAGAAAAATAGCGATTATTTGCTGCTCGATCTTTAACGCTCGATGGTTAGGAGTTAATTTGTCCTGCATTCACTTTCAAAATGACGAAATATCTTATTAGCATCATTATCCCAGTTCTGAACGAAGCAGCGATTATTAAATCGACCTTGGATAGACTTCAGGATAATGCCAATTTAGAAGTAATTGTAGTGGATGGAGGTAGTCAAGATAATACCGTAATAATTGTTCGAGAAATGGGAGTCAAGGTAATTACTGCTTCAGGAGGGAGATCCGCTCAGATGAATGCAGGAGCTAAAATTGCCCAGGGAGATATCCTGTTATTTCTTCATGGGGATAGTAAATTACCACCAGAGTTTTTTAGTTTAACGCTCAAAACTTTAAAACAGCCAAAAGCGATCGCAGGGGCGTTTGAATTAGCGATCGAAGGAGAAGCTCGCTCTTTACGTTGGATCGAACTACTAGTCAAAATGCGATCGCACCTATTTTCTCTTCCCTATGGCGACCAAGGAATTTTTATTACCAAACAGGCTTTTGCCGAGGTGGGGGGGTTTCCCAATTTACCCATTATGGAAGACTTTGAACTAATCCAACGACTTAAAAAAAAGGGAAACATTGCGATCGCTCCCGCTGCGGTGACTACTTCTGGGAGACGTTGGCAAAAACTAGGTGTCTGGAAAACTACTTTAATCAATCAATTAATTATTGCTGGATATTATTTGGGTATTTCTCCCACCAAACTGAGCAAATTTTATCGCCAACAAGGGAAAAAGTAGTTCGGAGTTCGGAGTTAGTAGGGGCGATTCCCGCGCATGACTCGCTTTATGGGAAGCGGCTTGCACTTGTCCTAAAGGATACACCTTCGGATATCGCATTGAGTGTATCCGTGATAGACGCTTCGCGCGAATCGCCCGTACAGTCGTTAGGGTGGGCAAAAATAACTAGCGGTCTCTCGGTTATTCTTGGCTAAGAAAATTTGTTCACCTTACGGTCAGTTTGGGGTTGTTAGTCGTTGCTCCCCCATCTCCCCTATCTCTCTCTGCTCTTCGAGACCCAATCCAAACTAACATTATCTATGATTACAAGCATATATTAAAAATCAATAATGCCAATCTTTGATACGACCGAAGTCTTGAGATAATTTACAGGAGTCAAGATTACAGAGCGATCGCATCCATTATGAATCTCCTTTCCTCACCTCATGTCAGTGTAGTTATCCCTACCTACAATAGTGCCGAGTTTCTAGTTGAAGCTTTGGCAAGTGTATTTAATCAAACCTACACCGACTATGAAGTAATTGTGATCGATGATGGTTCGACGGACAATACTCAACAGGCGATCGAACTCTACAGATCGCGCCTCAATTACGTATATCAAAAAAACCAAGGTGTTGCAGCAGCGAGAAACAAAGGGATTGAAATCGCCAAGGGAGAACTGATCGCCTTTCTAGATGCGGATGATTTATTTTTACCTCAGAAGTTGCAGCAACAGGTAGCAATGTTCATCGCTAACCCCGATTTGGGTATGGTAGTGAGTGGTTGGCATTTAACTAACGAGCGGGGAGAGATTACCGCAGATGTGGAATTATGGCATAGTCTGCCCAAATTAGATCTTAATGCTTGGCTTTATTGGAAACCAGTACTTCCTAGTGCGACGATGATTCGCCGTCAATGGTTAGAAAAAGTTGGGGGGTTTCCTACCGAGACTATTCCCGTAGAAGACGTTGAGTGTTTTTTAGAATTAGTTATTCAAGGCTGTCAAGCAACCTGGTGCGAACATATCGGCACGCTCTACCGACAGGTAAATAATAGCTCTTTGTCTCGTAACACCCTGAGAAGAGTAGAATCCCTAGAATTATTACATCAAAGGTTGTTTGGTAAACCCAATTTACCAGTTGAAATGAGACGACAAGAGAATCAAGTCATCTACTGCAATTTAGTTTGGTCGGCTTGGCTTCTCTATCAACATGGCTACGAAGGAGAAATGAGTGATTATCTAAGAAAATCCCTCAGCTATACTACTCAATCGGCAGCCGAAATCAGTCTTAATTGGATCGAATCGTTTGAAGACTACTGTCGTGGCGAAAATTCCCAGCTAAACACCTACCAATTAACTCAAACCTCTGGCTGGCAGCAACTAATCATCGACACCCTGGCAACCAGACAACCCAAAGTTAGCGTCATTATTCCTGCCTATAACAGTGCTAAATATTTGCCAGAAGCGATCGCCTCTGTCCTCGAACAGACCTATACTAGTTATGAAATTATCGTTATTAATGATGGCTCGACCGATAATACCCCAGAAGTAGTCAAGCCATATCTAAAGCAGATTCGTTATTTTGAACAAGAAAATCAAGGCGTTTCCACCACGAGAAATCGCGGGATTTATTTAGCACGGGGGGAATTAATTGCTTTTTTGGATGCTGACGATATCTTTATGCCCCGCAAACTCGAACACCAGGTGGCTATTTTTAATGCTCGTCCAGAAATCGGCATCGTCAACAGTGGTTATCGACTGATTAACGAGGCGGGAGAGAAAATAACCGATATTAAACGCTGGCAGCAGATTCCTGAATTAACACCCGAAATTTGGCTACTGCAAAAACCTGTCTTGCCATCAGCGATGATGTTTCGTCGCGACTGGTTGATTAAAGTCGAAGGCTTCGATCCTCGCTTTTTTGCCAGTGAAGATGTGGATCTAGTTCTACGGATGACGATCTGGGGTTGTCAAAGTACTTGGTTGCGCGAAATCACCGTTTATTATCGTCAACACGAAACTAGTGCTAGCTGGCGCAATCCGATTAGACAGGTAGCTAATGCGGAATTAATGCAGGAATGCTTTTTTGCTCGCGATGATATTCCCCAATCGATGCGGAAACTAGAGCGTCAGTCGCGGTATGATTTTTTAGTCTGGATTGCCTGCGTCCTCTATCAAGCAGGCTGTATCCCAGAAACGATCGCCTATCTAAAAAAATCCCTGGTCTACAGTCCCTACAACTGGCCCGAAACTATTGCTCAATGGCTAAACAGTTTTGCTAACAGTGCCAAACTAAATGCCCGTCCTTTTGATGCATATGCCCTCAGCGAACTAGCCCAATGGCAGGAGCTAATTTTGAGTCTGCGGGTTTCTAAAGTTTTAGATGCCTATTCGACTAAAGCGACGGAATACCAAGCTTTATCTGTTTATCAGCCAGAAACCGCAGAAAAACAACTGTATGGCACAGCATACGCTCGGTTGGGCAAAAAACTGATTGCAGAAAACGATCTAGAACAGGCAGTAATTTGGTTGCGAAAAGCGATCGCCATCGAACCGAGTAACTGTTGGTATCACGACCG
>JASJEI010000521.1 GCA_030064795.1 Pleurocapsa sp. MO_226.B13 | reverse complement strand
AGTTCTTATCCGCTTTTAGGGGCGTTAGCCAGCAATTTTAAAATTATTGAAGACCCTTTGATTTGTCAGCGTCTTGATATTTCAGTAGCAGCCGTAGATACTCAGAGTCAGGAAATTTTTATCAATCCTGCTGCGGGTTTGGATGAGTATCAGGCTCGTTTTGTGATGGCCCATGAATTGCTCCATGTTGGTCTGAGACACGATCTAAGACGTGAGGGTCGAGATCCTTACTATTGGAATGTTGCTTGTGATTATGTCATCAACAGTTGGCTGGTAGAAATGGGTATTGGCGAACTACCGACAATGGGAGTCTTATACGACTCAGATTTAAAAGGTTTATCGGCTGAAGCGATTTACGATCGCATTGTCACCGATCTACGTCGATATCGTAAGTTGGCTACTCTCAAAGGAATTGGTCAGTGCGATATTTTAGAACGGGGGATTCCTGAATGGTGGAACTGTTCCGAGGGTATGGATTTAGATGACTTTTATCGTCGTTGCCTAGCTCAAGGTTTGGTTTACCACCACGAGGGAGAACGGGGTTATTTGCCCGCCGGTTTAATCGAAGAAATTAGAGCCTTAAGTCAACCGCCGATTCCTTGGGATGTGGAATTAGCCAAGTGGTTCGATAATTATTTTGCACCCATAGTTCGGGTTCGTTCCTATGCCCGTCCCAGTCGCCGTCAAGCTGCCACCCCCGACATTCCTCGTCCTCGTTATGTAACCGACGCTACTACTCAACATGGTCGTACTTTTGGGGTGATTCTCGATACTTCTGGTTCGATGGATACCAAATTATTAGGTAAAGCTCTAGGGGCGATTGCCTCCTATAGTATGGCTCGCGATGTTCCTTGGGTGCGGGTGATATTTTGTGATGCGATTGCTTATGATGCGGGCTATCTCGCTCCTGAAGATATAGCGAATAAAGTTCAGGTCAAAGGCAGAGGCGGTACTGTTCTGCAACCAGGGATTAATCTGCTTGAAAAACCGAAAATTTTCCGTCATCTGCACCGTTATTGATTATTACCGATGGTTACTGCGATCGCTTGTTAATTCGGCGCGAACACGCTTTTTTATTACCTACAGGTTCTAGCTTGCCATTTGTTCCCAAAGGAGAAGTATTTAGGATTAAATAAGAATCGATTTGGTTGAAATAAAGATAGTTTGGCGATTGCCTGTAAAACCAGATCTACGGAATTCCATAAAGCTGGTTAGCTGTATTTACATCTCTTGCCCTTCAATAAAAAATCCTTACACATCAACTAAAATAAAGAAAGAGTTTGAGTTACAAGTTCATAACAAGCAGCAAAAGGATGATAAAAACATTAAACTGTTTTGACATAGCAGAATATTTTATTAATCTTGCCAATTCAACAGGCTCGTTTATTAGCAATCTCAAACTACAAAAGCTTGTATATTATGCTCAGGCTTGGCATCTAGCACTTCACAACGAACCTTTATTTTCCGAAGATTTCGAGGCATGGGTTCATGGTCCAGTAATTCCTGAATTATACGAGAAATACCAAAAATTCGGGTGGCATCCTATCGAGCAAGATGTCGAACCAGATTTACCTACACCAGTCAAAGAATTTTTAGATGAAGTGAGTATTGAATACTTTGCCTGTGATGCTTATGAATTAGAGCAAATGACTCGTATTGAAGACCCCTGGCGGATCGCCAGAGGTAATCTACCTCCAGATACAGCCTCTAATTCAATTATCAAAAAGGAATGGATTAAGGAGTATTTCACCAAGCGTGTCGAAGAAAAAGAAGATTAAGAAAACTAGAATTCCGCCCAATGGTTCGTCCCGAATCAAAGCTACTAGATTATCTCAACCCCAAGGAATCAGTTTTTCTTTTAAATATCTCAATCTTCATCACCCCAAGTTTAACTGCAATGAAAAAGATGGAAGTTATTGGCAGACTTTAATAGCTCGCTTGAAAGATTTATCAGCATTAACTGCTCTAGAATTATTGAGAAATCGCCATCGCAGTTTGAGGTGTCATCCGATTGATTGGAAAGACACGAGTGAATCGGGTTTTGGTATTAAAAATGAAGAACAGTTAGTAGATACCCCTTATCAATTTTCTCTTTCTTCCAACGAACACGGTCGAGTTCATGGCTTCTTTATTGATGAAGTTTTTTATGTCGTCTGGCTCGATCCGAATCACTTGCTTTATCCAGAAAAATAATCAGACTGTATTTACAGATAGTTGTAAATACAGCAATACAGCTTTACATAAACCTGTATTTACAATTCAAAACGAGATTGAGCAAGCAAGTTAAAATCGAAGTATTGTTAAAAAAACAATCTAATTTCTATGTCAGATATCAAAACTAAGACTGAACGCGATTCTAAATCTGATTCGACAGAACCCAAAACAAGTTTTTTTGACTTGACCCCTAGCCAAATTGAAAGCCTGGCTCAAACTGCTGCATCAGAAGCTATAGCAGAAACTTGGGCGATGGGACTGCCTATAACTACAGAGGTAGACGGTAAAATGTGTAAAAAATACAGTGACGGCAGAATTGAGTGGATGTGAACCCTAAAGGACTAGCTTCGCGTCGCCAAAGGAGGACATAACGTTCCAGAAGACAAAATTATTGCTAGATCTCATCGCACCCATACTTATTTACCCATAGCTATTTCTCTAGCTCATCGCACCTATATCTTTGACAATACTGTAACGCCACAATTAGGAGCAGTATTGAGTGAGGGAGAAATAGTAGAACAAAATCAGGAGTCTCCTCAATGGATTGCTAATACTCTCAATAATTACAAAGCTTGCACAGATGAGAAAACATCATTAATCCAAAAAGCTAATAATAGTCAAAAAGCTTGCTCAATCTCTTTGATTAATGAATCTAAACAGACAGGAAAGATTGAGTTGCTTGGCGAATATTATGCTTCTCAGGAAGTATCAAATACTGAGATGATTTTGCACCATCTCAGCTTAATCAATTTTGATTTATCTATATCTCAGACAGTCAGTATTGAGTATCAAGATGGAGTTAGCAGTGTAGAAATAACAGGATAAAAAAATGGCTAATAGATTTAATACAAAGCAGCTTTACAGCTAACCATATATACAGCTTTACAACTTTACATAAAGCTGTATTGACATATTTTAGTTTTGCGCTCTAAGCTGTGTTCACATAAAGCCATAAATACATAAATCAGTATCAGAACATGAAGATTGTTACTGTCACTGGATATAAAGGAGGAGTAGCCAAAAGCACGACAGCTATTCATGTTGCTACCTTCTTCAGCGAATTAGGAAAAACGATTTTAGTTGATGGCGACCCCAATCGTACCTCTTTGTCATGGGCAGAACGCGGTTCGTTTCCTTTTTCTGTAGTCTCGGAAAAACAAGCCATGAAGAGTATCGGCGGTAACGATTATGTTGTCATTGATACTCCAGCCCGTCCAGACACCAGCGATTTGCAAGAGTTAGCCACAGGCTGCGACTTACTAATTTTACCCACTACTCCTGATGTAGTGAGTTTAGAACCAATGTTACAAACAGCAGAAGACCTGGGAGAAACGGCTACTTTTCGTTTTTTGATTACTATTGTTCCTCCCTATCCAAGTAAAGAGGGAGAGGTAATGAAAAACGAACTCAAGCAATCAAATGTCCCCATATTTGAAACACTAATTCGCCGAACGGCTGGTTATCAAAAAGCAGCATATGCTGGTGTACCCATTAGAGACTTGAAAAACTCAGATATGCGTAAGGCATGGCGCGACTACTTTGAGCTTGGTAAGGAAATTTTGGAGATTCTCAAATGACAGGTAAATATGGCAATTTATTGAAAAAAGCCAGACAGAGTAACAGTGAATCGGAAAGTAAGAATGAGGCTGTATCCGTAAATACAGCTAAACAGGAATCCGTAAATACAGAAAATAAGAGTGAAGCAGAAACAATTAAAGAAAAAGAAGTTAGTTTAACAATTAAAGTCCCGATATCATGGAGACAGCACTGGGTAGCTGAGTGCAAGCGATCTGGGAAAACTCTTAAAGAGGTAGTTACAGAGATGTTAGCTGAAAAATACGGCAAGCCGTAAAGCTTTCTAACCATCAACTAGACAAAAAAGCGATCACTTATTTTTGTTTAAATATTGAATACAGCGGTCAAATACTCGCGCTTGGTGATAACCAACAACCGATGACTAGTAACTTAGTATCACCCCTAATGTCAGACCTCTACTCCTTCCGATTTGTTGAAAGTACCGCAGCCAACGCTCTGTTAAACGAACAAGTAAGCGAGCTTTCTAACTACGAAGCTCGCCTTAGTCTTTTTCAACTCAAAGTTCTCGCCGATTACGATCAATTAGTTTGTCTCCCTGCTCTACACCACATCGACAAACATTGGTATCAAATCGAAACTGCCAAAAAAGTCATCAAACAGTTTGGCGGACGAGCTATGTTATCGGACGAAGTGGGATTGGGCAAAACCATCGAAGCTGCAATAATCTGTAAAGAATACTTGGCTAGGGGTCAAATTAAATCCCTGTTGGTGTTAACCCCCGCTACCCTGGTATCCCAATGGCAGATGGAACTAAATGAAAAATTCGCCATTGCTACTATTACGACCGACGAACGCGACTGTAGCCCCGAAGAATTTTGGCAGCTCAATGACCGCATCGTGGCATCGATTAATACCGCCAAGCACAAAAGTCATTTCCAACACGTCACCGCCCGCGACTGGGATTTAGTAATTGTTGATGAAGCCCACCACCTAAAAAACCGACGCACCCTCAACTGGAAGTTGGTCAATGCCATTAAAAAGCGATTTATTCTGATGTTAACCGCCACTCCAGTCCAAAACAATCTAGTAGAATTGTTTAATCTTTTGACCCTGCTCAAGCCAGGACTACTGAATACCGAAGCTCAGTTTAAACAAGAGTATGTAGGTTCATCCAATGGACGAGTACCGAAAAACCCCGAAAAACTGCGCCAACTGATGCGGGAAGTGATGGTCAGAAATACCCGCTCGGTGGTAGATGTGAAACTCCCCAAGCGTTTTGCCTCCACCATTACCGTCCAGCCCCAAGCCAAAGAACGAGAGTTGTATGCAGCGATTAATCAATATCTGCGTCAACATCCTGGGGGCATTGATAAATTAACTCGTAATAATTTGCTGATGCGTTCGGGGAGTAGTCCCATTGCCTTAAC
>JASJEI010000520.1 GCA_030064795.1 Pleurocapsa sp. MO_226.B13 | reverse complement strand
GGCAGCACTTCGACCAAACAGGTGCTCGTGTTGGTGGGGTCAATTACACCACCAATGTAGTGTGTAACCCTTTGTATACGGTTTACTTTACCAGTCCCAAAAAGGATAGATTAAGCGTACTTAAAGGATTACAAGACTCTAAAGAACTGGAGTTTATTCTCAGTCAGCAAACTTACGAACTACTCAAGCTCTTGCGACTACCAACTAAATGGCAGAACTGTCTCCAACTCTTACCTCAAGAAACGGTTTTCAACTCCACACAGTTCAATTACTTACGGGAGCAATATCTACCACAAATGAGTTCTCAACATTGGACTCGCGTCCTACGAAGCAGCAGCGATTGCTTTTTATCATCAGCAAACTAATTGGCCGGTGGTTCGAACTCTGGTTTGTGATGATGCTCCTCAGTTCAAGTTACTGACTGAGGAACTGGCTTTGTGTTGGGTCCAGGTCGGAAGACATTATAAGAAGCTAAATCCTCTGGTAGCTTATCATCAAAAACTGCTAGATAACTTCTTGAGGGATTTCTGGGATTACTACCGAGAGTTACTCGCTCGCTCGAGATGCTCCCAGTCCTCAAGCCGCAGAGGAACTACGAGCTGAATTTGACCTTTTGTTTGGCTCTGACAGCGGGTACCAACAGTTGGATGAACGAAAGCGATTAACGGCGACCAAAATCTCGGAGTTGCTGTTGGTGTTAGATCATCCTGAATTACCCTTACACAATAATCTGGCCGAGTTAGGTGCCAGGACAATGGTGCAGCGACGTAGTATTAGTTATGGGACTCAGACAACTGAAGGTACTCAGGCTTGGGACAATTTTATGTCTCTGGTGGCGACTACTCGGAAGTTGGGAATCAGCTTTTTTGACTATGTGCGTGACCGTATTTGTGAGACGGGAACAATTCCTCCTCTGGCAGCTATTATTCGTGAGAAGTCTTCTCTTCATTCCTTAGGTTGTTCCTGGCAACCAGAATAATTGTCTACCCCGAACTATTGAGCCGATACATATAAACAAACGATTAAATTAGTAGTTTAATTATCCACTTACCTAAATGTAATTCAAGCTTGGCCCTCGACTACTGTTATGGGCTGTTTCACTTTGAGAAACAATTTTAGAGTTATCTTCCAAATCTAAGTTGGCAGCATTTAAGATAAAAAGGTCTTCTTTAGCTTGAAAAATCTTTCTTAATTCGGTGATGTCGCTAGTTTTGCCGTAGTATATTAATCCAGCAATATCAGTCTGTTCAAATATATAACTGATGGCAATTTTGTAGCTTGATTGAGATACTTCTTGTCTGCCCCGGTCTAGTTGTGAAACTATATTGGCTTTAAAATTATTTTGTTTGCAATACTGTACTACTTGGCGTCCGATCGTTCTTTCCTGACCTTTGGTCGAACAACGTAAATAAACAACTACTGTTTGTTTCTTTAACGAACGATATAAAGGACTGTTTTTAAATTCTTGAACCTTAGCTTTGTCAAATACTCTTTTGCCGTTATTACCAGTTCTGCTGAATTTTAGATGGCCATCATCAACCAGTTTGTTAATTGCCGATTCTGATAGACCTAATAAATCCATCACCCCCCGTAAATATAGTCCTTTTAACATCTCTAATTCCCGTCAACTAAAATAATAAATTTTTATTTACTAAACTGTTATTCAATTAATTGCTTACCATTCTATTTATGAATTTACTGAGTTTAAGTAGTTTATAGTAAAATTCTCAAACCCATCTCAGTATTTTTCCCAAACTTAAACTTAATCTGGCTCGTATTAGCCCTTTTTAAGTAATTAACGTATCGTTATTTAACTCACGAATATCTCTTAGATAAGACCCGCTCGTAAAATTTCATCTCCATTTTTTTAGGTTTAAAATGGAACAAAGTTATATCTATTTAACTTTTCTCCACCTGCTTATTCCCAAGTCATGTTTGATAGTCCCAGTTCCTTAGAAATTATTTCCGTCGCTCAAATTCTCTTGAATCTGGGAGATGAAGCTATGACGGGTTCTTTGAGAATAAGCAATCGATCCCCCTTGTGGATTGAGGATGGTAATTTAATCATGACCCCTGCTTGGGACAGCATTAGAAAATTAGTCCCCTTGTTGGTGTTAGACTCGGGTTCGGTACAGTTTATCGAATGCGAAGAATTAGATGAAAAGCTTCTGGAGTATCCCGTAAAAGCTCTGGATTGGTGTGTCCTAGAAGCCCTCCGACTTTTCGATCGCGAGTGGGAATATCAATATTCGGCCAAGCTACCCGACCCCGACACTAAATTAAAAACTACCAATGAATTTCGAGGTACGATCGAGTTTAATCGCCTGGAAAAATTAATCCATCAAGCATTAGAAAGGAAAGAAGCCAGTTGTCAAGACTTAGCTAAAGAGTTAGACCTGAGTCTCAAGCAGGTCAGGTTAGTAGTATGTCGCCTGAGCATTATCGGTTTGATTGAAGAGATTCATCAATTAGACACGATCGCTAAGATCGGGCGGGTCAGGAAACCCGATTCTTGGAGAGTTCCCTTACCCGAACCAGTCAAAAACCAGTTGGGGGTCGGGTTGCCAATCGCGGGCTTAGTTTTTTTGTGGCTCTTTAATATCCTGGGGGGAGGAGAATTAAAGCTACTTAGCTTGATGCAGCGAATTTTTGTCATTGAAGAATCTCTGAACAATATCGTCCTAATTGAATTGTCAGAATCGGAACGAGATAATTTAGCCCAAATCGCTCGAACTATTGAAGAAGGTGAACCATCAATTGTAGGCTTGATCTCTCATCAAAGCCCGACCGAGCTGTCTGCGATCGATTACTTCGGTCATTTGGGAGACACCAACCAAAAATCAGATGATGAAAGAGTCTTAGCTGCTCCCCGCTTGGTAGACTCGGATGGCGAGGAGCGTCGGGGTCTAATTGCCCAGAAGTTAGCAGGAGATTTTCGCTATACTTTTGGAGCCAAGCTAGCTTTAGAAAGGTTAAAAAAACTGGGAGTTACCCCGCAATGGCACGAAACTAAATTTCAATTTAGCCTGAGTAGAACCAACATCCCACCTCTTATCTACGGCAACAGTCTTTACCCCAGACAAAACTTGCCTGGCTATCAAATCTTGCTCAACCCGATCTTCCCTTTAGAAGTTCTAAGTTGGGAGGATATACTCGAGTCTGATTTTGAATTGAATGAGTTGGCCGACAAAATAGTGATGATCGGGTTTCAAGCGGATCTAACCACTGAGATTAGCGATCTCCAATATCAAGCAGGAATTGCCAATCAATTGCTGTTATCGGGCATTTATGGTCGTCAACCCATAGCCGTAGCTAGCCGTTGGTATAGCATTATTTTAGCCCTACTATTATGGGGGACTGTCTGTCAGATTGCTTTGAAACTGCGTCAATCGTCAAACAAACAGTTTAAATTTACTATACTAATCTTAATTTTGGTAGGCACCTATTTAACCTCAATTCTAACCACCTTTACCAGCGGAACTTGGTTAGCTCTTTCCTATCCCTTCCTCGCCTCAATACTAGGTATCGTTAGTGCTTGGGGCTATCGACCAGCAAGATCTAATTCTTATATCGATGCCGAGTCCAATCTATTAAGTAACAAAGGATTTTTCGATACCATGCGTAAGTTATTGGATCTTCAATTTGATAACTTAGAAAATTCCACTCTGTACATTATCTGTGTTGAGAATTATCAATATCTAACTAAAAACGTCAAAAATTTGTTAGGTCTAATTATCGATAGTATCACTCAAGTCATTGATGAATCTAAAATAGAAGACTACACCATTGGCAGGCTTAACCTCAATCGCTTTGGTCTATTGATTCCTAACCTGGGTTACGAGTCTTCTAAATTGTTAAAAGTCGAATTCTATCAAGTATTTAGTAAGTTGACGGGTCAGTTTAAAGGAGTCTCTCCTAGAATTACGATTGGTATGGCTACTTTTGATAGTGAAAATTATGTTTCTCCAATTGAGTTGATAGCCTCTGCCGACAGTGATTCTATTATCAACGAATAGCTTAGCTGATAGCTAATCGATTTCCCAGCCTCGATCCACATCCCGCTCTGGTTCTAGTTTAGGCTCTGGTTTAATCGTCTTTTTAGCTCGTTCGTCTACCATTTCCAGCTTATTCTCGCTCCTGGTTTCATCTAACATCCGTTTCATCTTACGAGGGACATAATCTCTAATGTTAGTCAGACTCCAGCTCACCTCCAATCCTGCTTCTAACTTAATCTCCTCATCTTTATTAGCTAATTCGATTGCAGCTAAGTCCTGTTGGGGGTCAAATTCCACCCGATGTTCTAATAGTTGAGGTAAACTAGCCTGATATAGCTTGCACCCTCTCACCTTAAAATCCTGTAGCCTATAACTAATTCCTTTAACCAGTCCCTTCTCAATCCTTAGCTTGGGGTCGATACCTAGCCTTTGCAGTCTTGCCAAAAATACGGATAGGCTGGGGCGATCGTGGCTGGCAAGATCTATTCCCGACTGAATCTTTAAAGTATAAGGGGCATCAGGTTTTTTGGCTCTTTTTCCCGTCTGGCACTCTTCAATTTCCCGCATCATCCTTTGTATTTGACCAGTGGTAGCAGCTTTATATTTGCGTTGGTTTGAGTCAGGAACGATAGTGAGCTTATGTTTTAGCTCTTGTCGTCTCAAAATTTTTTCTAACCTTCCCTTGTCATGATTATCTCTGACCCTTTTTCCCTCCAGGTTAATCATATTAATCAGAATATGAAAATGATCGTGTTCGTGGGTGCGATCGTGTCTTGGATCGTTGCGATCGTGCCTAACCACCAAATATTGGTTATCATCATAGCCCAAACCTTTAATCACTGCTGAGGCTATATCTAAAATAGTCTGGTCTAATAAGTCACTATCAGCAGGAGCAAAGCTAAGGGAAATATGTTTGACAGGCTTTTTACAGCTCGGTCTTTGTTTGGCACAAGCATTGAGTTCCCAAATCATCTCGTTGCGATCGAATCCAGCTAAATTGGTATTGATGATTTCAGGACTCTTCGTAGGGTCTAGTAGATAATTGACTAGACCCCGAAAATCTGGTTCTGTTGCAAAAATTTTTAATGGACAGAAAAACTCTGTAGATAACTAATTTCTTAGACAGTAATCCCAAAGAGAGAATGAATAAAATCTCTTTGTTGTAAAACTTCCCCTTTAGCTAT
>JASJEI010000519.1 GCA_030064795.1 Pleurocapsa sp. MO_226.B13 | reverse complement strand
ACTATAGCTGGCAAAATCTTCTAGCCCCAGTTTGAGAAAACGATTCCTTAATCGCCGACAGACCTGTCGCCGTACTCGTCGAAAACCTGACCAGCGCAAGTGCAATTGAGGCAGGATTTGCTCTCCAGAAGCTAACACAATCGGGGTCAAACAAGTTTTACCGTCATCTATATTTTAGAAATTATACCGCCATCAAGCGGTCTAATACCGCCGCACGAGTGGAGTTTTACCCCAAAGCCCGATGAGAGCTTTATCGGCTTCAGCTGTCTCTGCGTGAGCCAAATCGCACCCAAAATCAATCCAATAGACTAAGACAGAGTGCGGTTCGTTTAGGGCGAAATTGGGCAACAACCCATATAAACCCTAGCTTCTAGCTCAAGCTAGATGATAACTGTATTGATGATGGAGGTGAAAATCCTCCCCTTGAAACTCACAAGTGACTCCTAATCTGTCCACACCGACCAGACTCGGAATTCTGGAGAGTGAAGCTGGAAACAGGGCATAATCAGACATCAATTGCAGATGACACTGGTGCTAATAGGGAGTTCCCATGGAGAAACAGAACCTATAAAAGCAACCTATAGTCAGGTAGTCGCAATCCCTAGACTAACCTCGCTTGAGTCATGTATCCCGCCGCAGTATTCTGTCGCTAGCGGTATGAGTATGGGATTCAGGCGGTTGAATTGGTTACTCCTAAAGGAACAATCAATCATCATAACGGAACGAATAAAAACGAAATTAGGGTCTGTAGATAGGTCGTATCTACGGTAGACCAGACGAGAGGATTAATCCCCTAATTTCGGGTAGGACAGCGAGTAACTTCGCGCTCGGAACTCAGAACATACAACCTGCAACAGAGCATGATTAGACACATTGAAAAATTCAATAGTGAATCTTGGAAGAATCTACCATGGAAGAAATTCCGTCAAGACTTATTCCGCCTGCAAAAGCGCGTATGGAAAGCAGTCCGAGCAGGAAATATGCGAAAAGCAAGGTCACTGCAAAAACTGATTCTCCGCTCTAGGGCAGCGAGATTTTTAGCTATTCGTCAAGTAACACAGCTAAATAATGGTCGAAAAACGGCTGGAATAGATGGAAAACTAGCACTTACATTCAAGGAAAGGTTTGAACTCGAAGAAACGCTAAGGATAAAGGCTAATAATTGGAAACACAAAGGACTACGGGAAATACCAATCCCCAAAAAGGATGGAACCAAACGCATCCTCAAGGTTCCCACCATTAGCGACAGAGCTTGGCAAGCAATCGCCAAATATGCCTTAGAACCAGCCCACGAAGCAACATTCCATGCAAGAAGTTACGGATTTAGAACAGGACGCTCGGCACACGATGCCCAGAAAAAACTGTTCCACTTCTTACGCTCCTCTTGCAACGGTATCCAGAAACGAATAATCGAACTGGATATCAAGAAATGTTTCGATAGAATAAGCCACCCCTCAATTATGGATAACCTAATTGCCCCATCAGGGTTAAAGCTAGGCATTTTTCGATGCCTAAAAGCTGGAACGAATGTGGGTTTTCCAGAACAAGGCACCCCGCAAGGTGGCGTGGCTTCGCCTTTATTAGCAAACATAGCCCTCAACGGGATAGAGGAAATCCATAATTCCATTCGGTACGCCGATGACATGATTTTTATCCTTAAACCCCAAGATGATGCTAACAAGATACTTGACAAAGTTAGAGAATTCCTAGCTGCCAGAAGCATGGAAATCAGCGAACAGAAAACCAAGCTAACAGCAACGACAGACGGATTCGACTTTCTAGGCTGGAATTTCCAAGTCCAGAAAAACGGAAAGTTTAGAAGTCGTCCTAGTGAGGATAACTACAAAGCATTCCGCAAGAAAGTAAAATTGATCATCAACTGCTCGAATTATGGTGCGATAGTTAAAGCTAAGAAATTAGCCTCGATCGTCAGAGGATGGAGGAATTACCATCGCTATTGCAAAATGGATGGAGCTAGAAATAGCTTGTACTATATGCAAAAAAGAGCGATCAAGGTATTCAATAAGGAGACAAAACAGAATCGCCATTCTAGTAAGAAACTACTAGACCAAGCCTTTCCATCAGTCTCTTACTCCGAAAACAAATTTGTTAACGTGAAAGGGGATAAATCACCCTTCGACGGAGACTTAACCTATTGGAGTGCGCGTAACAGCAAACTCTACGATGGACACACCTCTTTTGCCTTAAAACGGCAAAACCATTCATGTACAGCCTGTGGACTCAAATTCACGAGCGAGGAGAGAGTACATCTTCACCATCTTGATGGAAATCACAATAATTGGCAGCGAGACAATCTTGTAGCAATACACGAGTCTTGCCATGATTACCTACACATGAGCTAAAGCTAAAGCTAAAAGTTTCGGGAGCGCAGTGCGGAGAAATTCTGCACGCTGCGATCTAAATGGGAGGGGCGGAAGATAATACTTCCCCTCGACCCAACCAGCAGATGACCAACACTGGTGAACTGCGATGAAGAAAACTGACAATATATTTAGATATATAAGTTATGGGTTGATTGCCATCGGCATAGGAGCAATCGCTCTCAATCCTGGAAGTTCTCAGGCAACTAAAAACACAACTGAAACTTCCAGCACTTTTAAAACGAATTCCAGCACCAGGAAAAGACACAAGATTAATATAAATGTATCAAGTTTAGAAGATATTAAAGTAGCTGAAGGCGATCGCGTTGAGGTTAACTCATTAATCAGCGATCGCACTTCTGAAAGAACCAAACTACTAGCCAAAAAGCAGAGATTAGCAGCCTCTCTCACCCGTGCCAGATTACCCCTGAGAGAACTAAAACCCGTCCCAGAACCCAAGTTTCAGAAGGAACTAGCAGCACTCAAACAGGCTCAGTTTAATTTAGATGCGATCGCTCGTCAGATAGATAATTTTGATCCTATGTTCTACCACAAAGACCCCTGGCACGTTCAAGTATTTGAATCTGAGAAAGTGCAGGAATTAGCAGAACTCAAACGCCGAGAGCTAGCAGCATCAATTAATGTGGAACGGGCGATCGCAGCGTTGGATGAGGCTAAACTCAACTACCAGAAGCAGCAGTACGAACACAGTCTTAAAGTTTCTGATTATCAAACTCTGATGCAGAAGCAGCAGGAGCAAATTAACTCACTACAGACTCAGATAGATAAGGTTGATGAGGAATTAGAGCAATTGACTAGTGTTTATTCTCCTTATCGCGGGAAAGTAAGAAGGGTGAAGATTCTAGGACAGAACGAGCGCTCGATTACTGCTGAAGTGACGCTGGATATTCGGGGTGGAAAGTAGGGCGAAAGTCTGAATGAGCAGGTTGTTGATGTTGAGACTTTCGCGGGATGACAATTAATAACTAAAATCTTCAAAATGAGAGATCGCCCTAAGCAGTAAAATTACTAATTAAATCTTCTACATTGCGACTATAAACCGCATCACTATAACTATCCCATTCTGTTTGCGACCAATTATGATTTTTCATAGTAGCTTCTTGAATTTTTTCCATAAAAGGGCGACGAAGTTGCTCGTATTTACTAAATAGATGAGAAATTATTTCTTGATTGTCTAAAGCATTGTTATCAATAATAGTTGAGATCGCCGTACCAATTATGGCAGCATCTTCTAAACCTTGATTAGCTCCTTGTGCAGCAAAAGGAGGCATTCCATGAGCAGCATCTCCAACTAATACTAATCGCTCACTACTCCAAATTGGTTGAGAATGAGGAATATTAGCAGGATGAATATAATAAGGGCGACAAATTAATTGTTCGATATTTGATAATTTAATTAACTGGGAAAAAATCGGAGGAAAATCAGCTTTTGTTAAAATATTTGCTGCTAAATTGATAATTGCTTCAGGGGATTTATTTTCGAGCAAATCTAGGCTTAAAGGAGTATGAAATAAATAACCAAGGGCATTTTCGGCGAGACGAATTAAGATCAACCGAGGTGAGTCAATATTTTGAACATTAGATTTGAGAGAATCATTTCGCAGAGTAACTACCCGCTCGCCTTGAAAATATTTATTTTCTAATTCTTGAATTATCTCATTAGATATATTATCAATTTCCAAACAACCAATAGCAACAAAACCAGAATAGCTCGGTTTCGCCCATTGATTTAAATCTGAATTAGTATAAATTAGCTGTCTAATTGTAGAGTTAATTCCATCCGCTGCTACTACTAATTTAGCTTGAAATTGTTGGCGCTCGCACTGTTTATTATCAGAATTAACATCAGTCACTTGATTTAATGATTGCATTTCCCAATGAGCAAAGGGATTATTATATTTCTCATCACCAGATATACAAGAAACTTGCACGTATGCAGTTTCTTGGCTGAAATTAACACAACGATGATTAACTTTGACTATTTCTGAAGGGAGTAAATTTCTGAGGTTAGTTTGCAGATCGTACCAAGGAATTGAAATTCTTCCTTCACCATAACGATGAAACCAAAAATCAAAGTCTAGGGGAATCGAACGAATAACCTCCCCAAGCAAGTTTTTCTGACACCAGAAGAGCTTTCGAGGCGTTTTTTGCTCTTTTCCGTCACTTTTTTGGCGACGAATTTGCATAAAATCTAAACCTGTTGCTTTTACCTGCTGATAAGCTTGCTCGTCTATATATTTAAGTGCTTTTAAACCATTAGGTAAAAGATCGACTACTTGCCCAACTCGGCGAAAACTACGAGTTCGATCGATTACCAGTAGATTGTTTATACCACGTTTACGTAGCGCGATCGCGGTTGCTAATCCTACTGGCCCTGCACCAACAATCAAAACATCGTATATTTTACCCGAACCCATATCATTCACCTGGAATTACTCTCTTAGCTAGTGACAAGTGCAGTCTACCAGTATCACGATGCTATCAAAAAAGGCGGTAATAATTAAGTCAGATTGCCCTCTATGACACCAGGGCGTTTGGCGTGTCCCTTTCTACCCGTGAAGTAACGGCTATTAGAGCTTAATAAACTGACTAGAACCCTGCTCTGGGTTGATATGCAGATAACGTTCTATCGTCTCCAATTTGCTATGACCCAAACTTTGCTGTAACAGTCTCAAATTACAACCACTTTCTATGGCATGAGAAGCATGAGAATGTCTCAACCAGTGACAGGAGGCTTTTTCTGATACACCAGAGCGTTTCGCACAATCTTTGACAATCTTGTACACC
>JASJEI010000034.1 GCA_030064795.1 Pleurocapsa sp. MO_226.B13 | reverse complement strand
CACAGGACATACTTTCGTTGGGTTACGAGTCAAGCCAACCCAACCTACGAAAAATCAAATGTTTTAGAGGTTTTGTCAGTCAATCAGGTGTCTGGTAGTATTCCTTTTGATGAATATTTTCCTAGTTCCATAATTTCTTCAGTCATTTTAAGAGGAAGGTCGGGTTTTTCTGATGAGGTAATTGAAGCCAATCCTCAAGCTGGTGACATCGAAATCGATACATTAGAGCTTAAAGTACTTGACGGTGCTAGAATCGAAGCTACTAATAGCATTGGAAACTCTGGTAATATTGAGATCAACGCTCGAAATATTGAATTGAACGGAACAAGACCTAAAGTTTTAAATTTCATCGGGGGAATATCAACATCGACACCAGCAAAATCCTTTGGAAATGGTGGGAGTATTAACATCAATACAGATTCTTTGAAAGTACTTAATGGTTCAATTATCAGAGCGATTAGTTTGGGTGATGGAGATGCGGGAAATATTAAGATCGACGCGCAGAATATCGAGATCGGAGGAGTCGATCGCTTTGCTGAAAACCCTTTTGATCTGCGAAGAGTCAGCAAGATCAATACTGGAGCTGCGAATACTAATGGGGGCAATCTTAACATCAATTCTGATTCGCTAATCCTCGACAATTTTGGATTGTTACAAGCCGTAACCCAAGGAACAGGAACAGGAGGAAATATTAATCTCAATACTGAAAATCTAGAACTTTTTGGACAGTCTCAGATTACGGCATCGGCTGGCAGAGATGGAAACGGGGGCAATATTACCATCGATACCCAAACGCTTTTGGGACTAGAAAACAGCGATATTAAAGCCAACGCTTTTCGAGGTAACGGAGGAAATATTGAGATTACGGCAGAGAGAATCTTCGGCATAGAGTCAAGAGAATCTCTGACTCCCGATAGCGATATTACCGCCGATAGCCAACTAGGAATTGATGGGACGGTAACAATTAATGCCCCCGATCTTGATGATGAAGAATTTGTCAAAGCAGCAGTACAGGATTTCCTCAATTTTGTTGAACTTCCACGAGGAAAATGTGAGGGTCAAGCATTCCTCAACAGCTACCCGCTTAAAATAGGCGGTTTAATCCAACCAGAAAACCCTTATGACTTTCTCGATTATGGCGACGATGAAGCGTACCGAGCAATAGAACAGATTCGACAGGGCAACTTTGATGGTGAATTACGAACCTTGAGGGAAGAAGATCCCAGTCAAGAATCTGGTTGGCAACCAGGAGATCCGATTATTGAGCCGAATGCGGTTCGAGTCGATGCTGATGGTCGTTCATTTCTCGTGAGGGTCAATGAAGAAGAAGAAATTCCCCCCGCCAAGTTTTGTACGAGTCAAAAAGAAAGTGATTAAAATTCGGCTCTTGCTCGACTATTTTTGAGGATTTCTAGACAATATTCCAAATCGTCTCCTTGCCAAAGAGGGCTTTTTTCGGCCCAATCAAATATTTGCTGTGGGCTACCATTCGTCAGTTTCTGTTGATGAGTCGGGTTTTGATTCTGATTTGATGCGATTTCTTTTGGTCTTTGTTGTTCAGGGTTTTCTTGATTTTGAGATCAACTATTCACAAATTCTCTCAGGGCAAACGCATCTTAAATTGAGCGAAAGTGATAAATTAATTTGAAAGCCGAGATTGAGAAAAGCCGAAAGAATGAAGCTCAGACCCAAAATCACCCTGCTAGATCATTTTGCCCAGTTGACTGACCCCAGAATCGACCGAACTAAAGAACACAAACTCATCGATATTATCGCTATTGCTATCTGTGGAATGATTTGCGGTGCCGATAATTGGGTAGCAATCGAGCAATACGGCAACTCCAAACAAAAATGGTTAAAACAGTTTTTGGAATTGCCCAATGGCATCCCTTCTCATGACACTATTGCGAGGGTATTTGCGCGAATCGACCCCTTAGAATTTGAACGATGTTTCCGCTCCTGGGTAAAAACCATAGCCCAATTGATACCTGGAGAGGTAATCAGTATTGATGGTAAAACTTTGAAACACTCTGGTTCAAAAGGAATAGGGAAAAAAGCGATTCCTGAACGTCAATGCTTGGGCTAGCGAGCAAAGATTGGTTTTAGGTCAGTTAAAGGTAAGTGAGAAAACAAATGAAATTACCGCTATTCCAGAATTAATCAATCTACTGGAATTATCTGGCTGTCTAGTCACCATAGATGCGATGGGGACTCAGACCAAAATAGCTCAGCTAATTCAGGATAAAGGTGCTGATTATTGTCTAGCACTCAAGGGAAATCATCAGTATCTTCATGAAAGGGTGATTCAACTCTTCGAGCGAGCAGAAGCGATCGATTGGTCGGAGGTGGAGCATGATTTTCATCGAACCATCAGCAAAGGACATGGACGGACGGAAATTCGTCGTTATTGGACAATGCCCGTGAAAGAATTGTTTTTTGACCCAGAACAATGGGTGGGACTCGAAAGTGTTGGTCTGGTGGAATCTGTGAGGAAAATCGGCACCGAAACAAGTACCTCTAAACGTTATTATCTCAATAGCTTTACCAGCAATGCTCAACTGCTAGCTCATGCTGTACGCAGTCATTGGGGAGTGGAAAACAATGTTCATTGGATCTTAGATGTGGCATTTAGAGAAGATGATTGTCCAGTTCACTCCCAGAATGCCCCTGAAAACCTAGCTCAATTAAGGAAAATGTCGCTGAATCTTCTTTCTCAAGAAAAGTCCGTGAAAATCGGTGTAGCTAATAAACGACTCAAGGCGGCTTGGGATAATAACTATCTGGCTAAGGTTTTGGGTATTTAACCAGCTGCACAACCACTCTCAATAAACTAAACATATGTTTGTTCTGTCAGTTGGAGAACCAGGCATAATTTTGACAACTCAAAATTTGCTTTATATAGCTTTGTTTTGTTTAGATCAAGGTTATTTTGGCTTGTTTCAACTTATCTGATAAGTTGATTTTAATAAACTCATTCTAACTACTTTTTTCTTCTGATTTAGATGCGTTTGCCCTGAAGTAGGAAACCTGAATGGGGAGCGGTAGAAATAGTTAATTTAAGTTGACTAAAGAGTCAATATAAATTTCAAGCAGATTGAAGCTTTTCAGCGATCGCCTGACGAACGAGTTCTTGCCAATTATCTCTCTTTTTGAGTTCATCTAACATTGATGGAGCGACTCTCATAGATAATTTTGCAGTCAGAGATTCTGGTCTGTCGGTTGTAAATCCGTATTTTTTTATATTGGGGTTTCCTTTAGGGTTACTCATGAATCGCGCTGAACGCTGAACAGCGTGTGGACATCTTTAATTATAGCCATAAGTATACATAGTAGAAATGTAAAAAAACATTACCAAAACTCCTCTAACAATATGTCCCCACATTGTTAGAGGTATAATTATTAGTGTGAGTGAGAGAGTTGCGACCTCTCCCACTCCATTGAACAAGTACAAAATAAGGAATATTGAGATGTTCAATTTACCTGTAAGTGTAGAACAAGAAAATCGAGAAAGACAAGAGTTGGACAGAATCCACGACGAAGCGAGTCTAAATACGGACTTGTATTCAGGAGGATTCTTTGATGGATTGATTGGGGCAGAACCTACTAAACCAGAGCAGCATAGCTATTGGGCAGGCTATCAAATAGGCAGTCGGGAATACTGGGCAAAAAAACTCGGAGTAGAGATTCCGACTGAATTCTAGGGGACGATCGCCCTATCTAAAAGCTATTAGATATTAGCTATTAGAAAACAAAGTAAGCAGCACGACTCAAGATAACCAGTGCTGCTTACTTCCCACAACGCCACAGAAAATCTTAATACCGAGTCACAAAACAAATGAAGAAGCCCCAGAAATCGGGAGAGATGGTCAGGGAAGCCCAAACTCAGATATCTCCTGTATACAGTCGTGCGATCGCCCAGACAGCATCACATTATCAGACAATGGTTGCTTTTGTCGCTGCTCAAATGAAGAGAGGAGTAGATTATGGAGTAATCCCAGGAACGAAGAAACCGACATTATTAAAGCCAGGGGCAGAAAAACTGTGCCGTTTGTTTAGCCTTCGTCCAAGTTACGAACTAATTCACTTTATAACCGACTTCGATAAGCCACTATTCCATTACCATTACCGCTGTACTTTAGTCCGTCAAGGAGAAATGGTCGGACAAGGAGATGGTTCAAGTAACTCTAGAGAGAACAAATATCACAAGCAAAGCTATAAAATTTACGACAATACCAACACGATAGTAAAGATGGCACAGAAACGCGCACTAGTAGCAGCAGTGCTGTCAAGTTGCGGTGCATCAGAATTCTTTACCCAGGACATCGAAGAAATGGGAGGTGCATTGTGATCTCCTTTGTCGCACCTTTCAAAATCCTCGACTACTTAGATCGCCTCAAAGTAGTCAAAGAGACTTCTTCTGAATACCATTGCCTTTGCCCAGTGTGTGGAGATGGCGGGTTCAAGGTTAACAAGAAAGATGGGAAATATCATGCTTTTAAATGTGGATGTGAAGTTAAAGACATAAGAGAAGCGATAAGCCCGTGGTCTGAGGTTATTGGGCAGAGTCCGCAAAGGGAGCATCCAAGCAGGCGAATCAAATTAGCTCAACTGCCCTCACCAGCGAGCGATCGCCCCATAGCAGAATCAAAAGAAATTCCAACTTGGCAGCAGGAACAGGGAATACCCCCGAATGCCACTGAAACCCGCTACTGGTACTCGAAGACCCAGTGGGTGAGCCGTTTTGACTGGAAGACACCATCTGGCAAAGAAAAGACGATTAGACAAGGGCATATCAAGTCCAATGGTCTGATTCAATGGACAAAAGGCTCAAAAGAATGGCGAGCCTATAAACTCTCTGAAGCCGTCAAATACTGCCAAGACAAGTGGGTCTTAGGCTTAGAGGGAGAAGGATGTGTCGAAACCGCCAGAGCGATCGCCCTCTCCGCAATTACATGGCAGGGGTCGAACTGGAAGGAGAAAGCCATCACCAGTGACTTAACAAAACTTATTAAAGCGGGAGCAGCAGGACTAGTCTATTTTCCCGATCGCGATTCGGCGGGAGAGAAAAAAGCCGAGTTGGTCAAATCTGCTTGTAAACAAGTCAACTTGCCATGTCTAATTTTATCCCCTACAGATATTTGGGGTGAGATGCCAGTCAAGGGAGATATCAGCGATTGGGCAAAAGCACATCCGAACATCTGTACAAAACAACTAGCTAAGCAACTAGACAGAGCGATCGCTCTTGCCTACCAAAGAAACTCGAAACAGAAACAGAAGCAAGCAGAAGCAGCCGTTAAGGATACTGCTTCGCATAAAAAAAGAGCGAATCTACCCGATTGGTCACAATCAGACCTAGCTGATTGGCTAGCCGAAAAATACCAAGGAAAATTAGCTTGGAATAGCGATAAACAGTCGTGGTATGTCTATGGCTCGGTAACAAAAGGAATCTGGAGTGTAGGCTCAACAGAAAGAATTGGTAGATTAGTCAAATCAGAACTAAAGTCAGCAGCCCGTGAAATAGCCAAAGCAGGTAAGAAAAAGCCGAGCTATACAATAAGTTTTGTAAATGGAGTAACAGCATTACTGAAGCTGGACTTAGAAGTAGACCAGTGGGAAGAAGCAGAGGGACTATTACCCATGCTTAACGGAGTCTTAGACCTAGAAACCAGAAAACTACTGCCCCACAGCCCCCAAAACCGATTAACCTGGTGTCTGCCCTATGAATACGACGTGCTTGCTAGGTGTGAACCGATCCAGGAATGGTTATTGACCATGTGTGGGGGCGATCGCAATTTAGTCCAGTTAATGAGAGCATATTTATTGGGAATAGTAACGGGCAGAACCGACTGGCAGAAATATCTAGAGTTAATCGGCCCTGGAGGAACGGGAAAAAGTACCTTGACCCGATTAGCGACAGCCCTGGTCGGACAAGAAAATGTCCATACCACCACGCTTCAGAAACTAGAAAAGTCGAAGTTTGAGACAGCATCGATCGCAGGAAAAAGATTAGTCCTAATTAACGATTCAGAAAGGTACGCGGGTGATGTGACTAAACTGAAAAACCTCACAGGACAAGATACCTTGCCTTATGAGGTGAAATTCCAACAATCAAAGGGCGGTTTTACTCCCGATGCCTTGGTAATTGTAAGCACCAATGAAGTAATACAAAGTACGGACTACACATCGGGGTTAGCCAGAAGAAGAATATCTGTACCTTTCTCGAACAAAATAAAAGGCAAACGACAAAAAAACTTAATCGAACACAAAAACGGTCAAATGAGGGGGGAATTCCTGCCTTACATCCCAGGATTACTCAATTGGGTGCTGGAGATGGACGAGGACACCGCCACAGAAATTGTTAAGAATTATGAAGAAAATGTCCCGTCGCTGTTGGCAATGAAGGCAAAAACCTTAGTCGAGACTAACCCGATCGCCGACTGGTTGGATAACTTTATCGTTTACGATGCAGAGGCTAAAACGAACGTAGGAGTAGCCAAACGGGATAAAGATGGGTTATCACCCTTTTGGTACTTAGACACCGATAAATGGCTCTATCCCAACTATTGTGAGTATTGCCACAATAGCGGGACTAAAGCAGTGAGTCTACGTCGCTTTGTCAATTTACTTTCAGACTTAGGTAACAACCAACTGGATTTAGACATTAGCAGGGAACGCGATCGCAGTGGATCTTATTTCGTTGGGTTGAAGATTCGAGATGATTTTGACGATTCGCCACCACTAGTTACGGTCAATACATCAGTAGTAATAGACAAATACGAGGCTACTGACAACACGAATGTAATCAAAACTAAAGAGGGGGCTGATAGCACGAATGTAATCAATTGCCTCTGGGGGATGGTGATGAATAAATTGAGTGATGTGATGGATTATGTGATGGATAAAAGCATTGATGGTGATGGATGTGATGGCAGTGATAGCAATTTTGAAAAGTCTTCAAAAAATTGCTCACTCGTAGAATCACCAACCGAGAGTAATACAAAAAAAGGTTCAGAGACAGAGTGTTCTCAAATCGACTCACCACCCAAAGATAATGAAACTGGGGGCCAGACCGAACAAGGAGATCAGGATGAGTTATCGGCGATCGCAGTAGGCGATCGCGTCACCATCTCTGATTGTCCAGGACATTGGGCTACAATAATCTACGACAATTATAGACAGTCTTCAAAAACGATAATTCTCGGCACAGACAGATAACTGAATAACAAGACTGTCTATAATTGTCCAGGATTTCTCTCGGGGCATGGGCATCGCCGTTTACGGTTTCCGCGATTGATGGAGCTATGGCTAAACTAGATCTGGTAGGCGAGTTGGTAAAGATAAGTAGGTGATCACTCGTGTCTGAATAAATAGAGTTTTTTTTGAATTGGCGATAGTTTTTCTTCTTCGGCTTTTTCCTTTTGCCTTTGGTAACTTCGACTACCGTATAATCGACAGGAAAAACAGGATAAGAGGTTATCTATAATCAAAAAGACAATTTTTCTATTGCCAAATCTAAAACCTGGAGGGGATAAGCAGGGTATCCATCGGACAAGCTCGCCGTAACGCCCAAGGAACGGGCGATCTGCCTGGCAAGTCTTAGAAAAGAGAGAAACTGATCGCGTTCAAGCCACTGTTTTTTTCGCTTGAGGTATTGACCACAGTTAAAATAATCAGATGTATTAGCTTGTGCTTGGTAAGTGTGAGAATCAGTGTGATGCTTTTGAGAATCGCTCTTGTGATTAAATTGCTCAAAATGGTGATGATAATCGCTTAAAATAAATTTGTGTTTCCACAGTGGTCTGGGGCTAGTAAGAACTACACTCCAGCAAGGTGGAGTCGGTGAGGGTGCAACTGTTTGGTGGCAATAATGTCTAAATATATCCTCTACCAAGTCAGCTTTACGTTCCCCCCGGTTGTAGGCGATCGCTTCATAATCACAAACAGCCCATAAATCAATTTTGCTCAGACTAGATAAATTTAGTCGCTCAAGAATGTGGAGGCAATTACGATGAATAGCAGTAATCTTCTCTCTGTAAACACATCCTTTACGGAAAACTATCTCAAGCTCAGTATCAAAATAGCCGTAATAACAACGCTTGAAAATCCGAAAATCAACGCTGTGGTCGCGCTCAAAAGTGTCATAGTTACCAAATATGTTCCAATAATTAGTCGGAACATAACTTAACCAAGTTTCAAAGTCCTTCTTTGGTTTAGGTGGTTTAGGTTGTTGACGAGAGCGAGTTCGAGCGCGTTGAGTATTTTGCCTGGTCGAAGTAGTCCAATCAGACCAGGTATATTGCTGCCACACTGATTGAGAATTCGGGTTCGTTGAAGCTTTTGGATCTGATTGGGAAGTATCACTGGTTTTCTTGGGATCGATAACAGTTGCAGTACCATCCTTGGCACTAATAATTGCCTGGGCGATTATTGTTGCTTCTTTGACATCTAAATTGCTCACATCGGGATGAAAAACCTTAAGCAGAGATAGGTACTTCTTTTTATCTAAATTGGGGTTAACAAAAATCCCTCGCTTAAAAGACCTGGTCGCATTAAATCCTCTTTCTTGTGTGCCATCATCGAATTGAATGTGTTGAATTGATTGAGTATTGATGACAATGACAATCTGTTTGTTGTTTGATGTCCACATTAAATCAAGATTGGAATTGATATAAATGAATTAACTGTTCTTTTTTAACCAGAATCTAGCCATTGGTTTTGATTTTCTTTAGGCGGTAGTGGTAATGAATTCAAGATTCGATCCCTTGGTTGCGCTCGCACTCTTCTTAATTGATTACATTAACTCTTCACCTTCATCATGTCTATTTGCACCCGTAATTAAGTCATGCACTCAGTTTGAATCCGATAGCACCCTCGATTATTTGGCCAGAACCAAACCCTTGAGCCATCTTCCATTAGTTATAAACTCCGACGACATAAACTTGTTTTGCCATTACATTCATTGCCATAGCTAGGACAGCATACGGCATAGCTTTTTCTTTCTACGACGCGATCGTACCCAGTACAAACGAATTGATAAATTCTCTCGTACATTTTTCTTTCGTGTGACTTAACTGTGTATGTACGGTAGTGTTTGGTTTTAATTGCTTGAGGTGACTTTTTTTGAGCCATTATTTCTTGATTGCGTGGATTTTTGATGTTTAGGATAATTTTATGAGACTATCTCTTTTTAGAGCAGTTCTGTTTGAGAAAACCGCCCTTTATTATATTCACTTTGAGAGTGGGAATATATTCCAAAAAGCGGGCAGAATTTATTTTCAGTTTTTCAGTAGTGTATCGGGTGTGGGGAGAGCGCACGAATATTTTGTCAGGCTGTTTCTAGATATTGTGACGATAGAGAGAGTCTCCAAGGATGAACCTGAAATTCAACCAATGGGGTTGGTTGAATCAGTAGGGCAAGCAGCCCTACTTATACTGATAAAAAGAAACTACTGCTTGGTCGATCTTGAGTGCATAAACAGCCAATACATCGGCGAGAAACAATCGGAATACGCTCTTGTTTGACTCAGTTAATTCCAATTAATTTACCTTAACAAAGTCATCTTAAAAAGCAGGTTTTGAGCGCTAAATTCGTGCAAGGACTCGTTAACTCAGTCCTCAGAAAAAATTTGATGCTTTAACCAGTAGGGCATAGACCAATCGTCTGTCCAAAGAATATTATCGTCTACTGAATATTTATTAAGCCCGACTTTCGACCAATATCTTCTGAGCAAGCGTTTGCCGTATTTCTCTTCATATTTCTCCCTCAAGTCTCTCAAAGGACAGGGATGGCAGCAAACGGCTTCTCCTTGAGCAAAATTCTCCAAAAACATCGCTAGTCCCCTCAGAGCCAATCCAAATTGTCTGTATTCAGGCTTAATAAAAACCTCATCAATATAGTACAAATATTGATGAGATAAATGATTTTTGCCATCATCGTCAAGAAAATAACTTGCAGCGAAACAAAGATCTTGAGAAATAAGGTCGGCTAAAATCGCCAGACTTCGTTCAGATTCAAATAAGTTTATTCTGTAAGCGGAGATAGAGCCAACCTTTTCGAGCTTGATTGCGCCATTTGCAAAGTCTTCCTCAGATAACTCGTAGCTAAAATCTGCTTTAATGGAAGAATGCATGGGCGTTATTAAAAAGTCATCTACTCTAGAGATATATGTATCTCTGTTTGATGAATAAGTAATAGTCTCAACTTGTAGTTCCATTGTCACTTTTGATTAGAGATGCTTTGCCGTCTATCAGCGTTGACGTAGTAAATTTATCATTGGAGACAAAATGAGTAGAGTAAGAACGAATACAACACAGCACAACTCTGAAATAGCGATAGAAGCATTTAATCAACTGTTTCCTGATAGAAAAATTAATACTGTGAAACATATTCCTAAGAAAAATAAAGAGCCGAAAAAATAAGCCTTTGAGAATTTCACTGATTTTCTCAACATTCTTCTTTGGCTTTCTCGACTTCGCCAATCCGAAGGCTGAAAATTTTTCTGGTATGGACTCATGTTGATAATTCTCCTTTCAAGCTAGCTAAAAGATGTTGGAATTGAGGATCATCAGAGTCGAAGAAATATTCATGAGTACATTCACGCTCAACAAACTCAGAAATATTCTGTTCGATAGAAAAATTAGAGTAACCTGTCCAACCATCACCACGCAAAACTGAGTCTAGAAAATCGAGGTCGCCATTAAGGATCTCTTGCTTATCTTCATAAAGCATCAATTCGATCAAATACTCGGCTAATAAATAGCGATCGCTGGTTGCCATAATTTTTTGCAACAATCTGAAAAAAATTATGAAGCGAAATCAGGGGCGGTAGAACCTTAAACAACGCGATCGCGCTTAATCGCAATCGCTTTTCGAGCGACTACAGTTCGTATCCTGGATCGTACCGATAATTCCTCAGTTGAAACCGAAAAAGTTAAAACTGAAGGTGTAGAAGAACCGAAAAAACAGCTAATTAAACAGACAACCAAAGAAGTTAGACGAATCGGTTGGGGCAAAAAACAGGGGCTTGCTTGTATTAAACAGAGGTACTCCCTGTGCGATCGCACCCAAATGAGTATTGAGCAGTTGATTGATTTTAGGGATTATTTGATTCGCTTGCCAAACAAGTAATTATCCCCGCTCGCGACTCTGCGGGAGAGAAGAAAAACGATGTGCGGAGGCGATCGCCTTCCTTTAATCTTCAATATGAGAATACTCAAAACGATAAGTTTTAACTAATTCCTCAAAATCACCGCCGTTTTTTAGACCTACATGGACACGTGCTGTATCTTCCCTCAGATAATAGTAATCCTCGAAATTTGAGGCAGATCTAGGCGATTCACCAACCATCAGAACGCCATCATCATCAAAGGTAAATTCAGCCCAAGAAAGCATACAATCTTCGTGCTGCTGATGTATAAATTCAAAACCTAGATATTTCATGTTTTAGCTATCCAAACTCGTAGAGTTAGTCTTAGAACTTCAAGAAATGATCAGCGATCTTATGATTCCAAAAAATTAGAATAAAGATATTTAATTTGTGGATGTAGGTCGTGGTTTAAATCATCTGGATCTGTGGCACTGAAGGTAATAGCAAGTTCGCCTTGGTAAACTTCCTGAAAATAGGATCTAGGGAAATTCGCCCGAATTTTACTATAAGCTTTCATTATTTCGCCACCGTAAGAAATCATAAATATGTGACGAAAGTGACCAAAATACTCAGGCTCAAAAATTGGCTTGTGTCCGTAAACAGATTCGCCTAGATTTTGGGGAAGTTCGGTAGAGAGAGGAACGATGCGAGCTGGAAAAACTTCTCCCCAATCTGAATCGCTAAGGTAGTAACGACCTCTGCCGTCAACTTTTAATGGAAGTTCATCATACGACCCTGTGATTGCTACAAACTCAGGGGCAACGCATCTAAATTTCAAAAATTAAACAGTGAAAGGGTTTGAACAAATTATAAATCTCAAATAAGACTTGATATCTGCATTAAAATATCATCAATGATCAAAAATGGTCAAAATAGCTTACTTTTCTATAAACCAAGTAAAAATAAGGCATGAGAAAAAGAGAAGAGTATTTTTCTTCTTGAAAAAAGATTTATTTTGAACCAATTCAACTCCAACAAGTCTGCTTATTGTTTTAACAGTTTGAGGAGATAACTATCATTCCATCCAGCACATTTTCGTTTGCCTTTAATACTGCCCTTGATGCTTTTATCCTGCTTGAAAATATTGAGTGCTATATGTCTGATAACTGCTAAATTTTCAGGAGCATTATCTTTTCTGATTCTTGAATCATCTTCACCAAACTCTACATCTAAAACCCAATGAAGTTGGTTTTCTATAGTCCAATGTCCTCGAATATAATCAGCCAATCTTTCGGCTTTTTCTGATAAGCTAGTAATAAAATATCTACTTTCTAATTTTGATTTACCATTCTTTAATTGACGTAGATATTCAACACGAACAATTGAATTCAAATTAGACCATTTATCTTCTAAATCTATAATTTTAGAGATATTATTTAAAACTTGATAACGTCTATTTTCGGTTCTACCATGACCAGATTCATTAAGACTGTAACTACTGTAATGACATCCAAGTTGCTCGGCAGATATAACTTCTTTGAATAACTCATCTACTCGCTTATATAAATCACCTTGATTCTTTTTTAATGTAATTAAATAGTCAGCTTGTTGCGAGACAATTTGATTGACAATTTCTTTTTGACAGCCCATAGCGTCAAGGGTAACTATTGCTCCTGATAATTCTAAAACTTTTAATAATTCAGGAACAGCAGTAATTTCATTCGATTTTTTGGATACCTTTCTTTGTGCTAAGACTAATCCACTATTTTTAGCCCAAGCACTCACCATCACTATGGCTTTTTGTTCGGAATTACGATTATATGAATGGCGTAAAGTTTTACCATCAATAGCAATTTGTTCTCCTGATAATAAATTATGAATTGATTTAACCCAATCTGAAAAGCATTTTTCTAATTGTTCGGGATCTAGACGAGCAAAAACTCGATTAAAAGTATCATGAGATGGAATCCCGTTCGGTAATTCTAAAAAGGATTTAAACCAATCATATTTACAGTGACCAAATAATTCTATGTCAGACCAGCTTTCTGCTCCACTAATTACTGCACAAAGAGTAATAGTAATAATATCAATCAATTGATGTAGCTTAGTTCTATCTAATCTCGGATCTTTGATGGATGAAAAATGTTCTTCTATTGTAGTTTTTGGTCTTAGTTTCATGACTAAAGATAGCCAAAATTAAGTTTGATAATTGGGTCATCATATCATCAATTCTGAGAACTAATTCTGTCTTAAATTAATTTTAATTTTACTGAATTTATCATATTTTTACTCCCGATCGCGTCGTTAAAAAGAAGTGTTTTATACTACTAGTCTTCTTTTTTGACTTTTATCCTTTCTTTCTTCAATTAGCTGTTTTCGCTCAATTTAAGATGCGTTAGCCCTGGTACAACTGGGTAAGTTCTGTAACCTGCTGCTGGGTAAATTCAGGTAGCTCAATGAGAACTCCGACATTAAAGGGAGAGTGATTAAAGTTCAGCTTAGGATAATCATCTGTGGAATAAACGACAACCAACCTCATTTTTTTCCAAAGCTTTCCGACTCGCTCTCCTTGTTTGGCAGTTTCGTACCAACCTCGCAGCAAGAAACAGAATTCACCGAAAATCTCTTTTTCTGCAAACAGTCGCTCAAAATTATCTAACGCCAAAACTAGAGGACTATCTGTAACTGACAATAAATACTTTTGAAAATAACGAGTACAGTTTTTATTCAAACCATAGATATCTCGCCAATATTCATCCAACTTATCCTCTAAATCAAGGCTGTCAGCTACACTGACACAGAACCATTGCAAAAAAGTTTTCAAGTCAGTTAAGACACTACCATTAGCTAGCTGAAAATCCAATTTGACTGCTTTATAACTCTGCTGGCTGGCATAATCTAAGATTCGTTCCAACAGCAAAGTTTTTCCCATCTTCGTCGGGGCTTTAATCCGCAGCAACGCTCCTGGCTCCATAATGGCTTGGTAACAGTACTGCTCAATGGGAGGACGTTCGATATAAAAACTAGGAGTTGAGGAAAAACAAGCCATATCTTCTTTAGTCAGCAGTTGGGGAGTTAGTTTTTCGGGAATACCAGCGAGAATAATAGCGTTACAACCTAATTTATAGGCAACCTCATAAGATTTTCCCGCGCCAAGTCCATCATAAAAACCTATGGCAAATTCAATGGCTGCTCGATCGCCGATCGCTTGATTCATACCTACCACGAAATCAATATGACGAGCGATCGCTCTGGCTTGGACTTCTGAATAACAAGCATTGAGAACCACGCACTCTAATTCGTCGTCAAACAACTCAAATAGTTCTGCCAAGGCTTCTGCATCGACTAACTTTTCATGCCCTGTTTCATCCTCAAATACCAAGCCCTCTTCTCCTGCTCCATGTCCAGAAAAATGGAGAATTTGCGGTTCAAAATCTAAAAGATTCCTACTAATATCTCTGTAACGGACGGCTCTAGGTGATTTTATAGTAAATTTATCGCGCTGTTTCGCCCTTAGCAACCCCTCCTCAATTTCCCGCACCTCCTCATCCAAACGCAGTGGGGTTGTTCCTTTGGGGTTGGCTGAGAGAATCAGGATTTTCTTGACTGGGGGCAAATCGCTCATCTATTTATACAGGATAGGGCAGCTCTTTTCTTTAATAGCGATCGCGATCGCCTTCTCCGACCTCACAATTAAGAGCCAACATCTTCGCTCTAGGCAGCCGTTGATTGCTTATCGTTATCGGGCTTGGGTTCTTTCTTTTTCTTCTCGAATACATTGACCCCCGCAGCTTCTAGCTCGATAAGCCCATCAGCAGAAACGCTCTTAATTTTTCCTGACAGCGCACCTACCCAGTCATCATATTCATCCATCTTAGCTACCTGCTTCTTCAAAGTTTTGCGGTTAACTTCGGCTTTGATGGTGACGTTGTTTTCTCCTTGAATTTCCAGAGTTACTTTTTTCCCTTCAGTGGGTAAGTCGGGTTTATCGCTGAATTTAATAGTAATTTCGGGAATTCTACCTTGAATCATGATGCTTGATTGTTAATTCATAACTTATTTAGGCT